>JBCBCF010000029.1:0-24058 GCA_038530905.1 Acidobacteriota bacterium
AACGAAAGGAGCTCGAAGGCCAGCACGCCGATCGAGAAGAGGTCGCTGTTGCGTCGGGCCGGCTTGCCGCGCAGGCGTTCCGGCGCCAGATAGGCGACGGTGCCGAGCGTCACGCCGGTCTGGGTGAGCTGGCTTTCGACGTCTGCGAGCTTCGCGGTGCCGAAGTCCATGAGCTTCAGCTCGCCGCTTTCGAGCACGCGGACGTTGGCCGGCTTGATGTCGCGGTGGATGACGCCGTGCGCGTGCGCATGGCGCAGACCGCGCAAGATCTGGAGCAGCGAGGCAACCCGCGTGCCGATCGCCGCTGGCTCTTGCCGCTGGATCAGATGGGCCAGATCCTCGCCGGAGAGAAACTCCTCGACCAGATACGGCATCTGCTCGTAGACGCCGAAATCGTAGATCAGGGCGATGTTGGGATGGATCAGGCTGCCGGCGATCTCGGCCTCGCGATGGAAGCGCTGGCGAATCTCTTCGTCGCGCGAGTGGCACAATTTGATCGCGACGTGGCGCTTGATGTCAGGATCGTAGCCGCGGTAAACCACGGCGAATCCGCCGGTGCCGATGCGCTCGAGAATCTGGTATTTGCCGATCTGCCGCATTGCGTGACGGTCTGATGTTGGCGCGTTGGATCGCGCGCTCTTGCGTGTGCTCTCGTTTCCGCGCTGCTGGCGCGTGAGGCGATCTTGTTGAGTCGAATCCGGCGTCGAGCCGCGAGCCCGCGAATCCTCACCGTGCGCTCGGCGGCGGTGCGCGCCCTGCACGCAATCACCGACGTAATACAATCGCCCGCGGTCTCAAAGGACACCCGTGGCAGCTTCAGAATCCAAGGAATCGCGTTCGCCCGGCTCCTCGTCGGCGGCATCCGAAACGTCAAGCGCAGCTCTGCCGAGACGCGTTGCTCAGGCCGTGTCCGCCACGCGGCCCGAGCCGTCGAGCCCGCCGACCGATCGCGTCGGTCTGCCGACCCGCTACGAGATCCGCGAGCGGGACGATCGGACCGTGTTGGTCTGTCTCGAAGCTCCGGCCGTCGCCGTCCACGTGCGGCGGGGTCTTTCGTTTTCCGAGCAAGAATCGCGCCGTTTACCCGAGCGTAGCATTCTGCTCGACGGCGTCGGCACCTTCGCGCCGCTGGTCGACGACGGCAGCCACCTCTACAACCTGGATCATCACGTCGGCTGCTCGCGAGCGTTCACGCTCGCCACCTGCGAGCAGGCGCTGGTGCTGGTGGTGAAGGGTCTCGAGCTCGATCGCGGCGAGTGGACCCTCTACGCCAACGAGCCTGACCTCGACACCATTTTCGCCATCTGGGTGCTGCTCAACTACCGCCGGTTGCGTCAGCTCGAGCCGGCAGCGCGGGATCGCATCGCGCCCCTTTTGCGCCTCGAGGGTGCGATCGACGCCAACGGTTTCGCGCTCGCCGAGTGGTGCGGTCTGCCGTCTGCGGAGCTCGCTCGTCAGCGCGAGCGGCTGGACCAGCTTCACCGGCTCGAGCTGGAGGTCAAGCGCTCTGGGCAGTGGCTCGATGGCGATCTGGTCGCATATACCCGCGACATGCTGGTCGAGATCGACCACCTGGTGTACGACGAGAACGACTTCAGCGATTTCGAAGGCGTGCAGGAGGAGTACGACCACGTCGAGATCGGCCAGGGAAAGGTCGCCGTGACCTGTCGTGATGACGGTGGCATCTACGATGTCGAACGACGGCTCAAGAAGACCTGGGGCGATCGACTCGGCATCATCGCGCTCGAGCGTGAGCCTCGGCAGTGGACTCTGCGCCGGAGCGCCTCGCTCTCCGGCATCGAGCTGCAGGACGCCTATGACCGCCTCAACCTTCTCGATCCGGCGGTCGATGGGCGGCCGGTGTCGAAGCGATGGGGAGGCTCCGACGAGATCGGCGGCTCGCCGCGGCCGGACGGCACCGGCCTGACACCGAGCGAGATCAGCAAGATCCTGAAGCTGACGTATAAGCGGGTGCCGCTGTCGCGCCGTCTGCGGCACGTGATGTCGGCGCTCATGTGGGCGGCAGTTCTTTGCTTCGCCGCCGGTCTGGCGGTCGTTGCGCTGCGCTTTTTCGGCGGAGCATCGGCGCAGGCTCACGGCCAGACCCTCGAGCTGGCGATCGCGGCAGGGGTGTTCGCCGTCGGCGCCGCCGGTCTGACGCGCCACCTGTCGCGCGGCTGGTATTGGCTCTACGGCTGGACGTCGCCCGCCGGGCGAGAGTGGATTCTGTTGGCGCCGCTGGTGGCGGCAGCTGCTGCCCTCGGCGCTCTGCCGATCCCTGCCGTTGCGCCGACTGCCGACCGTGTGGACCTCGCCTGGGCGGCGACGGCGGTGCTGCTGGCGGCGCTGGCGGTCGAGCTCTGTTTCCGCGGCTTGGTGCATGGTCTCCTGGTGCTCGACGCCCGCGTGCAGCTCCCGGGCGGCACCTGGAGGCTGGGGATGCCGGTGTGGATCGCGGCCCTCGGGTCAACGGCGCTGGTCGCGGCGGTGCAGGGCACCTGGCTGCCGATGCCGACCTGGCTCGTCGGGCTGGCCATGGAGCCGGCACCGCCGTGGGCCGTCCTGATGCCGATCGCGCTGGCCGGTGGCCTGCTGGCCGGCATGATGCGCGAGCGCTCGCTCAGCCTTTGGCCGTGCGTGGTGGCGATGGCGCTCGGCGGCCTGCTGCGACTCCTCGGCGCCTCCTGGCCGCTCTTCGGCTGACGGTTTCAGGGCGTCCGCCGCTCGGCGGCGAACGCGCCGCGCGATCTTGGTCGCCCGCGACGACTGTGGTACGTTCCCGCTTCGCATGCGACCCGCGTCGCCGTGCCCCTATCGTCTAGCCAGGTTAGGACACCAGCCTTTCAAGCTGGCGACACGGGTTCGAATCCCGTTGGGGGTACCATCGCCCGCCGCCTTCGGTCGCGCGTCGCCCTGTGCAGTCGCAGCCTTCGAACGGTCCAGGCTTCAGGCCTGGCTCGCACGCGCCGTCCGGCGCAGCGCCGCCAGGCTCGCGGCCGCTTCGCGCGCTCCCCGCGCCAGCGCGCCGCGTGCGCCGCTCGCCGCGAGGAGCGCCAGAAGGATGCCCGCGGCCGCCAGGCTCCATGGGCTCCAGCCGCCGTGCGCGTGATGCGCCATCGGCAGAGCGATCTCGAGCGCCAGCGCTCCGAGGACGATCTCGAGCGCCAGGCCGGCGGCCAGCGCGCCGACCCCCACGGCCGCCAGGTACAGTCCGACGAAACGCCGACCGAAGATCCGGGTCAACACGACGAGGGAGGCGGCGTTGGTCGCCGGGCCTGCGAGCAGGAAGACGAGCGCCGCCCCGGGGGCGAGCCCCTTCGCCATCAGCGCTGCGGCGATCGGCGTCGACGCCGAGGCGCAGACATAGAGCGGCACGCCGACCCCGAGCATCAGCAGCATCGGCAGGAGGCCCGAGCCGAGGCCGAATGCTGTGAGGTCGGCGGGAAGCAAGACGGTCAAGAGGCCTGCGAGGACGAAGCCGAGCAGGAGCCAAAAGGCGAGGTCGTCGAGCAGGTCGACGAAGCCGTAGCGCAGCGCTCGGGCCGCGATGCTCGGCTGCGGCGTCTTTGCTTCGGCCGTCGGTGGGTGGGAGCTGCAGGTGCTCGCTGTGGCCTCGGCCGTCGGCGCATGGGAGGCGCAGGTGCTCCCTTGCGTGTCGGCCGCTTGCGTCGTGGCGGCCGAGCTGCAGCAGCTCGCCATCGTTTCGGTCGGCTCCGGCCGCTCGTCGCCGCCGGCGATCCAGGCCAGCGTGCCGCCGAACATCGCGGTGGCGAAGGCGGCGATCGGCCGTGCGACGGCCATCACCGGTCCCAACAATCCCCAGGTGTAGAGGATCGAGTCGGCACCCGACTCGGGGGTCGTCACCAAGAACGACAGGCTGGCCGGTCGTGTGGCGCCCTTGCGGCGGAGCTCGACAACGAGCGGCACGACGCCGCAGCTGCAGATCGGCAGCGGGATGCCGACCAGTCCCGCTGTCGCGACGCCGCCGAGGCCGGGCCGACCGAGAAATCGTTCGACCCAGCGAGTCGGCATGAGGACGTGGATCAGCCCCGCCATCGCCAGGCCGAGCAGGAGATAGGGCGCCGCCAGCACGACGACGCGGAACGTTTCTACGGCAATCGAGGTGAGCACGTTCATCGTCGCCGACAGTAACCCGTGTCCGGCCCTCTGCTCTTCCGCGCTGCGGCGGCGCGAGTCGACGCCTTAGGTCGCTGCCGGCGGTGAGCCGGCCGTGCGGGCGGCAAGGAATCTCTCGAGCGGCGGGCGTCGGCGATGAAAGTCGGTGCGGCGCTGCATCTCGTTCCCGAGTGCAACGAGCGCCGCTTCGCCGCCGATGCGGCCGGTGAGGGTCATCGAGGTCGGCGTACCGTCTCGACGGAAACCATTGGGCAGGACCAGCGCCGGATGGCCGGTCAGGTTGGTTAGCAGCAGGCTGTCGGCGCCGAAGGTTGGAGCGATGAAGAGGTCAAGCGGCGCCATCAGGTGGCGCACCTCCTCCATCAGCCGGCGACGGATTCGGTTCGCCTGCAGGTAGTGCACCGCCGAGACGAGCTGGCCGGTCCGCAGGACGTTCGGCCAGGCGTCTCGCTCTTGGCGCTTCATTCGGTCGTCAAGCCCCGCGAGAGAGAGGGCCTCGAACGCCGTCGCTGCTTCTGCCGTCAGAATCGCCGCCAGAGGCTCCACCGGTAGGCTGTCGTCCGTCGCGCTCGGTAGGTCGATGTCGACGAGGTCGCAGCCGATCTCCTCGAGCAGGGCGAGCGATGCGCGGTCGTGCGCCGCCCATTCCAGATCGTCGGGCTCAGCGTCGAAGGCCGAGCGCACCACCCCGACCCGCAGCCGCCCGGGGTCGAGATCGCGTCGATGGCGAAAGGGCACCGCGCCGAGCGTCGACGGGTCCTGCGCATCGGCGCCGGCGATGGCCTCGAAAATGAGGGCGCAATCTTCGACGTCGCGCGCGATCGGTCCGATCTTGTCGAGTGACCAGGCCAGCGCCATGGCGCCGCGGCGGCTGACCCGTCCGAAGGTTGGCCGCAGACCGGTGGCGCCGGTGCGGGTGCACGGCGAGACGATCGATCCCAAGGTCTCCGTGCCGATCGCGAAGCCGACCAGGCCGGCCGACACTGCCGCCGCCGAGCCGGCCGACGAACCGCTCGATCCCTGCTCCGGATTCCACGGATTGCGCGTCTTCCCGCCGAACCAGACATCGCCCCATGCCAGCTCACCGAGCGTGAGCTTGGCCAGTAGCGGTGCGCCGGCCGCATCGAGTCGCTCGACCACGAACGCGTCGGCGTCGAAGGTCTGCTCGCGGAACGGCTCCGTCCCCCAGGTGGTCGGGGCACCCGCAACGGCGAGCAGGTCCTTGGCCCCCCACGGCACACCGTGGAGCGGTCCGACACTCCGCCCGTCGGCGAGTGCGCGATCTGCCAGCGTCGCGGCCTCGAGCGCTCGATCCTCGGTGCGCGTGATCACGGCCTCGAGCAGCGGATCCAATCGGCGCATCCGTTGCAGGTAAAGCTCCGTCAGCTCGACGGACGTCGTGCGTCCGTCGCGCAGGGCGGCGGCTAGCTCGTGAGCCGGCGCGAACGCGATGTCGTCGGGCGCCCCGGTCCAGGAGTCGGCGGTCCGAGAGTCGGTGCGGGACGTGGCGTCCGAGTGCTCAACCACAGCGGCCGGCCGCGACGTCGTCGGAGCGAGCGGACGAAACGTCAGCGCCGGCGCCACCGCGTTGTCGATCGGCACCTGCCTCAGTCGCGCCACACCATCTTGCAGCCTCGCAACGTCCGGAGCCATCAGCTTGCGCTCGGCGGCGGTCAGATCGAGGCCCAGCAGGCGCGCTGCAGCATCGAGATCGTCCTGGTCGATCGCTCGCTCGGCCTCGGCGCGTACGCAGGCAGGCACCGAGGCCGCGGCGATCGCCCCGAGCAAGAACGCGCGTCGGTCGACGGCGCCGCCAGGCTCCGGAGCCGCTCGATTGGCGAGAGTCGAGAGTTGGTTCGGTCGAGAGGCCGCGGCGTCGGAACCGGCGCGGCTCGGTGGGCGGGATGTCGTGTGGGACACCGTCGGGTCGGACATAAAGAAGCCCTCGAAGCGGGGAAGAGGAGCGAGAGACAGCGTGACCGAGCGCAGGCCGGCGCGGGTCGTATGATTGTAGCGACTGGCTGCTCGCCCGACCCGCCTCCTCGAGCCGCCGCGATGAACCACCTGCCCTCGAGCGCCGAACGATCGACGAGGGCGCACCGCATCGTCCGTAGGAGGCCTCCATGCTGAAACGCTCGCTCTTCTTGTCGGCTGTCGCGGCTTGCGGCGTCGCTCTTGTCGCACTGTCGGTGTCGCCCTTCCCGCCAGCCGTCCAGACGGCGTTGGCGGAGGAGGAAATCGCTTTCGGCACGAGCGACAGGTCTCGGCACACGGTCGTGGTCGAGCTCTTCACGTCGCAAGGCTGTTCCAGCTGCCCGCCCGCAGACTTCGTCCTGTCGTCGCTCGCCGGCCGAGGAGGCGTCATCGCGCTCGCCTTTCATGTTGACTATTGGAATCGGCTGGGATGGCGAGATCCGTTCTCGTCGCCGCGCTGGACCGAGCGTCAGCGGTCCTATGCCGAGCAGCTCGAGAGCAGCGTTTACACGCCGCAGCTCGTGGTCGACGGACGCGCGCACGTGGTGGGCTCCGTGACGGACGACGTCCAAGACCTTCTGGTCGAGTCGATGGCACGACCCGACACCGCAAGGGTCTACATCGAGCCGGAAGCCGACGTCGACGGCTGGACCCTCGATGTCACGGCGCGCCTGCCGCCTGCCGCCGAGCTCGTGGCGATCGTGACCGAGAGTCGCCAGTTCACGGACGTCTCGAGCGGCGAGAACCGCGATCGGCGGCTGCGCCACGACCGCGTCGTCCGCACCCTCGAGACGCTGGAGGTCGCGCCCGGATCTCCCGACGGGCCGGCTCGGCCCGCGTGGGCCACCTGGCGCATCGAGCCTGATCCCGCTTGGGTCGAGTTGGAACTGACCGCGATCGTCTTCGCGCAGGACCCGAAGACGCTCGAGATCTACGGGGCCACCGAGACGGTGCTACCTCGTCGCCCGCCGGCTTGACCGTCTCGTCGCGTCGGGATCGCACCGGCGCCGTTCGGGACTGAGTTAGGATCGGGCAACTCCCCGTCGGCTAAGGGCTTGCGCGCGCGGCGCCGGCGGAATCTGATCTCGATCGGCGTCGGCGGCCTCGCCGCGCCCGTGAACGCCATGGCGAATTCAGCGAGCGGCCCGTCCCTCAATCCACCTCTCGAAGCGAAGATCGAGCAGGAGTACGACAAATTCGCCGATTTCGTCGACGACCTGCGGTCCAACATCTCGCTCGGCGGCATGTTCCTCGCGACGCCGCGCCCGCGCCCGGTCGGCACTGAAGTTCGTTTTCAGATTCGGCTGGTTGACGGCTATCGCCTGCTGTGGGGCATCGGCGAGGTGGCGTGGGTGCGCCCGAAGTCGTCGGCAGACCGGCCGGCGGGCATGGGCTTGCGCTTCCTCGCACTCGACGAGAACTCCCGCGATCTCGTCCTGCGCCTCCTGGAAGAGCAGGTGAAGAGCGGCGGCGAGCCGTTCGATCTGGATCACGTGCCGCCCGACGCCCATGCTTCGCCGCCGCCGGCGACGGGCCAGCTCAGCCTCGATGATCTCTCGGAGGATCCGACGCTCATCGGCTCGGCGGTCGCCGGAGCCGGCGCCGCGCCCGCCGGCTCCGAAGCAGGCTTCGCCGCGCCGTGGGGGCAAGATCTGCCGAAGATCCCAAGCGAGCTGATGGAGACCGAGCCGGCTCCGAGCCAGCATGAAGCGACCGACGAGGACATCCGCGATATCGGCTTCGCGATGATCGATCCGGGCTCCGGCGAGGCGGCCGCAGACGGTGGATTTGAGCTCGAGGCGCTCGACGAAGCCGCACTCGAAGAGAGCTCGATCGGCCTCGGCACCGAAGCTGTGGCGGCCCTTGCCGAGCCCGCGACCGATGCAGCGTCTGACGACGGCTCCGAAGATCCGACGCTCGTCGGTGTGACGACGCATGAGCTGACTGACTTCTCAGACATCTCGTTCGATACTGAGGATCTTGACGCGGAAGCAGAGCGCAACGACGCGTCCGGCATCGTCACCGGCACGTTCGCCATCACCGAGCCGGCTGAGAGGGTAGAGCCACCGACGTCCGATGCGCCGAGCTTCGACAGGTCGGCAGCGGACGCCTCGACCGAAGTCGTCGAGCTTCCCGTTGCAGCCGATGTCTCCGCGTCCGACGAGGTGTCGTTCGCTCCCGGCGGGCCCGAGGCGGTCGACCCTGATCGAGAGACTGTCCCGGACCTCGGCCTCGCGCCCGGCGCGGTCGGCTCGTCGACTGCCGCTGCCGATGCGAATCCGGGGGAGCCGCCGGTCGCGATCGAGACGGCAAGCGGCCTCGCGGAGGACTCCGACCTCGACATCGACTTCGAAATCGACGACCGCGCGCCCAGCACCCAGGTGCAGCCACCGGACGACGCCTGGGACGTGTCGGCTGATCAGCCGACTCAACGTCTGGATCCGGCCCAGTTGGCCGCCGCTACGGCTGCGGCGGGCGCGGCGACCGCCGGCGGCATCTTCGCGCGCGACGCGTTTGGTCGCGCTTCGGAGCCAGAACACGGCGCCTCGGAAGCGTCCGCCGGCCCGGCGAGTGACGACGCGGAGTCAGGATGGCGCGGTCAGGAAGAAGAGTGGCGCGGGCAGGACGAGGAGGCCTCGTCCGCCGCGTCCAGCGCCTTTGAAACCTCTCCGACCGACCTGCCCCCACCTGACCAGATGACGCCGGTCGTCCAACCTCACGATCCGGCGCCGCCGCTGCCGTCTGCCGAGCCCTATCCATTCGCTTCACCGCTGCCGCCGCCCGATTCGCCGTCCGACGCCGGTTGGCCTGAGCCAGTGCCTTCGGCGGGCCCGTCAACCGCGGAGCCTAGTTGGGGAGGCGAAGCGCAGGCGCCGGAGGCACCTGGCGCCCCGGCGACTTCCGAGGATCTCTTTGATCGGCCGCCGGAGGACGCCGAGCCGGCCTCTCGCCGCAGCCGCTGGCCGCTGGCGCTGGCGGCTCTGCTGGTCCTGGCGATCGGCGGTGCCGCGTTCTTCTTCCGCGACACCATTCTGCCGCTGGTTGGCTTGGGCGGTGAGGCACCCGTGGCCGTCGCGTCCGCGCCCGACCAGGGGAACCTCCCTGAGCCGGCTGCCGATCTCGATCGGGCACCGTCGCTCGAGGACGCTGCGTCGTCCACAGCCGACGACGGGGATCGATCAGGCTTCGCCGGCGGCTTTGGCGACGATCCGCTTGCTGGCTCCGGAGATGCCGAACCCGAGATGATTCAAGTCGAGGCTCCACGGGATCCTGGAGAGCCGCCTTTGGGCTTCGAATCGTCCGATCCGCGCGCCGTCTCGGATCCGCCGGCGGTTGAGGTGGAGGCCGGCGTGTCTCTTGAGGACGACCTTTCCCTCGAGGATTTCGCGGCGGCCCAGCCGTCTCCTGCCGGCGACGGCAACCTGGAGACGGCCGCTCGACTCGACGCCGCCGACAATGCGTCGGCGGAGCCTTTCTCCGCCGGCTCCGGCCCGCCTGCGGCGTCTGTGGCAGGCATCGATGCGTCGGCTGCCGATGGCGGAACGCGGGTCGTCGTGCGGCTCGACGGCCGCTTGGACGCTGACCGCCTCGTGCACGACAGGCTCAGATGGGCTCCCGATCGCGAGATGGTCTCGATCCTCGGTGTCGAGAACTATCGAGGCTCCGACCTGCAGGTCTCGACCGCTGAGCTTGCCAGCGTCAGGTTCGGCTACCACCCGGGCCGTGAGCTTCGGCTGGTCTTCGACCTCGCTTCGGAAGGCGCACGGATCGCCGACGTTCGCCGCCAGGCCGACCGGCTCGAGATCTTCCTCGTTTCTCCCTGACCGCCCCAACGAAAGGCTGAATCGGCCGGTTGACGGCCTGTAGCTCGGTCGATAGAGTGGGCGGTAACGAGGCGTAAGTCGTGCCGCCTCGCCGGACCGATCGGCTCGCACAGCGGCTGTGCTTCGGCGGACGCGTGGTTCGCGGCGGTCCGCCAGTTGGCTTGCCTGGGATCGATCGCTCCAAGGCGCCTCGGAGCGCATCGGCGGGTTCGATCGCAGGAAGAAGACGCGGAAGGGCGAGGATTCGAGGATCTTCGGAAGGAGAATACGGTGAATAGCAAGAAAATTCGGCCGAGAGCAAAGATTCGCCGTCTCTGGAGAATGTCTCGCCTCGGGTTCGACGAGAAAGTGGAGAGAGAGCTTGATATTAGGAAAAACTTTCTGAAATTCAGTGATTCTCGTCTGTCTGTCGCTTTCCGGAAGTAAAACTTGTCAAAAACGCTGTTGTTCATAGAATCGCCGCGCCATGAAACCCGTTGACAAAGAGGTGGATCGCGTTCTTACTCTGCTGCGGAACAAAATTCGCGAGCGGGGGCAGACGCAACTCCAGGTTCAAGATTCGTTGGGATGGGGACGGAGCTACATCAGTCAGCTCCTGACCAAGCAGAAATCCCTGCGGGTTGAGCAGGTGCTGATGATCCTCGACGTCATCGGGATCGACCCTGGCAGCTTCTACGCCGAGCTCTATCGCTATCCGGCAGACACGGTCCCCGCTTACGGCGATCCGGTTCGGGAGACGCGCGCCCTCGATGGTGAAGTGGCAATGGGCTCGGCCTTCGACGGCCGATTGGTGCACACCTTCCAAGAGTCGCGCGCCCTGCTGCAGGGTCTCGTCCAGGTCCTCCTCGACAAGCAGGTCGTGTCGAACGACGAACTGTCGGACGCCGCGGCGGTGGCCGCCGAGCGGATCGGCGACGGGGCCGCGGAGGGCGGAGACTCGAGCGCCTAAGTCGGTCGCCGGCCGTCCAAGCTGGCCAACATTCCGCTCGCGGCTCGCGGCTCGCGGCTCGCGGCTCGCGGCGGCACAGCGTCAAGGCCGAGACTCAGGACTCCAGGCCTCGGCAGAACGCTGCGACTCGGTCCGGCAGCTCAGAGCGACGGCTCGAAGCCTGCCGACATGGCGACATAGAGCGCCCGGGCGATCTCTTTGCGATCCTCCCCGCGCACGCTCTCGGCGCCGAATCGAACGGTTGCGGCGATCGAGGGGAGCCGAATCATCCGCAGGTAGTGCGGCAGAAGCAGTTCGTCCCCCCACCAGCAGACCGACTCGGAAGGAGGCTGCTCGCCGGGCGGCGTCGCGTAGTGAATCGTCGCCCAGGCGACCGGCAGGCCGGACGCGGCGGCGACCTCCAGAAGGGAGGGTTTGAACGGCAGGATCTCGTCGCCTCTTCCGCTGGTGCCCTCTGGAAACACGATGACCGACAGGCCGTCGGCCAACGCTGTCCGCACCTCGTCCATCACGCGCAGAAGATCCTTCTTGCTGCCACGATCGATGAAGATGGTGCCGGCGGCGTCGAAGACTGCGCCCAATGCCGGCCAGCCGCGCAGATCGGCCTTGCCGACAAAAGTTGTCGGCAGCAGGCCGCCCAGAAGAGGGATGTCGAGATAGCTGAGGTGGTTGGCAACCATCAGCGTCGGTTCGCGTGGAGGCGAGCCTTCGACCTTTACGCGCATTCCGACGACGCGAACCAGAGAGATTCCCCACCATCGCATCGCCTGGTTGCGGAGAGCTAGGCCCGATGTCGGCGAAACCCGGCGGAGCATCGATCCTGCAAAGCACCCCAGGAAGCCGAGGAGCGTCAGAGTGCCGATCGAGAGCGTGCGAGCGAGAGTGCGGACGAGATTGAGCAGACGTCGCATCATTGTCCGAGAAGAAGGTAGGCGTTGCTCCGCCCGGAGGCGCCGTCGGCCTCCCAGCAGGAGAGGAGGCGCAGGCCGCTCGCTTTGATCAGGGCGTCGGTTTCGGCATCGTCGACCAGGTGGCAGTAGCGCAACGCCGACCGATCGCCTTGCCAGGAGAGCAGATGGTCGTTCGCCTCGAGCTGGTCGGTCGCAACGACAGGCTCGAGGCTCGTCCACGGCACGCGGCGGCGAAGGAAGGCCGGATCGCGATCGAATCGCCAGATGGACACGGCCAGGATCCCGTTCGGTGTCAGATGATCGCCGAGCCGGCGCATCAAGGCGTGCCTCGCCGCCATTCCCGGCACGTGGTGCAGGACGGCGAGCAGAGCGATCAGGTCGAACGTTCCAAGTGCTGTTCCCTGGGTCTCGGGCGGGCCGCCGGCAGACCTTTCGACGGACGCCGCCTGAGCCGAAGGCGCTGTGACCGGCAGCTCCCCGGCGAGGAGATCGAGCTGCAGGCCTTCGACCTCGGCGAGATCGGCCAGTCGGCGTCGGGCGATCGAGAGCAGCTCGTCCGAAGGCTCGAGGCCGATGATCTCGAGTCGCCTCGCGTGCGTCTTGAGGCGATCGGCCAGGGCCCTGATGAAGCGGCCGTTCCCGCAGCCGACGTCAAGTGCCCGGACCGTGGGGTTCTCGGCAAGCCGTCGGTCCGCTTCGTCGAGCAGGCGTCGCCATCCCGGCCATGGTGATGCGCGACTGTCCGAGAACGAGTCGGCATGTTCGCGGTAGAACGTCCGGACCATGCTCCGGAGGCGCTCGCTGAGGAGAGGCTCCATGGAAGCGCATGCTACGCTACGCGCTTCCGTTGGCGAGGCTTCCGCCCTCGAGGGCAATTTGAGCCTGTCACCTCCCACCTCGTCCGCCTTCAATCCCGAGTCCGCTGTCGTGCGTCGCCGCATCCGGCCCTTCGATCCCTCCCTGCACGCCGAGCGCATTGTGCCGCTCATCGAGGCGTTGCGCGCCGAGCCGACGCTCAACGATGCAACCCTCCGGCGCCTGTGCAGACGCCATCCGCGCGCCAAGGGCGGGTCCTATTCGAAGAGCGAGATCCTGCGCGCCTTCCGTCGGTTCGCAGACGAGCGCGGCTGGGACGACGGCGAGCGATTCATTGCTCGGCTGCGGCGCAAGCCCGTGCGAACGCTTTCGGGCGTGGCGCCGGTGACGGTCCTGACCAAGCCCTATCCGTGTCCTGGCCGCTGCATCTTCTGTCCGAGCGACGTGAGGATGCCCAAGAGCTACCTGTCGCTCGAACCGGGTGCTCAGCGGGCGGCGCAGCATCGATTCGATCCGTTCCGCCAGACCTTGGCGCGGCTTCTCGCACTGCACGGCAACGGGCACCGCGTCGACAAGGTCGAGCTGATCGTCTTGGGTGGCACGTGGTCGTCCTATCCTGAGCGCTATCAGATCTGGTTCGTCGAGCGCTGCCTGGCGGCCATGAACGCGTTTCGCCGTGCCGAGGCAGACGATCTCGACCTGCCGGAGCGGGTGGGGCCAGCCTTCGAATCGCTCGGTGCTGAGACTGCGGAGTCTTCCGCTCCAGCGCCTGCAGAGGTCGACAGTCGATACAACCAGACGGTCGCCCGATTCTTGCGGCGCGAGCTCGGCGGCGAGCTGCTCGATGCCTCCGAGGGCGCCAGCTGGCAGTGCCTCGAGGAGGCGCAGCGGCTCAACGAGACCGCAGAGGCGCGCTGCGTCGGCCTGGTGCTCGAGACGCGGCCCGACCATCTCGATCGAGCGGAGGCGCTGCGCCTGCGACGGCTCGGAGCGACCAAGGTGCAGGTTGGCGTGCAGAGCCTCGATGACGAAGTGCTGCGGCTCAATCGCCGCGGTCATGACGTTGCCGCGTCCCGGCGGGCTCTGCGCCTTCTTCGATCCTTCGGCTTCAAGCTGCAGCTGCACTGGATGGCGAATCTGTACGGATCGACGCCAGACCGGGATGTCGAGGACTTCGCCCGGCTGTTCAACGATCCTGAGTTCCGCCCCGACGAGCTCAAGATCTACCCCTGTAGCCTGATCGACGGCACCGAGCTGATGGACGTCCACCGCGCCGGCCGCTGGCGTCCCTACGAGCACGACGAGCTGCTCGAGGTGTTGACCGCCTGCCTCCAGGCGGTCCCTCCTTACTGTCGGGTGACGCGCGTGATCCGCGACATTCCCGGCAACGACATCGTGATCGGCAACAAGACGACCAACTTTCGACAGCTCGCCGAGAACGCCCTGGCAGCCGATGGGCGCAGGATGCACGACATTCGAGCGAGGGAGATCCGGCACCATCGGGTCGACGCGAAGACCCTTCGGTTCGAGCAGGTTCGCTACGCCACCTCGATCGGTGAAGAGCGCTTCCTGCAGGTCGTTGACCCCGAGGACCGCATCGCGGGGTTCTGTCGCCTCGCCCTGCCGGCAGCCGACCTCGGCGATCGAGCGACACCGCCGGACGAGCTGCGTGGCGCTGCGCTGCTCCGGGAGGTGCACGTCTATGGTGGCGTCGTCGCCATCGGTGCTGCCGCCGGCGAGGCCGGCGAAGGGCGGTCGCAGCATCTCGGTCTCGGTCGACGGCTCATCGCCTGGGCGGCCGATCTGGCAGCGGAAGCCGGGGCGGCGCGGCTGGCCGTCATCTCCGGGATCGGTACCCGGGTCTACTACCGAAGGCTCGGCTTCGTCGACGGCCGCCTCTATCAACATCTCGACTTGGCGGCTCGGCCTGCTGCTTCGCCTTCGAGGTCTGACGGGCTTGCCGCTGCGCGGCATGACATCATGCCGCACTGCGACGCGCCGGCTGCTCGGTCGGACGAGCCCTCCGAGCGCCTCGCCGCGATGGAATGATGACGATTTCGAACGATACTCCCGCCGCCTCAAGTCCTTCTACTTCTCCTGATCCGCCCCGCTCCGAGGCCGGTCCGTCGCCGCGGGTCGGCGTATTTGGCTGGGGCGTGGTCGCGCCACGCTCGCCGAATATCGAAGCGTTCGCCCGAAATCTCGAAGCAGGCGGCACCTGGCTTGAGCCGTTCCACGGCTTCGGCCCGGACAATTTCCTCGTCGGCCGGCCCGACTTCGACTTCAGCGTCTACGAGGCCTGGGTGGCCGAGCGCTTCAAACTGAGCCGCTTCGGCCAGCTCGAGAGCAAGATGGGGCCGCCGGTGCAATATGCGATCGGCTGTTTCATCCAGGCGCTGGAGCAGAATCCGGGGCTTGAGGGAGCGCTGCAAGAACTCGGGGCGCGGACGCATGTCTACGTCGGCACCGGGTTGGGCGATCTTGAGACGCAGCATCGCCAATCGCTCGAGCTCTACCGCGCCCAGCGCCATTGGGATCGCTTCTGGGCCAACGTCGAGCGCAACAGCGCGCGTCGCGCCTGGGAGGCGGGCGAGGTTGGGCTCTCGGCCGCAGAGCGTCACGGAGCGCCGGCGGTGGTCGGGGACCAGGTTCCTCCCTCGCCGCACGACGCCCACGAGGATGAGCGCGACGCGATGGAGGACGTCTGGTGGCGTTTTTGGAGCGAGCGCTCTCCGGAGCTGCGCCAGTTCTTGGCGGAGCAGCGCGACATCGACGCCCTGGCGGTGGAAGGCTCGGTCGAGGCGGGCAAGCTCTCGGCGCTGAAAGAGAAGCAGCGTCGACTCCGCCGCCTCCAGAAGAAGTGGGGTGCACCGCTGCCGCCGTGGCAGGCGGTCTCTGCCAACCTCCTGTGGAATATCGACAACATCCCCGCGGCGCAGATTTCGATGCTCGGGCGCATCCGGGGCGCGACGCTGGCGGTCGGCGCCGCCTGCTCGACGTTCGGTGTGGCGCTTCAGCTCGCCCTCCGTGCGATCCGGAGCGGCGAAGCAGATGCCGTGGTGGTTGGCGCCACTGCGCCACCGCCGCATCCTCTGACCGTCGGCGGCTTCTACAGCGCGCGGGTCCTGTCGGCCGACGGCGAGACCTCGAAGCCGCTGACCGAGCTCCGCGGCACGCACGTCGCCGGCGGCGCGGTCGTGTGGATCGTCGCCAACTTCGAGAAGTTCCGTGCGCGTGGCTTTCGTCCGCTCGGGATGGAGCCTTTGGCGGTTGGTGTGACGTCCGATGCCGACCACATCATCACGCCGTCGGTCGAGGGACCGTCGGAGGCGATCGCCAGGGCGCTGGCGGAGGCCGGCCTCGCCGGCCTCGATCTCACGTCGTGGGATCTGCATGCCACCGCCACGCCTGGGGACTACAGCGAGATGCGCACGGCGCGCCAGCATCTGTCGGATCGCGTGCTGGTGACGGCACGCAAGGGCACCTTCGGGCACGGAATGTCGGCTGGCGGTGGCTGGGAGCTGACCGCGCAATACCTCGGCATCGAGCGCGGGCGGCTCTTTCCCACGCCGCTCGGAGCCGAAGAGCTGAACGCGCAGATCGCCCAGGTGCACGAGCACTTCGTTCTCGACGCCGGCTGCGCCGCGCCGGACGGCCCCGTCGGCAAGCTGTCGATGGGAGTGGGCGGGGTCAACGCCTGCGTCGTCTCCCGGCCGCTCGACCCGCCACGGAGCGGGACGCCGTAGACTCGGCGAGACCATGCCGGCCGACCCTGCAGCGACTTCCGCTGAGCCGACCCGCGTTGCGCTGCGGGAGGCCGAGGCGCGCGCCGTGCTCTGGACGTGGTCCCTCGAAGACGCGGATCGCGTGGGCGAGGTGCTCGCCCTCGATCGCCGCCGGCTCGCGTCGCAGGCGGCGACGGCCGACGTCGGCGACGACGCGCTCGGCGCCTGGCTCGTCGCCCGTGCCCGCCATCTGGGGGCGGAGGTCACCGGCGCGCTCGGCGAGCTGCCGCGGCTGCTGCGTCGCGGCGATCCGCTCGCCGGCTGGACCGCGCCGGTGCTTCTCGGCGCCCTGGCGCTCGGCGCAGCGACCAACGCTCTAGGGCCGCAGCGGCAGATCAGCGTCCTCGCCGCGCCGCTGCTGCTCCTCGTTGCCTGGAACGTCGCGGTGATTCTCGCCATCGCGGCGACCTCGGCCTTGCCGCCCGTTTGGGGTGGTGAACGGCGGCCGCCGCGGCTGCTCAGCCTGCTGCAGCGGCGCGCGCGACGCTGGCTCGAGCGCCGCGGTTCGGAGGCGGCTCTGGACGGTGGAGATGAGCGTCTGGCCGACACGCGGCGACGCGCCTGGCGGCTGCATCTCGATCGTCTGGCATCGACCGTCGCGCCGCTCGAGACCGCCCGGCTGCGACGCCTTTTGCACTTGGCGTCGCTCACGACGGTCCTCGGTGTCGTTCTCGGCATGTATGTGCGTGGGCTGGCGTTCGAGTTCCGGGCCACCTGGGAGAGCACCTTTCTCGGCGCTGACACCATCGATGCGGTCCTGGGTGCCGTGCTGGCGCCAGCCGCGGCGGTCCTGGGCCGCGAGGTACCGGCCGCCTCGGCTCTGCGCGCGCCGATCGACGGGCCGGCCGCGCCGTGGATTCACCTGTGGGCGATGACGGCGGTTCTGTTCGTGATCGTGCCGCGCGGCGTGCTCGCTCTCGTCGAACATGTGCGAGCCGCCCACCTCGCGCGCCGGCTACCGGTCGAGCTGGCGACCGGCTACATCAAGCGGCTGCGAGCTGCCGCGGTGACCACAGAGAACGATGTTCAGATCGTTGCCTACAGCCATCGGCCGACCGACGCCGCCATCCGCCGACTGAAGTCGCTGCTGCTTGATCTGCTCGGCCCGCGCGCGGCGCTGCGGACGGCCTCGCCGGTCGACTACGGCGGCGAGCTGCCGGCCGACTGGCGCGGCTCGCTGCGGCTGCTGCTGTTCACCTGTGCGCAGACGCCCGAGGCGGAGGTGCACGGCGAGCTGGCGCGCGCCGCGCGCGACGAGCTGGTCGACGGGCAGGGTCTGCTGCCGGTGGTCGACGAAGGGCCATTGCGCTCCCGTCTCGGCGCCGCGGCCGACGACCGCCTCGACTCGCGCCGACGGGCCTGGCGACGGGTGTTGTCGGAAGTCGGCCTCGAGCCGGCGTTCGTCGATCTCGCGTCTGACGACGAGGCTGCCGGCGTCGACGCCGTGCTCGACGCGCTGGCGGCGCGGGTCTGGCCGCCGGGCGCCGGAGGCGTGGTGTGGACGGGCTGATGGGGGTGCGGCGGTCATGAACGCCAAGACCAGCTTGCCGAGCGATGCGCCGGCCGACGCGCCGTCGCAGATCACGCTCAGCCTGGTGTCGCACACCAACGTCGGGAAGACAACGCTGGCGCGCACGCTGCTGCGTCGCGACATCGGCGAAGTGCTCGATCAGGCCCACGTCACCGAGGATCCCGAGGTCTTTGTGCTCGTCGAAGGCGAGCGCGGAGAGCTTCGGCTGTGGGATACACCGGGCTTCGGCGACTCGGCTCGGCTGCTCCGTCGCCTTCGCCGCTCCGAGCGCCCGGTCCTCTGGCTGCTCCAGCAGACCTGGGATCGGATCGCAGATCGGCCGTTCTGGTCGAGCCAGCAGGCGGCGCTCAACGTCCGCGAGCAGGCCGATGTCGTCCTCTACCTGGTCAACGCCTCCGAAGACCCGGAGGCCGCGGGCTATGTCGACCTCGAGCTCGAGCTGCTCGACTGGCTCAAGGTGCCGGTGCTGGTCGTCCTCAACCAGACCGGCGTGCTGGGTGAGCGGGCGGAGCTGCTGGCCGACGCAACCGACCGCTGGCGACGCCATGTCGAGCGCTTCGCTTCCGTCGGCGGCGTCCTGCCGCTCGACGCGTTCAGCCGCTGCTGGGTCCAGGAGACGCGCCTCTTGCGCCGCGTCGAGGAGCTTCTCGACGACGGTCAGCGGCCGCTCATGGCGCATCTGCGCGGCGTGTGGGAAGCGCGCCACCTCGAGACCTTCGCGCGCGCGGTCGAGGCGGTCACCAGCTATCTTGAGCGGACGGCGCGCGATCGCGCCACGCTCGCATCGAAGCGGCCGAGCCGCGAGGAGAAGCAGGACGGCATGGAGGCCCTCGGCCAGCGGCTGGTGCACGCGACCGAAGAACTGATGACGGCGCTGCTGGCCGCCTACGAGCTCGAAGGCCAGGCCGGCGCCGAGATCGACCGGCAGATTCATGCCTTCGCGGTCGAAGGCGAAGAGCAGCTCGACACCGAGCGAGGTGCCCTTCTGGGCGGAGTCGTCAGTGGGGCGGTCGGCGGGTTGGCGGCGGATCTCCTGGCCGGCGGTCTGACGTTCGGCGGTGGCATGTTGGCCGGCGCCATCCTCGGCGCGCTCGGTGGCGCCGGCCTGGCGCGAGGCGTTCAGCTGCTGCGCGGCGACCGCCTTCCCGAGGTCGCGTGGACTCCGCCGTTTCTCGAGAGGCTCTTCGAGCAGGCGACGCTGCGCTACCTCGCCGTGGCGCATTTTGGCCGCGGCCGCGGCGAGTTCCGCCACGAGGAGTCGTCGCAACGATGGCGCGAGTTGGTCGCCAACGAGCTTCGTCGTGAGCGGGACGAGCGTCTCGATCTGTGGCGCTCCTTCGCCGATCCGAAGCGCGGTGCGTTCGCCGCCGATCTGCGTCGACAGGTTGATCGCGTGCTGCGTCGGGTGCTGGCGCGCGCCTATCCGGAAGCCGCCCGTCTGCTCGACGTCGACCCCAAGCATCTGGTCTGATCGAGAGCCGACGAGGAAACAAGATGCGCGTGTTCTTCACCAATTTGGGCTGCAAGCTCAACCAGGCCGAGGTCGATCGCATGGCGCGTGCCTTCGTCGCTGCCGGCCATCGGCTGGCTCCGGCGCTCGAGGCGGCGGATCTCCATGTCGTCAACTCCTGCACGGTGACCCATCTGGCCGCCCGCGACTCGCGCAAGATTGCGCGCCGCGGCGCGCGGCTGCGCGACGAGATGCGCACGGTCCTCACCGGCTGCTATGCCACGGAGGCGCCGGAAGAGGCAGCGGCGCTGGCCGGAGTCGATCTCGTGGTTCCGAATGCGGTCAAAGACGAGCTGCTCGAGCGCGTGCATGCGGCCTTCCCCGACGTCGTTCCACCGGCCGAGGAGGTGGGCGTGCCGGTGCCTTGGGTGCCGCTCGACGTCGGCCATGCGCGGGCGCTGGTGAAGGTCGAGGACGGCTGCAACATGCGCTGTGCCTTTTGCATCATTCCCTCGACGCGCGGCCGCCAGCGCAGCCGCTCGGTCGAGGATGTGGTCGCCGAAGTGCGCGCGCTCGAGCGCGGCGGGTACGCCGAGGTTGTCGTGACCGGCGTGCAGATCTCCGAGTTTGCCCACGGGGGCCAGCGGCTCTACGACTTGGTGCGCGCGCTCCTCGATCAGACCGACGTGCCGAGGCTGCGACTCACCTCGATCGCGCCGTGGAAATTCGATCGCCGCCTGCTCGAGCTATGGCGCGATCCGCGACTGTGTCGGCACGTCCACATGTCGCTGCAGAGCGGTTCAAGCGCGACGCTGCGGCGCATGCGCCGCCCGTACTCGGCCGAGGCGTACGCCGAGCTCGCGGCGACGCTGCGCGCTGAGATCCCGGGCCTGGCGCTGACGACCGACGTCATCGTCGGCTTTCCTGGCGAGACGCGCGCCGAGTTCGACGAGAGCCTGCGCTTTGTCGAGCGCCTGCGCTTCGCGCGGCCGCACGTCTTCACCTACTCGGATCGGCCGGGCACGCGTGCCACCGCTTTGCCGGACAAGGTGTCGCACGCGGAGAAGAAGGCGCGCATGGCCGAGATGCTGGCGGTCGCCGCGACCAGCCGGCGCGCGTTCTTCGCCGAGCAAGTGGGGCGCGAGCTGGACGTCGTCTGGGAGGAGCGTCGCGAGGGGGCCGGCGGTGTCCGCTGGCGCGGCACGAGCGGCAACTATGTCCGAGTGGACATGGCGGCAGACCACGGCCCGCGCGATCGCGTCGGGCGGCTCGAGCGCGTGCGCGTCACGCAGGCGCAGGCCGAACGGGTCGACGCGGAACCGGTCGCTGTGGACGACCCGGCCGCCGGCGCCGGCTCACTCCATGGACAAACCGTCGGCCCACTGCGCCAGGTCGCGCTCCGCTGACCTCAGGCTCCGGCTTTCCTCGCCGTCGGCCGACCGGTCGGATGGCAACATCGCCGAGTGCGTTCTTCGCCACAGCTTGACCATCGAGCGGCCGCGGCGCTAGGTCGTCTCGGTGAGGTGCCAATGAAGGCCGCGACGGCGGATGTCCTCGAGCGTGTCGCGCAGATCGCGCAGGGTGGTGATGACGTCGTCGAACTCGCTGGCGTCGTCTTGTCCCGCGACGTGCGCAAGCACGGGATCGATGACTTCGAGGCCTTCGGCGCCGCTGAACCAGGCGCCGTCTTCGACGTCGTCTGCATCGATCGGACCGTCGACGTGGCCGACGTCGAAGCTGTCCTGGTCGAAATAGTCCTCCAGGTCATCACCGGCGACGGTGACGAACTCGGAGAGGGAGGCGACCCCTGCCGCGTGGCAGAGAGTGTCGATCTCGTCGATGTGCTGGCTCAACGCCCGCTCGTCGACTTTGCGTCGAAATGACGTCGGCTGGCGATCGGTCTTCAACTCGTACTGCACGATCCTGCCTTTCGTTCAGGCTGGCTGGTGGACGGTTGCTTGGCGAAAGTTGCGGACGGACGGTTGCTCATGGACGTTCTGGGCCGAAGGAAGTCGGCGGCTCATCGCTCGCCGGAAGACGCGGGGAGCCGGGCGAAATCAGCCGGCGTGTCGACGTCGGCGGCGGCCGCGGCCGACAGCGGCACGGCGGCGACGGCGAGGGACCCGCCGTTCAGCAGGTCGCGCGCGCCGCGGTCGCCGCCGAGAGAGCGCAGGCGTGGAAAGAGGTCTCGTCGGAAGACGGCCGGCGTGCCGAGGATGCCGTCACGATCACAGGCAGCGGCCTCGGCGGTGGGCGCGAGCGCCGCGATCAGGCGCTCGATATCGGTGACGGCGAGGAGTGGCTGGTCGCACGGCACGATCACCAGCGCCCCGGCGGCCGACGGCAAGGCGTCGACGGCAGCCGCGAGGGAGCTGGCCTGACCGGCGCTCCAGCCGGGATGGTGGACGATCTCGACCTCGAGGTGGACGAGCGCGGCGGCGACCTCTTGACCGTGGCTGCCGACCACGACCTGCACGCTGCGGACTGAGGGCGCGGCAATCAGCAGCTCGGCCGCGCGGACGACCAGCGGCTGACCGCACCAGGAGGCGAGCTGCTTCGGCCGGCCGAAGCGTCGGGACGCACCGGCGGCGAGCACGACGCCGGAGACGACCGGGTCGGAGACCGTGGCTCGCGACATGACACCAAAACCTGGGCGAGGAAGCGGTTTCGGGAGCGAAGAGTCGACAGACGATCGAGCGCGCGACGGGAATCAGCGTGAACGGGAGTCCCGGAGATCCTACCGCCGCCGCTCGCTCGATCTCAACCGCGATCTGGCGTCGAGTCAGAGGCAACCACGCCGAGCTCGACGGTGGCGGGCGGAGCGCGCAGATCTCGGCCGTGCCGGACCGCCACGAGCTGCGCGAGAACCGCCACCGCAATCTCCTCGGCGCGGCGACCTCCGAGATCGAGACCGATCGGCCCGTGGATGCGCGCGATGTCGTCGTCGTTGAAGCCGGCTGCCCGCGCGGCCTCGGCCCGTCGAGCCTGCGTCTTGCGCGAGCCGAGGGCGCCGACGTAGCGAGCCTTCGGCAGGGCGACGCGCAGCGCCGGCACGTCGAGCTTGAGGTCGTGCGAGAGCAGGGCGACGTAGGTTGCGCCATCGACCCCAAGTTCCTCCAGCGCTTCGTCGGGCCACTGATGCGACAGGTGATCGGCGTGACCGAAGCGCTCCTGGGTGGCGAAGGCGGTGCGCGGATCGATCACGATCGTCTCGAAGCCCGCGGCCTTGGCCATCGTCACCAGCGGAATGGCGGCGTGGACGGCGCCGACGACGATCAGGCGCGGCGTCGGCTCGATCGGATCGACGAAGAGAGCGCCGTCGCGCTGAGCCCGCCCTTCGATCCATGCGGTCGATGCGAGTTCTGCTGCGCGCAGGGCGAGATCGGGCGGCAGGGCGCCAACGGGTGCGGCGCCGGGCTCCAGGAGAAGATCGCGGCCTTTGTCGGCATCGGTCGCGAGTCGCACGGCCCGAGCGCACGGGCGACGCGCGCTCTCGCGCTCGACCAGCCCACGCCACACGAGATCGTCGGCGGCGAGCGGCTCGATCCAGACCTCGATCGTGCCGCCGCAAGAGAGGCCGATGGCGAAGGCGTCTTCATCGGCGACGCCGAAACGCTCGAGCCGAGGTCGGCCGGTCGCGAGAACCTCCCGCGCCGCTTCGACGACCGCGCCCTCGACGCAGCCCCCGCTCACGGAGCCGCTCATGGCGCCGTCGTCGGCGACCGCCATCTTCGAGCCGAGAGGCCGCGGCGACGAGCCCCAGGTCAAGATGACAGTCGCGAGCGCCGTGCGCCGGTCGTTTGCCCACCAGCGTTCGAGATCGGAGTGGAGATCACGCATGGTCTGACTCGCTTCAGATCAGCGGCGCCAGCGCGGCCAGTCGTTCGAGCCGACGCCGCGCGGTTTTCTCACCGTCGATGGAGTGGATGCGTCCGTGGCCGAGTTCGGTCGCCAACGCGTCGCCGAATCGATCGGCCGCGGCGCGCAAATGGGTTCGTTCGGCGCTGGAGTCGACGTCAAAGGGTGCGACGACGATCCGCCGCTCGGTCGGATGCCAATCCCAACAGGCACGCACGCGGTCGCCGATCAGGATCGGTCGGATCCAGGCGCGGCGCGCGGTGCCGAGGGTCGACGGGCCGGAACCCCAGGTGGGCGTCGGCAGCGCGTGATGCCGCGGATCGACCCAGAACGCCGGACCGCCGAAGGCGGCGAGAAGGTGATCCTCGAAGGGCAGAAAGATCGGATCGCTCGGCCTGTGCCGCAGGCTCGCGTCGATCGACCTCGCCTCGGCCAGCAACTCCGGCACGGCCCGGAAGTCTCCCTCGACGCCGTCGATGGAGATCGGCTCGAGCTGGGCGTCGTCGAGCGCGGCGCGCGCGTCTCGCTTGCCAAAGCCCGACCAGGTGGCGAAGGCATCGACCGCCGCGATGCCCGTCGCCTCGACGAAGCGACGGGCCGCGAGGGTGCGCAGGCGCGCTGGCTTGGCGTCCCACGCCTCGTCGATCGGCCTCGTCGCGCGCTGCCAGCGATATCGCTCGTGGTCGAGGCGATCGTCTTCGAGGCGGCGCTCGATGCGACCTGCAAATTCGAGCCGGCGCAGCGTCGGAGGGAGCGTCGAAGACAGTCCGACCTTCTTGCCGACCTCTCCGAGACTGCGCACCGCGTCGCCCAGGGCGATGCG
>JBCBCF010000030.1:0-23011 GCA_038530905.1 Acidobacteriota bacterium
GCATCTCGACCGCCACGAGATCGTGAACGACGTCGTGGCGGGTCAACCGATCGCCGCAACCTGGTGCCCGCTGGCTCATACCGGCGTGGTGTTCTCGCGACCGATGTCGGAGGACGGCGAAGCAACCACGCTCGGCGTGTCCGGCAAGCTGTGGCGCGAGGCGCTCGTCATGTATGACCGCCACACGTTGTCGCTCTGGTCACAGGTCGACGGCGTCGCGAAAGCGGGACCGCTGGCCGGCGAGAGTCTGCGCAAGATCCCGTCGCAGATCACGACCTGGGCGGCCTGGCGCGCGCGCCATCCGGCGACGCGAGTTCTGCTCAAGCCGCGCCTCGACGGCTCGGCCTACGCGGACTACCACGAGAGCGACGGATGGCTCGGCGTGCCGTGGACGCGGGCACCTGACGACGACCGGCTGCCGACCAAGACCCTCGTGCTCGGCGTCGAGGTCCCGACCGACGCTGGCGTCCTCGGCCTGGCGATCCGGCCCGAAAGCCTCGAGGCAGCCGTGACCCAAGGCGAGATCGCGGGGATTCCCATCGTGGTCGCCACGTCGGGGGATCCGCGCGCTGCTCTCGCATACCGCCGCACCGTGCAGGGTCGCGTTCTCGAGTTCGAGTGGCATCCGGCGACGGAGGCTGACCGTCACGATCATCTGGTCGACGCCCAGACCGGAAGCCGGTGGAACTGGCTGACCGGCGCGGCGGAGGCTGGCCCGCTCGCCGATGAGCATCTCGAACCTCTCGTGACGACGCCGATCTATTGGGGCACCTGGATCGGATTCCATCCCGGCGTCGAGCTCTGGTAAACAGGAGTTCGTTCGACGCCACCGCCGCAAAGTTCCGACAGCGCGAACAACGGAATCTTCGAGCGAACGACGCGTTTCTTCAAGAGCCTCTCTTCGCCATCTCGAACGTAAGCCTGGAGGAATCCATGCCGTCTCTTCGTTTCCCGCTCGCCGCGCTCGCGCTCGGCCTATTGATTGCGCTGCCGGCCCAAGCCGGCGACTGGATCGAGTTCACTGACGAAACCGCGACCCGGATCGTTGCCGACTCGGCCGTCTCGCTGACTGACGCCGAGGAGAAGGACTTCGCCACCGGCGACGTCGACCGCGACGGCGACACGGACCTGCTGGTCGCCCGCAAGACGCCGTTCACCAACTCGGGCGGCAAGCGCAACGTCCTCTTCATGAATGAAGACGGGGTGATGACCGATCGCACGTCGGCGCTAGCCCCCGACATGCTCGACGAGACCGACGATCGCGACATCGTCCTCGTCGATCTGGACGGCGACACCTGGCTCGACGTGGTCACCGGCACGACCCTCGGTGACCAGCCGCGTGTCTACATGAACCTCGGAGAGGACGTCGGCGGCACCTGGCTGGGCTTCGACTGGAATGCCGCGGACGGGCGGCTGCCAACCTTCAATCCGGCGCCGCAGTTCTGCGCCCTGGCATTCGGCGACATCGACAACGACGGCGATCCAGATCTTTACTTCGTCGACTATGACAACACTCTCGAAGACCGCTTGCTGATCAATGACGGCAACGGCTTCTTCACCGACGAAACCAGCGTCCGCATGACGTCCGCCATGTCCGACTCAGTCTTCGGCACCGACGCCGAGATTCTCGACATGAACGGCGACGGCTGGAACGACATCGTCAAGACCAACTCGAGCGGCAGTCAGCCGCCGCCCGATCATCAATCGTCCTTGTCGATCATCTACAACGACGGCACCGGCTCGTTCAACTTCATCGACCCCGTGTACGAGATTGCCCCCTACATGGTCGAAGCCCGGGACCTCAACCGCGACGGCCGACCCGACCTCTACATCGTGGACGACGGGCAGGACGTCACGCTGTTCAACACCGGCAACAATGCCCAAGGCCGGGCTGAATTCACGACGGAAATCATCGGCCCGAGTCCGGATACGTTCGACTTCGGAGGCAACACGGCCTCGGCCGACATGAATCTCGACGGGAATCTCGACATCTTTGTTGCCGACGTCGACACCGACATTCCTTCATGCAAGCGCGAGCTCACCCTTCTGCGCGGCACCGGCCAGGCGCCGAACATCTCCTTTGAAGATCCACTGGTTGGAGCCGCCCGCCCTTGGCGCCAGAACGGGACGTTCGACATCGCCATCTTCGACATCAACGGCGATGAAGTGCCGGACCTCTGGATCGGCCACTGCCAGGGCACCAAGGTCTGGATGGGCGACTCGGTGCTCAACACGAGCCTGTTCACCGAAGACTTCGATGACGGCACCTTCGGCGGCTGGGAGACCATCGTCGGCGGCCCCTGATCGACGCCTCTTCCTGCGAGGTGGTTCGACCCCGCCACCTCGCAGAATGTTTCGAGACGCTGCTCGAGAGACAGCTCAAGACACTGCCTCGAACAAGAACGCCCGGCCGCTTGGCCGGGCGTTTTTCATTCAGGCGAGCCGCTCGTCGGCGGCCATGACTTCAAGGCACGCTCGTGCTCCAGGCGCCGAGGCCACCGGTCTCGAAATCGTCGAGGAAGAGCACGGCGTCCTCGATCGGCTCGAAGATCCGGAAGCGCGCCAGATTCGAGACCGCGTCGGCGCCGCCACCGCTCGGTGTCACGTACCACCGAGCGAAGAACTCCTGCCCCACGAGATTCGCGTCGTTCGGGATCGCCAACGACACCGAGCCCACCCGACCGCCCTGGCCATCGGTCTCGAGCGCCACCGTCTCGAAGGCGAAGCTGCCGCTCGCCGGCCGGGTCGGGCCCGGATCTTGAGCATCGACGACGAGCAGCGCCTCGGTCGCCTCGGGTGCGTCGAAAACGGCGATCGTGAAGCTCGGATTGCCGAGCAGCGGCGGTTCGTGGGCGACGATCCGCGGCTCGACGCCGGCGGGCATTTCGATCGACGGCACCCGCCCCGACTCGGTGTAGAGACGCGGTCGATCGAACGGCGGCTGCGCGGCCGCCACGCGCGGGTCCGTCAGCGGCCGACGCAGGAACGCGAGCAGCGCCTCGCGCTCCTGTGCCGTCAGGTTCAGCTCGCGAACGAACGGATCCTTATTCGGCGCATCGACGTCGCCCCCGCGATCGTAGAAATCCACCACCTCTTCGAGCGTCGCGAAGCTGCCGTCGCTCATGAACGGCGCTTGCAGCTCTGTGTTGCGCAAGCTGGGCGTGCGCATGCGCCCACGATCCTCCATCAGTCCGGTGACTTCGGCGCGACCGAGATCTTCAGCCTGCGCCCGCAGTCCGGTGAAATGGAAGTCGTTGTCGGTGAGCAGCGGACCCTGATGACAGCGGTCGCAGCTCGAGGCGTTGAAGACGTTGCGTCCCTGCTGCTCGAGTGGCGAGAGCGCCATGTTGTCGCCGAGGATGAAGGCGTCGAGCGGCGCTTGGTTGGTGAACTGCGTCCGCTCGTACGAGGCGATCGCCATCGCCACGCGCGCAGCGGTGATCTCTGGCGTGCCGAAGGCTTCCTGGAACAGCTGTGCGTAGGTCCGACCGTCGATCCACTGCAAGAGTTGCGTGGGTACGTGAGACGCGACCGCCAGCGGGCGGGACGCACCGATCCGCGCAATGACGTCGTTCCAGTCGCGGCCGTCGTGCCCCATCTCGATCGAGTCGGCCGGCGGACCGACAGCCTGCGACTCGAGAGCGGCGCCCGACGCGAGAACGACTTCATCGGTCAGCGGATCGCGGAACTCGTCGCCGGCGCGGCCGTCCCAGAACAGAGTGTCGGAATAGCCAGCGTTGATCGATGACGACGTGCGACGACGGGTCACCTGCGGCGCGAATCCGAAGGTGGAATCGAGCGTGTAGGAGCCGTTGCCCGGGTTGCGCGGCACACCCGGTGAGCCGAGGACGTCATCGCTCGTGCCGAAGGTTCCGTCGGCCCCGGGGTGGAGCGCCAGCGGGCTCGTCGCCGAGCGCGGGTCGTCGCCGCCGGTTTCAGGGAAGTGGCATGTGCCGCAAGCGACCGTGCGGGTCGAGGCGATCTGCTCGTCCCAGAACAGCACCTTGCCCAACCGGGCTTTCTCCGGCGTCAACGGATTGCCCGGCGGTGACGGTGGCGCCTCGAGCTGAGCGAAAGCGGTGCCGGCGAGAAGGCATCCGAGCGCGGCGAGCCGGGCGGCCCGAACGACGAATGCTGGGGAACGAGCAGTGAGTGGACGTTCGGCCGAGAAAGGAATCGACACAGGACAGCTCCGATGTGCGTGCAGTCGACGAGCGGAGGTGCGATGAACCGTTGGCGCATCGCGGCGGTTTGTTGTCCGCTCGGAATTGAGTCTTCAGCTCTGACGCGAGAAACGGTGCGCGAACCCGAGAAAATTCTCAAAGGACCGATGCAATCCAGCTCCGGCGCGCCGGAACGCCGGCCTAGGCCCGCGCGGCCAGGGCGCGCTGTGCCGCCGTCACGGTGACATCGCCGAGCACCTGGCGCAAGAGCTCGGCATCGCGACCCTCGTCGAGCCAGCGCGTCGCGAAGAGCAGCCGCCAGCTGCCCGGCCCGTCGCCGTGCGTGCGACGCATCGAGCCAAGCCCCTTATAGAGAATCATCCGCACGGTTCCTTCGAACAAGCCGTCGCCGGCCGGGCTCCGGTGGCTGAGAATCAGCGCCCCCTCGCCGTCGAGATCGCGCTCGCCGACCTCGAGATAGGCGAACAGAATCTCGGCGACGGCCGGGTCGAGGCGAAGCTCGCGCGCTGTCCCATCGCCCTGAGCGACGGTCAATCGAGACGCGCCGCCGCGCTCTTCGTGAAGGTCGGCCCGCCGGAGCGCCGCGATCTCGACAGGCTCCAGCCAGACATCGCGAAACAGCGCCGCGACCGACGCTGAGCGCAACGCGTCCTCGAGCTGCGACGTCGAGCGTCGGCGGATCGAGGCTGAGGGCACGCGCCGCACACGACGCGGGCGGGGCGGCGCGGGTGGCACTTCGGCCGCGGCCTCGTCCTGCGGCCCGGACGGCTGCGACAGTCCTCGACCAGCGGCGAGCGGCAGGAGAGCGTCGAGCTCGGCCCGCGCGGGTAGGTCAGGCGCTATCACCACCCGCGCCCACGTCAAGAATGCCTTCACTCCGGCAATCGCGCGCTCGAACTCTTCGACCTCAAGGTCTCCGTCGCCGCAGCGAGCCACCATCGCTTGATAGTAGAGCTGCACGGTCCGCGCCCGCAGCTCGTCCGGCCCGGCGGCGTTGTACAGCCGAGCGACCCGAGCGAAGCGATCGAGATGGCGGCGCGACGCAGCCACCGCCTCCCGCATCTCCCAGCGCGCCGCGGCGAAGCGATCGAGGCTCTCAAGCCAGTGATCACCGGTGCCGCGCAGCGGCCGCTTCGACGCCAGCGCCCGCTCGAGAGACGTTCGCCGAGAGGTGGATAGCTCGTCCAGCAGCGATCGGCCGGACTCGTGCGACGGCGGAGGATTCATGGACAGAGGCTCTGCATGGCTCGAAAAGCGGCGGCGTGAGAATGGATGGAATGAATCTACCACCCGTTCTCCAGACCCTCGCTCGAGGGCCAGCGATCGATATGCGCTGAGACAACACGACCCCGATCGCTCGCGCGATCGGGGTCGTTGGGCATCGCCAAAGCGCGGCGGCGACTAGCGATCAGCTGCCGGCGCTCTCCTTGGCCTGCGCGATGAACGGCTCGAACTGCTCCATCGGCTGCGCTCCGTTGAGGAAGTTGCCGTTCACAAAGAAGCCGGGCGTGCCGGTGACACCGAGCGACTGGCCGAGCTGCATGTCGGCGGTGACCTGCGCGGCCGCGGCCTTGTGCTCAGGCGAGTCGGTGTCCTCCGTGCAGGCGGTGAACGCCGCCATGTCGATGCCGGCCCCCTCGATCCACTGGCGGCTCTTCTCCATCACGTTGTCGGTCGACAGCGTCCGCTGATTCGCGAAGAAGGCGTCGTGAAGCACCCAGAACGCATCGTCGCTCTGGTTGGCTGCACAGATCGTCGCGATGGCCGCCGGACGCGCCCACGGATGGTTGCCGAGCGGGAAGTGCTTGTACACGAACTTCACGTCGTTGCCGTACTTCTCGAGAATCTGCTCCATCGTCTGCGCGCCGCGCGAGCAGAAGGGGCATTGGAAGTCGGAGAACTCGACGATGGTCACCGGACCGTCCGGATTGCCGCGGACCGGATCGCCGGCGATCGCACGCTCGAGTGTCTCCACCCGCGCCAGCGCCTCTTCCTTCGCCTTCTCTTCACGCTGAGCGATCTCGGCCTGGATTTCGTCCTGGGTCTTCGAGACGTCGATCGGCTCGCCCTGGATGAAGTAAAGCTTGGTGTCGTCGTTCGAAACCAGGAACGCCTGCTCGTTAGCGCGGCCCTGAGCCATGACCGTGAAGCTGCCCTGATCGAGGCCGGTGAACTCGCTCGCGGTGATGTCGTTGACGGTCACGTCGAGCTGCTCGAGCTGTGGAAACTGCAGCTTGAGGTTGGCGAGGATGCGCTCCTTGCGCTCGGCGCCGCCGGTTTCTGCGTCGACCGACGTCGGGCCGAGACAGCCGAGCAGCAGGCCGAAGGCCAGAATGGAAACAGGTCGCAGGATCAGATGCATGGAGGTCGTTCTCCTTCCGCTCGAAGGCGGGACGGGTTTGCGAAACCAGCCGTCGAGCGGCTCGGGATGCTGAAACATGGGGGCGTCGCGTCGAGGCTGAAGACGCAACGTCTCGTCGGAACGTCTAGACACTCCGTGCGCGCAGTGTCCCGCGGCGCCGAAAACCGGTCAACGCGCCGGTTGGGCTCTTTACAACGTTTCTACGTGCGGACGGAGGGTTTCTACGTGCGGGCGGTGGTGTCGGCGGCGAGTCGACGAGCGCGAGAAGGCGGTCATCGAATGGAGGTGAGAGGTTCAGTCCTCGAGGGTCAACGCGTGATCGAGCATCGTGTCGCCGTCGAAGATGAAGCATCCATCGACGCGGCGGCCGGCGAGGAGGGCCGGTAGCCAGAGGTGGTCGTCTGCCCACATCCGATCGAACGGGATGGCGTCGATCGGTGTCCACTGCGGGATCGCCTCATCGGTTTCCCGCGGCTCCCCACGATGGTCGAACGCCTGAAACACATGGCAGTCCAGCGAATAGCCATCGACGAACTGAAAACGGAGCCTGCCACGCTCCTCGACGCCGAGCGGCGTCACGCCGACTTCTTCTTCCACTTCCCGCACGGCGCATCCAGCCGGTGTTTCGTCGCCTTCCAGACGGCCGCCCGGAGCGTTGATCTTGCCCGCGCCGAGCCCCCGCTTCTTGGTGATCAGAAGCACGTCCTCACGGGCCGGGTCGGCCGCCGACTGACGACGCACGAAGGTGAGCGTCGCGCGGTCAACCGGCGTCCAGGCGCTCCAATCGATCGCATCCACCCGGCGAGGAGCGCCGGCGGGCGACGTCGCCGGCTCGGTCGGCGACGTCACCTCTGATCAGGACCGTGGAAGGTTCGACCGTCAGCCGCCATGTCGCGCAGCAGCTGAGCAGGCTGCAGGCGCCGACCGTAGCGCGTCGCGTAGTGATCGAGGCGGCCGACGACGTAGTCGAGGCCCAGACGATCGGCCTCGCGCAGGATTCCGCCGCGGAATGGCGGGAAGCCGAAGCCGAAGATCACGCCGATGTCGATGTCGGCCGGGTTCGAGACGATGCCGTCTTCGATGCAAAGAGCCGTCTCGTTGAGCATCTGCATCCAGCAGCGCTCGACGATCTCTTGGTCGTCCACGGGCGCGCTTTGCCAGTCGAGCAGACGGTAGACGTCTTCGTCGACCTGCTTCGGCGTCTTGGAGTAGTCGTAGAAGCCGAGACCGCCTTTGCGGCCGGTGCGGCCCGCTTCGATCATCCGCTGGAAGACCGGCGACGCCGCGGCACGGTCGCCCACGGCCTCCTTCATCACCTCGCCGGCGTGGAACGCGATGTCGATGCCAACCTCGTCGAGGAGCGCCATCGGCCCCACCGGCCAGCCCCAGCCGGTGAGCGCGCGATCGATCTGGTCGATCGATGCGCCCTGCTCGAGCACGAAAAGAGCCTCGTTGACGAACGGCCCCAACACTCGGCTGGTGAAGAAGCCCGGCCCGTCGTTGACCACGATCACCGTCTTGCCCATGTCGACGCCGAGCTTGACGGTCGTCGCCAGCGTCTCGTCGGAGGTCTGATCGGTCTTGATGATCTCGAGCAGCGGCATCTTGTGCACTGGGCTGAAGAAGTGCATGCCGACGACGTTCTCTGGACGGCTCGAGGCTTCCGCCAGCCGGGCGATCGGGATCGTCGAGGTGTTGGAGGCGAAGATCAGATCGTCGGCCGCCGCTTCCTCGGTCTCGCGGATGACCTGATGCTTGATGTCGACATCTTCGAACACCGCTTCCACGGCGAAGTCGACGCGCTCGAAGCCGCGATAGTCGGTCGCACCGTGAACCCGCGCAACGGCCTGCTTGCGCGCCGCCGAGCTGAGCTTGCGACGCTTTTCGAGCTTGCCGAACAACCCGTCAACGTGACGCAAGCCGCGACCGACGCCCTCGAGATCGCGATCCTTGAGCACCAGCTCGTAGCCCTTGTGAGCCAGGCCCTGTGCGATGCCGGCACCCATGAACCCGGCGCCGAGCACGGCGACCTGGTCGACTTCGCGAGCTCTACGGGCGATCTCCTTGGCCCGCTTCTCCACGTCCTGCTTCATGAAGAAGATTCCGATCAGGCCCTTCGCCACGTCGGTCACGACGAGGTCGGCGAAGCCCTCCGCCTCGAGCTCAAGGGCCTCGGCCAGCGGCAGCTGAATGCCGTCGCGCACCACCTCGATGGCCCGCAGCGGCGCCGGGTAGTGACCACCCGACTTCTTGAGGACCGTGTCGCGCGCCTTGTCGTAGATGAGATTGCGAGCGCCCGGAGTCCGCGCCAGCAGATCGCCGATCATGCTCGCGACGCCACCTTTGGCGTTCTCCGGTCGCGGCAGACCCCGAGGCTTCCGTTTGCCTTTTGCCACCTGCCGCAGCGCCGCCTCGCGCAGAACGAGGGGATGGCAGACGTCGTCGACCAGGCCGAGCTTCTTGGCCTTGCGCGCCGAGATCGACTTGCCCGTCAGAATGAGGTCGAGAGCATCCGGCACCCCGATCAGACGCGGCAGGCGCTGGGTGCCGCCGAGACCCGGGAAGACACCGAGCTGGACCTCCGGCAGGCCGAGCTTGGTGTGCGACGCGTTGGTCGCCACCCGCCGATCGCAGGCCAACGACAGCTCGAGACCACCGCCGAGGCAGGCGCCGTCGATCGCCGCGACGACCGGGAACGGCAGCTCCGCGAACCGCGAGGTGAGCGTATGGCCGCGACGGATCATGGCGCGCACGTCCGCCGGATCGTCGAACGCCTCGAGCTCGGCGATATCGGCGCCGACGATGAAATAGCCCGGCTTGTCCGACAGGAAGATCAGGCCGCGGATCGGCTGGGTCGCGAGACGTTCGATCTGCTCCTCGAACCAGGAGAAATACCCCGAGTTCAGGGTATTGACCGGACGCGACGGGTCGTCGAGGTGAAGGAACGCGACGCCGTCTTCGATGACGACGCGGCCCGGAGCGGCGTGCGTCGCGTCGACCGCGTCGGCAGTCGAGGCGGAGGTGTCAGAACTCATGGAGCGGCTCCTGATTCGATGAGCTGAGGCCGTGGCGATCGAGGATCGTCGCCGGGCGCCGGCCGGGGAGGACGCGGGGCTGGAGCGCCAGCGAAACGCGGCGGCGTTTGGGCGTGATGGTACGGATCGATGCCGCGGTGTGTCAATCGGACGCCGCGCGGCGGCAGCGCTCACCAGTCAGGAGAGATCGACGACGGCCCGGCGGCGGATCCCGATTCAGAACGCCGAGAACCAGGCGTCGCGCCAGATGCCGAGCTGCGGGTAGCGATCGATCAATTCGGCACCAGTCAGGCCATCCTCGCCGAGCTTCCGCAGGCGACGCAGCACGCCGCGTCCTTCGTCCTCGATGACCGAGTCCGCCGCCTGCGCGAACGCCGCCTGGAACCACAGCCATTCGGCGAGATCCATCTCCGGGCGATAGTCCTCGAGACGCGCCGTTCGCGGCGGCCGCAAGGTCGCGACCTGCCGCCAGACCTGGGCCAAGTCCTGCGCGGTGTCCGGCTCCTCCCGTCGCAGGTGATCGGCCGCCGCCAGGTGGGTCACGAAGCCGCGGACCCAGAAGGCGTCGCCACCGAGGCGGGTTCGGTCGACGGCGATCTCGGCGATCTGCAGGACGGAGATGACGTCCGCCAGCGCCAGCGCCGACGCCTGCTGCGGCGTACCGCGCAGACTGGACGAGGCGACGCCCGGCAGGACGACTCCCAGGTCCGCCCACAGCCGGACCGACGCATCATCGCCGTCGGCCGGCGCCGCCAGCGCCGTGTGTCCCACGCGCACCGGCACGCCGTAGGGCATGCCGAGACCGGAGCGCTGCCACTCGTCCCGCGACAGCACGTAGGTCCGGACGCCGAGACGGTCCAGCTCGCCCAGTCCGTCGAAACGTTTCAGCGCTGGCTCGAGGCGAAACTGCAGTCGCGCTGCCCGATCGAGGAAGCCCGCCTGATAGCGCATCGTCACGACATCACCCGGCAGGGTCACGAGGCCGTAAACGTTGGGCTCCGGGTGCAGTCGCGTCGGTGCCGGGATGCCCGCCGCGGACGCCGTGCCGGCCGCAGGGGCGGCAAGGGACGGTCCCGGCGCCGGCACAACCGGCGGCGGCGAGCCACCACAGCCACCCGCCGCCAGCATGAAACCAAGGATGACCGGCGCGATCGAGCGCCCTCGGCGGACCGGCCGCGATGGCCGGGCGAGAGGTTGCGGCGAGTCGAATCGACGGAGCAGACGGACGGCGGGGCGGCGTGGCATGGGCGCATTGTACGCCCTCGCATCTGGCGAGAGCGTCGAGTCATGTCTCTGGCGGTCGCGACGGGAACCACCGGCGTTCGGAGCGCCGCCGCTCGCTACTGAGCATTTCACCTGACAATGGCTGATCTTCTGAGCCAATCGCGCGATCGGAAACGTCATTGAATCGACCTTCGTCCTTCTCGGATGCTACGCTTCCAACTAAACGCTCCTCTGCATTCTGCTCCCTTGACATTCTCGAGTCGACGCCTCTTGTCGGGTCTTCCGCCGGAGTATTCATGCTGAAGCCGTCGTTCCGTGCCGGTCGTTTTCCCGGCCTCCTCCTTTGCGCGTTCCTCTTCGGCACCTCGGCTCCCGTCGCCGCGGGTCCCCTCTACGACATCGTCTTTCAGGACGGTCCAGTGCTGACCCTCTTCGAGGGCGACATGCAGTCGACCGTGGTCGAGATCCCGTTCCCCGGTCCGTGCACGGCGGTGGCGACGACCTGGAACGTGTCGCTCGTCGACGCCGACGGCGACATCGACGGCGATGACCTCCTGTCGTTGACGCCGAACGCCGTGACGTTCACCGACGGCTCGCCGCAGCAGCTCATCACGATCAGCCTGGGCAACGACTCCGAGGCCGATCCGGACGACGAGTTCGAGATCCGGCTGACGCCTCAAGGCTCGCCGACGATCGACTGCTCGGGCTCTCCCGTCTCGCCCGGCCAGCCGTCGTATTCGCTCACCGTCGAGATCCTCGACGACGACGTGGTCGCGGTGCCGGCCTGGAAGGTCGTCAGCCAGACGATCGGCGAGGGCGATGCTGGCACGACGATCATTCAAACCGAGGTCGTGCTCGAGAACCCGCCGACCTTCGGCATCCACACCATCGACTGGGCTACCAGTGACGGCACCGCCACAACGCTGGACAACGACTACGTTGCCTCGTCGGGCACAGTGACCTTCGACTTCGACAACACCTTCGGCCGTCCGCCGTTCGTCTCACAGCTCATCAACCTCGCCGTGGTCGGAGACACGGTCCCCGAGCCCGACGAGTTCTTTCGCGTCGAACTCTCCAACCCGTCACTCGGTAGCACCATCCTGGTGCCGAGCGCCGACATCGACATCACCGACGACGACGGAGCGGGCCCGAGCCCGAAGTTCGACGTGACCGGCAACTCGTTCTTCGAAGGCAACGCCGGCACCACCGCGCAGAACTTCACGATCGAGCTGAACGACGCGCCCGCCTTCGGTCTGTACCGGGTCGACTGGACCACGGTCGACGGATCGGCCAACGCCGGCAGCGACTACGTCGCCTCGTCGGGCACCGCTCAGGTCGATCTCGATCAAGGGGATCCGACCTTGATCACGCTCTCGGTTCCGATCATCGGCGACACGCTGATCGAACCGAACGAGTCGTTCTCGATCCAGCTCTCGAACGCCACCGGGAGCGGTGTCTCGATCGGCGTCGACAGCGCCGCCATGAATATCCAGAACGATGATGCCGGATCGCCGGATCCGACCTTCGAGGTGATCGGCGCCACGTTCCTCGAAGGGGACGTCATCAGCGCGCAGAACTTCACCGTCGCCGTGCTCAACGCTCCGCCGAGCGGTGTCTTCAGCGTCGACTGGACCACCGTCGACGGCTCGGCGACCGCCGGCGCCGACTATCAGGGCGACGGCGGAACGCTGGTCTTCGACTTCGACTCCGGCGATCCGTCGAGCCGCCAGATCGCCGTGCAGATCCTCGGCGACACCCTCGTCGAGGGGAACGAAGACTTCTTTATCCAGCTCTCCGACGCGATGGGGCCGGGAGCCATGCTCGGCACCGATACGGCGACCCTCAACATCTTGGATGATGACGCCGGCGGGCCGTCGCCCTCCTTCACCGTCACCGGCGGCTCCACGGCGGAAGGCGATCTCAGCACCACTCTGTTCTCCGCGTCGGTGTCGATCCTCAATCCACCGACGAACGGCGTCTACACGATCGACTGGACCACCGTCGATAGCTCGGCGACGGTCGCCGACAATGACTACGTCCCCGCCGCCGGCACGCTGACCTGGGACTTCGACGCAAACCCCGGCAAGCCGAGCAGCCAGTCGGTCACGCTGCAGATCATCGGAGACACGGTGATCGAAAGCGACGAGCAATTCCTGATTCAGCTGTCGAATCCAACCGGACCGGGAGCGTCGATCGTCGGCGGCAGCGACGCCATCGAGATCACCAACGACGACCTCGGCACCGTACCGCCGAAATTCCGCGTGCTCGACACCTCGATTGACGAAGGCGACCTCGGCACGACCATCGCCCTCGTCACCATCGAGCTCGAGGATCCGCCGGCCAACGGCATCTACACCGTCGACTGGACCACCGTCGACAACTCGGCGACGGTGGGCGACAACGACTACATCGCCGCGTCCGGCACCGTGACGTTCGACTTCGATGGCTTGACCGCGACGGGGAGCGATCCGCGCGGGCCGGTGGCTGTGTCGCAGACCGTGCCGGTGCAGATCGTCGGAGATTCGACCTTCGAAGGCGACGAGCAATTCCGCATGCAGCTCTCGAACCCGACTGGCCCGGGAGCCATCATTTCCGTACCGACCGGCAACGTCGAGATTCGCAATGACGACCTGGCGACGCCAGCGACATTCTCGGTCGACGACGTGACGATCACTGAAGGCAGCGGCGGCGGCTCGCTCTTCGCCCAGGTTCTCGTGACCCTCGAAGACGCTGGCGTCGACGTGTATATGGTCGACTTCCAGACGCTCAACGGCACGGCCACCGGCGGCAGCGACTACGTCTCCGCCAGCGGCACGATCACCTTCGACACCACGAGCGCAACGGGGGCGCCGCGCCGCGGCTCATTGAGCCAGATGATCGCGGTCGAGATTCTGAGCGACGACACGGACGAGCCGGATGAGTCCTTCACGTTCCGGCTGACGAACCCCGTCGGCGGCGGCGCTCAGCTGGGCGACGGCGACGCGACCATCACGATCCTCGACGACGACATTTCCTCCTCGCCGACCTTCCTGATCGACGACGCGATCATCGCCGAGGGGAGCGGCGGCGGCCTGCAGACGGTCCAGCTGACGATCACCCTCGACGATCCCGGCAGCGGCAGCTTCTTCTCCGTCGACTACGCCACCGCCGACGGCAGCGCCGTCGAGCCGAACGACTATGTCGCCAAGACCGGCACCGTCGTCTTCGACTTCGACAAGGCGACCGCGCGCAACCCCCAGCGGACGCAGTTCTCCCAGCAGATCGATCTGCAGATCGTTCGCGACGACCTCGACGAAGCGGACGAGACGTTCCGGGTCGTCCTCTCGAGTCCGGTCGGCGCCACGATCCAAGACTCGATCGGCGAGATCGACATTCTCGACGACGACGGCGGCACCGGCACCCAGCCGCGCGTCGTGGTCGACGACGCCATCCCGCAGCGCGAGGGCGATGTTGCCGCCGACGCCGGCAGTGCGGCGTTCGCCATCCGCCTGCTCGACGCGCCGGTCGGCTTCTCGACGGCGATCGACTTCGAGACCATCGACCTGACCGCGGTCAGCGGCAGCGACTACACGCGCGTCCAGGGCACGGCCACGCTGAGCAACACCGAGCCGATCCACATCGTCGAGGTCCCCTTTATCGGCGACACGCGCGAGGAGACCGACGAGAGCTTCGTGCTCCGCATCTCGACCAAGGAGCAGGTCCAGATCGACGACGACGCCGGCGTGGCCGTCATCCTCGACGACGACGCCGGCGCGCAGATCGAAGCGTCGATCAACGACACGTCCGTGGTCGAGGGGACCGGAGACGACGTCGAGGCCGTCTTCACCGTCACGCTGTCCGAGGCTCCGCAAACCGACGTGACGCTGTCCTACCGCACGATTCCCGGCAGCGCCCTGGAGGGCGAAGACTTCCGCGAAGCTCAAGGGACGGTGACCATCCCTGCCGGTCAGCGGCAGGCGACGATCTCCGTCGCGGTGATCGGCGACGATCTGGAAGAAGACGAGGAGACATTCTTCGTCGACCTGACCAATCCCGACGGCGTCGTGCTTCGCGACCGGCGCGGCGAGGCGACCATCGTCGACGACGACGGCGGCCTCGCCCAGCTCGTGGTGAGCGATGCCGAGGTCCAAGAAGGGGACGTCGGCAGCACCTTCCTCGTCTTCGAGGTCGCTCTGAACCGGCCCGTCGACGGCCCGGTCGTCGCCAGCTTCACCACGGTTGAAGATCCCGAGAGTCCGACTCAGGCGGCGACTCCGGGTCAGGACTTCCGGCCCACCGAAGGCCAGCTAACTCTGCCTCCCGGTGAGACCACGACGACGGTGAGCGTCGAAGTCTTCGGCGACCGGATCGACGAGCCGGACGAGACGCTGCTTCTCCGCCTGCTGGACGTGAGCCGCGCAGAGATCGCCGACGACGAAGCGATCGGCATCATCCGCGACGATGACGACGCAGAGTCTGCGCCTCGGTTGGGGATCGCGGATGTCCAGGTCAGGGAGGGAGACGAGGGCACGACAACGGCCGTCTTCCAGATCCGCCTGGACCGGGCGGCGGATCAGACCGTGACTGTCGACGTCGCCACCCGCGACGGGACGGCGGTCGCCGGCTCCGACTATCAGGCCCGCAGCGGTGTCGTCGAGCTGCCGCCAGGGGTCACGGCGGCGAGCCTTGCGGTGCTGGTGCGGGGCGATCGTGAGGTCGAGGCCGACGAAGTCTTCTTCGTGGACCTGTCGAATCCGGTCGGCGCCGAGCTCGGTGCAGCGTCAGCGCGCGGCACGATCGTCAACGACGATTCGCCCGACGGTGGCGGCGGTCCCCTCGGCATCGTTCGGTTGCTGCCGCCCGATCCGGTGATGGAAGGGGACGGGGCGGCGTCTCTCATCGTCGAGCGCAGCGGTCCAGCGGAGACGGCAGCGACGGCGCTCCTGACGGTCGGTGGCGGCTCGGCAACCCGCAACCGGGACTATCGACCGGTGCGCCGGGTCGTCCGCTGGGGTCCGGGCGAGACCGGCCCCCGCCGCGTCCAGATGCCGATCCTCGACGACACGGTCGTCGAAGAGCAGGAAACGGTCGGCGTGCAGATCAGCAACGTTGCCGGCGCGCAGCTGGCACCACCCGCCCGACAGGTGCTCGTGATCGTCGACGACGACATGAATCTGCGTCTCGAGGCCGTCGGCGACACCACTCGTCAGGCGCAGGTCCGCCAGCCGCTCGAGCTGTCGGTGCGCGTGGTCCGCGCCGAAGACGGTGCTCCGATCGAAGGAGCTCTCGTCGGCTGGAGCCTCGACGGCCGGGGCGTCCTCGAGGGCGATGCCCGCGGCCTGAGCGACGCGGACGGTCTCGTGATGCAGGGCCTGGCGCTCGGCCCGCAACCCGAAACGGCGACGGTCACGGCCCGGCTGGCCGGGCTCGATGCCGAGCCGGTGACGTTCTCGATCCAGGTGCTCGGAGACCTGCGCAACCTCGTCGGCGATGACATGCCGGAGGGACAGCGGGACGTTGCCGACATTCTCGACGATCGCTGCGCCGACGCCTCCGGGGAATTCGCCGAGGTGTGCGAGTACGTCTTCGGTCTCTCGGCCGACAGCGACCGACAGCAGGCGGTCGAGGCTCTTACGCCGCAGCGGCTCGCCGCTCAAGGCCGCTCGCTAGTGCGAGCGCCACGCGTCCAGGTGCGCAACGTCGACTCTCGACTGCGAGCACTGCGCGCCGGCACCGTGGCACCGCTCGACCGACTGGCGCTGTCGATCCGCGGAGAGTCGTTCTCGATCGGCTCGCTGCGGCAGGGCTGGGACGACGACGCGACGACCCTGCGTCAGCGCGTCCGTGCGTCGCTGCGCAGCCAGGGCCATGATCAAGGCCTGTGGGCGCTCGGCGACGAGATCGATGACGCCGTCGAGCCGATCGACACGGGAGAGTCACCCTGGGGCTTCTTCGTCAACGGTCGGGTGTCCTTCGGCGACGCGCCACAGCGAGGTCTGGATCCGAGCTTCGACTTCACCACCACCGGCGTTACCGCCGGCGTCGACTATCGCCACGGCAGCCGCTGGGTCTTCGGCACCGCCGTGGGCTTCCTCAAGACCGACACCGAAGTCGACGGCGACGTCGGCTCGATCGACACCGAAGGCTGGTCACTCTCGACCTATGCCTCCTACGGCGCCGACCGCTGGTGGATCGACGGCGTGCTCAACGTCGGTCGCAACGACTACGAGAGCCGACGCGTGATCGAGCTGCCGCAGCCGTTCCAGGGACAAGACCGGGTCGTGGCGATTGGCGAACCCGACGGCGAGCAGACCTCGATCTACCTCTCCGGCGGCGGCGACCTGGCCAATCGGGGCGGCTGGACGCTCGGCGCCTTCGGCTCGGCGAGCTGGGTCGAGGTGCAGATCGATCGATATGCCGAGCGAGGCGGCGGTCCGTTCGGCCTCGAGTTCCGCGAGCAGACGACCGAGTCGCTCTTGGGCGAGGCCGGTCTCGAAATCTCGCGGCCGCTGAGCTACTCCTGGGGCGTGCTGCAGCCGCAGCTCCGTCTCTCGTTCCTGCACGAGTTCGAGGACTCGATCGGCGTGCTACAGGCGCGATTCCGCGGCGATCCGTCGAATCGCATCCTGACCGTCACGCCGGAAGAGCCCGATCGCAACTTCTTCAATCTCGAAGCCGCTCTCTCCGCCAACTTCGCGCGCTCGTGGGCTGCGTTCCTGCAGTTCGACACCGATCTCGAGCGCGACGACCTTGACCTCTACACCCTCTCGGGCGGGTTCCGCTTCCAGTTCTGAAGCGCCTCGCCGCGATCGAAGGAGAGACTGAATGATCCGTTCGTCCTCGACCGACCACCCGTCTTCCCCGCGCCTGCGGCGCGCCTGGCGGCCGATGGCCCGGGCACTCGCCGTCGGTGGCATGACCCTCGGTCTCTTCGCGGCACCCGGCGCGGTCTCGACCGCCGACGGCGCGGAACGCGTCGAGACCGCCGACGATCTGATGATCGTTGACTGCCTGCTGCCGCAGAAGGTCCGTCGCCTCGGTCGCAGCGCCAGCTATCTGCAGCCGCGGCGGCCGATCCGCACGACCGCCGTCGACTGTCGCATCCGCGGCGGCGAGTACACGCAGCCCGATCAGGCCAACTATCAGACGTCGCTCCGTGTCTGGCTGCCGCAGGCCGAGGCCGGCGAGGCTGAAGCGCAATATTTCGTCGGCCAAATCTACGAACGCGGCCTCGGCACCGAGCCGGACTACGCCCGGGCGGCCGCTTGGTACGGCAAGGCGGCCGAGCAGGACTACACACCGGCAATGACCAATCTCGGCTACCTGCACGAAGAAGGGCTCGGCGTCGAGGAAGATTCGGTCGTGGCGCTCAACTGGTATCGGAGGGCCGCCGGCCTGTCTGAGGATCTCGTGGTCCTCGAAGAGGGCGAGTACGACGACCTCGTCGCTCAGCTCGCGGCGCGCGAGCAAGACGTCGAGGCGCTCCAGCGCGAAATCGCCGAGCTGCGGCGCCAGATGGCCGAAACCGCCGCGGAGAGCGACGCCGAACGCCAGCGCCGCACCACCCTCGCCTCGATCGTCGACCGGCTCGAGGCAGATCTCGCCGAGCGCCAACGCGAGCTCGACTCGGGTCGACAGCGAATCGCCGCGCTCGAGCAGCGGATCGAGACCGTCGCCGCACGCGGTCCGACGCCGAGCGGCGCGACCACGCGCTCGGCCACTCTTGCCGACATCCGCTTCGGCGATTTCCACGCGCTGGTGATCGGCAACTCCGCCTACAGCTCTCTGCCGCCGATCGCTTCAGCCGCTCAGGACGCCCGGCTGGTCGCCGACCTGCTGCGTGAGCGCTACGGCTTCGAGGTGCGCCTCCTGCTCGATGCGGACCGCTTCGAGATCATGTCGGCGCTCAACGACCTGCGCGAGGAACTCGACTCGGAAGACAACCTCCTCGTCTATTACGCCGGCCACGGCGAGCGCGACGCGACCGGCCAGACCGCCTATTGGCAGCCGGTTGACGCGGATCCGCGCAGCCCGGTCAACTGGATTCCGAACGGCCTTATCACCGAGCACCTGGATCTGATCCCAGCAAAGCACGTGTTCGTGGTGGCTGATTCCGTGTATTCGGGGCTGCGCACGCGCTCGTCGATCGCTCGACTGCCACGCGGCATGACGCCAGCGGAGCGCTTCTACCACATCAAATTGCTCACCGAGAAGCGGGCGCGCCTGGTGCTGTCGTCCGGCGGACCGGGCGCTGTCGGCTCGAAGGAGCCGCGGACGTCTTCGTTCGCCAGCACGTTCGTCGACGTGCTGGCGGAGAGCGCCGAGAGCGATGTCGGCGTGCTCGAGGCGTCAACGCTCTACCGCAAGATCAACGACCGGCTGGCCGAGTCGCAGCGCGGCACCACCGATCTTGAATTCGCCACCATGAAGTGGGCGCGCAACGACCTCGCCGACTTCTTCTTCGTGCCGGCCCGCTGACTCGCTGAGAGGAAAGAGTCAGCGGGCGGTGGCGGGTTCCGGCGAGCCCGCCGACGGTCCCGGCACCTGCCGGTCGAACGCGCCGAGCGGCTCCGGCAGCGTCCGCCGCGCCAGGAGCGAGTAGGTCGCGGGGATGACGTATAGCGTCAGCAGACCGCCAACGAGCAAGCCGCCGATCACCGCGATCCCCATCGCCTGCCGGCTTTCCGCGCCGGCGCCGAGAGCCAGGGCGATGGGCAGAATGCCGAGGATGGTCGACAGGCTGGTCATCAGCACCGGGCGGAAACGCGCGACGGCCGCGCCGCGCACCGCATCGATCAGTTCTTCGCCGGCCGCGCGCCGCTGGTTGGCGAACTCCACGATCAGAATGCCGTTCTTGGTCACCAGCCCGAGCAACATGATGAGCCCGATCTGGCTGAAGACGTTGAGCGTCTGACCAAAAATCGACAGGGCGAGGAGCGCGCCGAAGAGGGCCAGCGGTACGGTCAGCATGATGACCAGCGGATCGCGGAAGCTCTCGAACTGCGCCGCCAGAACCAGGTAGACCAGTGCGAGCGCCAGCAGAAAGACAAAGCCGAGGCTCGACGTGCTCTCTTCGTAGTCGCGGCTTTGACCGGTGACGGCGGTCGAGAACGAGTCGTCGAGCACTTCGGCGGCAACGGCACGCATCGCCGCCACGCCGTCGGCGATCGTCGCTCTCCCCTCGAGATCCGCCGACACGGTGGCCGAGACATAGCGATTGAAATGGTAGATCTGCGGCGGGCTGATCGCTTCCTCGAGGCGCACCAGGTTGTCGAGGCGCACCATCTGGCCGCCACGTGAGGCGACCTGCAGCGACGCCAGGTCCAGCGGCTCGTCGCGATGCTCGAGGCGGAGCTGGCCAATCACCGGATATTGCTTGCCGTCGCGTAGAAAGTATCCGAAGCGTTGACCGGACAGCGCCGCCGACAACGTTTGCGCGATGTCGCGCGCCGACACGTCGAGATCGCGTGCCCGTGCTCGATCGATGTCGATCTGCAGCTCCGGCTTGTTGAACTTGAGATCGACATCGACGCCCTCGAGCAGTGGATCCTGCTCGGCGCGCTCGAGGAACGTTGGCAAGACCTCGCGCAGCGCGCCGAAGTTCGGCGCCTGCAGCACCAGCTCGACCGGCGGACCGCGCCGCCGACCGCCGATCGAGGGCGACTGACTGGCCCGCGCCCGAGCACCGGGCATCGAACGAAGGATGCCGTTGACGGCGCGCGCGATCTCGTCCTGGCTGCGCTCACGCTGCGAGGCATCGACGAGCTTGAGGCGCAGGAACGCCGAGTTGACGCTGCCGGACGCGCCAAAGCCCGGCGACGTGACCGCGATCACCGCCTCGGTCTCGGGAATCTCCGCCTCGACGCGGGCGACCAAATCCTGGACGTAGCGGTCCATATAGTCGAACGAAGCGCCCTCGGGGGCCGTGATGCCGACCCGCAGGTCGCCCCGATCCTCGATCGGTGCCAGCTCCGCGGGCAGCGAGCTGAACAGCCACCAAGTTCCCACCGCCGTGGCGGCGAGAATCGGCAGGGCCAGCCAGCGGACCCGGAAAAAAGCGCCAAGCGACGCGCGATAGCCGACGGTCAGTGCCCGAAACGCCGGCTCGCTGACTCGGTAGATCCACGGCTGCCGATCTCGACGACGCAGCAGGCGGGTGCACAGCATCGGGGTGAGTGTCAGCGCCGCGAACGACGAGATGATCACCGCGCCGGCCAGCGTCACGCCGAACTCGCGGAAGAGACGCCCGGTCAGACCGCCGAGGAAGAGAATCGGCAGAAAGACCGCCACCAGAACCAGCGTCGTGGCAACGACGGCGAAGAAGATCTCGCGCGTCCCTTCGACCCCGGCGCGCACCGGATCCTGTCCGGCCTCGATCTTGGAATAGATGTTCTCGAGCACCACGATCGCGTCATCAACGACCAGGCCGATGGCCAGCACCAGCCCGAGCAGCGTCAGCACGTTGATCGAGAACCCAGCGAGGTACATCACCAGGAACACACCGATCAGTGACACCGGGATGACCAAGACCGGGATCAGCGTCGTGCGCGCGTCGCGCAGGAACAAGAAGATGATCGCGACCACCAAGAGCAAGGCCACCGCGAAGGTTTGGCGCACCTCGGCGATCGACTCGCGGATGTATTGCGACACATCGAAGCCGATGCCGAGCTCGAGATCGGCCGGCAGGTCGCGCTCGATCTGCGCGACCCGGCGATAGAACTCGTCGACGATGTCGATCTGATTGGCTCCGGGCTGCGGCCGCAGCACGACGCCGACCATCGGCACACCGTCACGACGCAGCAGCGTGCGCAGATTCTCGGGAGCCAGCTCCGCCTCGCCGACGTCGCGCAGCCGAACCAGCTGGCTGCCCGACTTCGACAACACCAGATTCTCGAAGTCCTCGACCGTTTCGAGCCGGCCTCGTGTGCGCACCGTCAGCTCGACGGCGTCGCCTTCGATCCGGCCCGACGGCAGCTCGACGTTCTCCCGTCCGAGTGCATCGCGCACGTCGACCGGCGTCAGACCGTAAGCCGCCAGCCGCGCCGGATCGAGCCACAGCCGCATCGACCACTTCTTTTCGCCCCAGATATCAACCTCGGCGACGCCGGGGATCGTCTGCAGCCGCGCCTTGAGAGATTTCTCGGCAAAATCGGACAGCTCGAGCAGCGAACGCCGTTCGCCCTTGACGTTGAGAAAGACGATCGGCTGACGGTCGGCGTCGGCCTTCGACACCGAGGGGGGATCGGCCTCGGGCGGCAGCTCGCCGATCGCACGGCTCACCTTGTCGCGGACGTCGTTGGCGGCCGTCTCGAGATCGACGCCGAGCTCGAATTCGGCTTGGATCGTCGAGCGCCCCTCGCGTGAGGTGGAGGTCAACGTGCGCAGACCCGGCACGGAGTTGATTTCCTCCTCGAGCGGCTGCGTCACCTGCGACTCGATGACCTCGGCGTTGGCGCCGACGTAGGACGTCGAGACCGAGATCACCGCCGGATCGACCGACGGATACTCACGCACGCCGAGCTCGCGAAAGCCGATCCAGCCGAAAAGAATGATGCCGAGCGACATCACGATCGCCAGCACGGGACGGCGGATCGACAGACTCGAGAGCGAGCCGCCGACGTCTTGCGGCCTGCCGGTCACGACCGCTCTCCCGACTCGACCAGTGTCACCGGGTCGCCCGGCCGCAGCTGCTGGAGGCCGGTGAGAATCACGGCGTCGCCTCTCTCGAGGCCGGAGGTCACCTCGACGAAATCGTCCGTGCGACGGCCGAGCTCGACGCGACGCCGCTCGACGACCCCCTCGACGGCCAGCAGCACCGAGCTGGCGTCCAGATCAGAGAGCACGGCGATCGACGGAACGAGCAATGCACTCGGTCGCTCGGCGAGCGTCCACTGCACCTCGGCGAAGGCCCCGGGCAAAAGCCGGCCCTCTGGATTGGCTGCCCGGGCGCGCACCCGAACGCTGCGCGTCGCCGCTTCGACCGCGGGCTCGACCGCATAGATGTCGCCAACAAAGGTCTCGGCCGAGCCGGCGACCTCGAATTCGACCCGAGTTCCCGGACGAGCGAAGCCTGCGTAGCGCTCCGGGATCGCGAAGTCGAGCTTGATCGGATCGAGTTTCTGCAGCGTGACGATCGGCGTTTGCGACGTGACGACGCTGCCTTCGGAGACTCCGCGCAGACCGACGACGCCCGAAAACGGCGCGGCGAGCGTCATTTTCTCGAGACG
>JBCBCF010000031.1:0-22943 GCA_038530905.1 Acidobacteriota bacterium
GGATGGATCTCGACGAAAACGCCATCGACACCCGCCGCGACCGCGGCGCGCGCCAGCGGTTCGGCGAAGCGTCGAGCGCCGCCTGTTTCCTCGCCGCCGCCCGGCTTTTGCAGCGAGTGCGTGACGTCGTAGACCACCGGGATGCCGTCTCCTCGGAGGATCGAAAACGCTCGCATGTCGACCACCAGATCGTGGTAGCCGAAGCTGGTGCCGCGCTCGGTGACGAAGACAGGAACGTCGGCTGCGGCGCGTGCCTTGTCGACCGCGCGGCGCATATCGTCCGGCGCCATGAACTGACCGCGCTTGATGTTGACGGCGCGGCCCGTGCGTGCGGCGGCCTCGATCAGATCGGTCTGGCGGCACAGGAACGCCGGAATCTGCAGCACGTCGACGACGGCGGCGACGCGCTCGCACTGCCCCGGCTCGTGGACGTCGGTGAGGGTCGGCAGGCCGGTGTCTCGGCCGGCTTCGGCAAGCGCGGCGAGCGCCGGCTCGAAGCCGATCGTGCGGAAGCTCGTGCCGCTCGAGCGGTTGGCCTTGTCGAACGAAGCTTTGAGCACGAACGGAGTGTCCAGCGCGCGGGCGATCTCGGCCACGTGCCGCGCCGCCTCGAGCAGCTCGTCGTGGCCTTCCACCGCGCACGGGCCCGCGATCGTGGGCAGGGCCTCGGAGAGGTCACCGAGGCGCACTCCGCCGGCGATCTCGATCGGTTCGACGCGGTGCGGGATGCCCTCCTCGTCGCGCTCGAGACTCACGCGCCGGCCTCGACGGCCGGCGTTTCGCGACGTTCGCGCCGTCGGTCGTCCGATTCCTTGCGTCGCGCGCCCTCGTCCAGCGCCGCGCCGATGAAAGAGACGAAGAGCGGATGCGGAGCGGTCGGCCGGCTCTTGTACTCGGGATGAAATTGGCTGCCGAGAAACCACGGATGCCCCGGCAGCTCGACCATCTCGACGAATTTGCCGTCCGGACTGGTGCCGGCGATGCGCAGGCCGCCGTCGCGCAGCGCGGGGAGGTACTTCTGGTTGACCTCGAAGCGATGACGGTGACGCTCGGAGATGTCCGCCACGCTGTAGATCTCGCGGGCGCGCGAGCCCTCCGCCAGCCGGCAAGGGTAGGCGCCCAGGCGCATTGTGCCGCCCAGATTCTCGACGCCCAACAGATCCCGCAGCTTGTAGATCACGGGCTCGGGCGTGTCGGGGACGAACTCTGTCGAGGCAGCGTGCTCGATGCCGCAGACGTTGCGCGCATACTCGACCACCATCAGCTGCATGCCCCAGCAGATGCCGAAGCAAGGGACCTTCTGCTCGCGGGCGTAGCGGATGGCCGCTAGCTTGCCTTCCGATCCACGCTTGCCGAAGCCGATCGGCACCACGATGCCGTCGACTTTGGCGACCTCGGGCGGCCAGTGACCGCTTTCGATGTCCTCCGCCGAGATGTAGACAATCTCGGTCTTGGCCTCATGGGCGATGCCGCCGTGGATCAGCGCTTCGTTGAGGCTCTTGTAGGCGTCTGGCAGGTCGGTGTACTTGCCGACGATGCCGATCGACACGGTGCGCTTGGGGTTCTTGGCGGCGCGCACCATGCCTTCCCAGGCCGCCAGATCGCGCTCGCCGTGCGGCAGATTCAGCAGCTCGAGAAGTTTCTCGTCGAGTCCGTCGCGGAAGAGCGCCAGCGGCACCTCGTAGATCGACTCGACGTCGCGCGCCTGGATGACCTGGTCGTGAGCGACGTTGCAGAAGAGCGCGATCTTCTTGCGCAGCTCTTCGGGCAGCGGCCGATCGACCCGGCAGATCAGGATGTCCGGGCTGATGCCGATGGCCCGCAGCTCGCGCACCGAGTGCTGGGTCGGCTTGGTCTTCAGCTCGTCGGCGGCGTCGAGGTAGGGAACCAGCGTCACGTGCACGTCGATGGCGTTGAACCGGCCCAGCTCGTGGCGAAACTGGCGGATGGCTTCGAGGAAGGGCTGCGACTCGATGTCGCCGACGGTGCCGCCGATCTCTACGATCACGACATCGTTGTGGTCGGCGTGGTGGCGCATCGCCTCCTTGATCTCGTCGGTGATGTGCGGGATCACCTGCACCGTCTTGCCGAGATAGTCGCCGCGTCGTTCTTTGGCGATCACCGACTGGAAGATCTTGCCGGTCGTGTAGTTGTGGTTTTTGGTCGTATTCGTGGTGGTGAATCGCTCGTAGTGGCCGAGGTCGAGATCGGCCTCGGCGCCGTCGTCGGTCACGAAGACCTCACCGTGCTGATACGGCGACATGGTGCCTGGGTCGACGTTGACGTACGGGTCGAGCTTCATCAGCGTGACCTTGAACCCGCGTGCCTCGAGCAGCAGGCCGATCGACGCCGCAGCGACGCCTTTGCCGAGCGACGACACGACGCCGCCGGTGACGAAGATGTATTTGGTTCTCATCGGGACTCGATTCTCGAGATGCTTGGGTCGGTCGGGATCAAGAATGGGTGGCGCCGTGCGCGCGCAGCAGGGCGTCGACTCGCGGCACGTCGTCTTCCGTGTCGACGCCGGGCACCGCCGGCTGATCGAGACTCAAGACGACGAGATCGACCCCGTGCTCGAGGGCGCGGAGCTGCTCGAGCCCTTCGGCGCGCTCGAGCGGCGAAGGGCGCAGTGCCGCGAGGTGCAGAAGAACGTCGCGCCGATAGCCATAGACGCCGACGTGGTGCAACGCCTCGGCGCCCCCCTCGTCCGGGTGGCGCCGATGCGGGATCGGCGAGCGGCTGAAATACAGCGCTCGCCCGTCGCTGCGGCAGACGACTTTGACGACGTTCGGATCGTCGATCCGCGCGCCCTCGAGCGGCGCCGCGAGCGTCACCATGTCGGCCTGCGGAGCTCCGTCTCGGCCGGCGAGGCAGCGTCCGAGGCGCGCGAGAGCCGCGGGATCGACCAGCGGCTCGTCGCCCTGGATGTTGACAACCGCGCCCGCCGCCGGCCACCGGCGGGTTGCCCAAGCGATGCGGTCGGTGCCTGAGGCGCACTCGGCGGGCGTCATCTCCACGTCGCCGCCGAAGGATTCGGCGGCGCTCGCGATCCGCTCATCGTCGGTGAGCACGACGACGCGCTCGAAAACGCCGGCTTCTTCTGCGCGGCGCACGACGTGTCGAATCATCGGCTCGCCAGCCAGCTCGATCAGAGGTTTGCCGGGCAGGCGCGTCGACGCGAAGCGCGCTGGAATCGCGCCGTAGAGGCCTTCGATCATGGGCTCAGGGGTCGGGAGGCGTGGCCGGTGGGAGGAAACCGGCTGAGCGCGCGGCGCGGCGCCGGTCGTCGTCGGGGCGCTGCACCGCCAGGGGCGCGCCGCGTGGTGACGATCACCGGGGGGGGAGCCTACCCGGCCCTCTGGAGACCGTCAACGGGCGACTGCTCCGGACATCCGAGTCGAAGGGCTGAGCCGGTGGTAGATTTTCCCTGTGTTCGGCATCGTCGCCGCGTTTTCTCCCTCCGCCCGTCACCGTGTCGGCCTGTTCGTCGTCCTCGGCTTGCTGGTGATCCTTGCCTGGTCGCGCGGGCGAGCGGCTGGCGACAGGCCGGCGTTTCTGTGGGCAGATGATGTCCTCGACGGAGGCGAGGCGGTCGCCTTCTACCTCGTGCGCGATGTGGATCTCGAGCTGGCGCCCGGCGAACGCCTGTGGGCGGCGGTCGCGGGTGACGAGCGCTCCACCCTGTGGCTCAACGGGACGAGGATCGGCGCCGGCACCTGGCGCTCAGGGCGCCCGGGCGCCCTCTACGAACTGACGGACTTCTTGATGCCCGGCGTCGATCGGATCGTTGTCGAGGCGCGCAGCGCTCGCGGCGCCGGCGCCGTGGCCGTCGATCTGCGTCGAGGGCCGTCACCGCTCGACGCCGAGTCGTTCTTGTGGACCGATCGGTCGTGGCGGGTCGTGCGCAGCGCCGAGCCGGCGCTGCTCGGCGGCTGGACGAGCCTCGACGCGCTCGCCTCCGAAGTGCCGGCCGTGTGGGGTCGCGGCACCGCCGGTCGGTGGCGATTCCCGACCGAGCTCGTCGAAGAGCGCCTCGAGCCACTGCCGGTGCCGCCGAGGGTTCGGATCGGGGCAGAGCGCGTGCGTCATCCGTCGGCGACCGCCTGGACGACGCTGCGTCGGCGTCCGCTGCCGCGCCTGGCCGAGGTCGGGATCTACGATTTCGGCCGCTCGGTCACCGGCATCTTGCAGATGGGCCTGCCGTGCGAGGTTGGTGACCCGCCACCCGAACAGCCCATCGCCGAGCCGGCACCCGATGCCCGGCGCGAGACGGTCTCGGCGCTTCTTTACTTCGGCAGCGAGCCGCGTGCGCCGGAAGTCGGCCGGCTCGATGAGGTCCTGCTGGCGCCGCCCGGCGCATGCGCATGGCGGGATGTCGACGTGCGCACGTTCCGCTACCTGACGCTGGTCGGCGTGGCGCCCTCCGGCTGGATCGAGGTCGAGGAGGTTGGCTCCGACGCGGCCGACGCTCAGCGCTCGGCCTCGCTCGACCGCTCCGGAGTCTTCGGCCTGGCGCCGGCGCGGCGGTGGCTGCCGATCGAAGAGGCGGTCTGGCGACGGCTTCAGGTCGCGCCGCCGGGTGGAGAGGACGTGTTCGACGAGGAAGAGCTGGCGCGCACGAACCGTCGTCTTGCCGCCGATCGCCCAAAGGCTGTGCACCCCAACGGTCGGCACCCGAACGCTCGCTCGATGTGACCGTCCGCCGGCGTGGGTCGGCGAACCTGGGCTTGCTCAGGGGGCGATGGCGCCGCCGTCGCCGGCCGCCAGCCGAATCGGCCGCTCGACTGCAATGCGCCATGAACCGTCGGCCTGGAGCGCCTCGAGACGCAGATGAGCGGCCGCGAAACCCCGCAGCGTCTTGCCGCGCACGCCCACGTCGAGGCGGCCCGGCACGGTCGGCGTCACGTCGCGCTGCCAGCTCGCCGCCGCGGCGTCGTTCGCGAGGAGAGACAGGCGGTAGCGGTTCGCCGAGGATGGGAGATCGTCGGCTTCCATCCGGGCCGAGAAGACGACGATCTCGCAGGCCGGAACGTCCAGCGGCGCAGGGTTCTTGGCCTGGAGGTCGGCGAGGCAGACCTCCGGTGCGAGCGTCGGCAGGCGTCCAAGCTGTCGGCGCAGCTCGAGAGTCCAGAAGGCCAGCGCCAGGACCGTGACGGTCAGCACTCCCACCAAGACGCGAAGACGCAGTGAGGGATCCATGTCGAGCCGGCGTTGCGCCAGAGCGGCCGAGGGCTACTCGGCGGCCGAGACCGGGTCGAAGTTGTCGACTTGTTCCAGCCGACCGTTCCGCAGCCGGTACACCTTGCCGCGGTCGAAGTACCACCACGTGGCGGTGCCGTCGTCCGCTTCGACCAGTCGATCCGGTTTGCCGAAATCGTTGAAGAGCTTGGACTCGTCGGCGCTCGCGAGGTCCTGGCGCCAGCGGTCCAGCCAGCGGAGGAAGCCGGCGTCGCGAAGCGTCAGCCGCACCCGCAGAGGGCCGCCGCCGGCGACCTGGTCGGGATCGAGGTCGCGCACCAGCAGCGCCTCGAAGTCTTCTGTGTCGCCCCGCTGTGTCGGCGCTCCCACCACCAGGCGATAGAGGTTGTGGTGGCCGTCGGGTTGCACTTCGAACCGGTAGCGGCCGGCGGTGTCGGTGACGGCAGGCAAGCGCAGAGGTGGTCCCTCTTCGGTGGCGAAGCTGCGGAGTGAGAACGCCCGCCGCCGCATCTCGAAAAGAACCGTCGCCCCTTCGACCGGCCGCCCTTCGGCGTCAACGACCTCGCCGCTGATCTCGAGCTGGTCGGGCTGGCGCGACCACGGCCACGAGGCGGTTGCCTCGGCGGCGCCGAAGGCCAGCAGCAGGAGGGCCGCGACGAGCGGCCGAACGCCGGTCCGGCAGGTCAATCGCTGGTCCATTCGATGTCCTTCGGCGGCTGGAACAGGGCGGTGTGCTCGAGCTTTTGGTAGCCGCCGATGTCGAAGCGGGTGCGGTTGCCTTCCGCGTCGGTGTACTCGAGATCGAGAACCCGGTCGGCCACCGGATCGATGTGGAGCGTCGCCGCGAAGGCCGGTTCGGCGCCGGCCGGCGTTTCGAGGCGAATGTTGTAGGTGCCATCAGCGAGCCGCTCACTTTCGGCCAGGTAGCGCTCGCGCAGACGGGTGACGTCCACCAGCAGCAGATCGAGGCCGGGCTCGGCTTCCGGTTCGATCACGTAGTGCCGGCCACCCGGCTCGAGATCGTTCCAGTAGTAGACCTCTCGATCGCAGTAGAGGAAGTGCTTCGCCTGCGGCTCGACGTAATTCCAACGCACGCAGCGTGGCAGCCATAGGGAGAGATGACCGGACTCCAGATCACCGGTGGAGAAGCCGGCTGGGACATAGGTCTGATCGAAGGTGCCGGTGATCGGGCCGGCGCTTTCCATCGACTGGCGCAGCTCCTCGAGCAGCTCCCAGGGGCTCTCGGCGTGAAGCGGCGCCACCGTCACAAAGACAACAGCGAAGAGGAAGAGGATCGGCAGGCGTCGATTCGGTCGCATCGTCATGAAGCTCCTGGCGCGCCGGCCGCCTGGACAGCATCGGCGTCGAGGCAGAGAACGTCGGAGTGGGTTCCCGTAATCCGAAGACTACCGGGCGCGACCGGGGGCGGATCAGCCGCCCATGTCGGCGCCGACGCGGTATTCGATCTCGCCTCGCTCAAGATCGCCGTCTTCAATGCCGCCGTCTTCAATGCCTGAAGTGGCGCGTTCCGGTCGCCACCATCGCGAGGTCGTGTTCGTCGGCGGCAGCGATCACCTCGTCGTCGCGCTTCGAACCCGCCGGCTGCACGATCGCCGTCACGCCGGCGGCGGCGAGCACGTCGACACCATCGCGGAACGGGAAGAACGCGTCCGACGCGGCGGCGCAACCGGCGAGATCGAGGCCGGCGTCGGCGGCTTTGCGGACCGCGAGGTGGCATGCGTCCACGCGGCTCATCTGTCCGGCACCGATGCCGAGCGTCGCCTGCGCGTCGGCCAGCACGATGGCGTTCGACTTGGTACCGCGGGCGGCGCGCCAGGCCATGTCGAGAGCGGTTCGCTCCGCGTCGGTCGGCTCGCGGGCCCCGAGCGTCGTCCAGCCGCCTGAGTCGTCGGCCTCGAGGTCCGGCGTCTGCGCCAAGAAGCCCCCGTCGATCGCCCGCAGCTCGAGCTCGGCGGCGCTTGTCCCGGTGGCGAGCGGTGGACAGCGCAGAACACGGAGATTCTTCTTGTTGGCGAAGAGGCTGGCGGCCTCTTCGTCAATCTCCGGTGCCACCACGACCTCCGCGAAGAGCTTGCGCATCGCTTCGGCGAACTCGCGATCGGCCGTCCGGTTGAGCGCGAGGATCGAGCCGAAGGCCGATGTCGGATCGCAGGCCAGAGCGCGCGCGTAAGCGTCGGCGAGCGTTTCGCCGCGGCCGATGCCGCACGGATTGTTGTGCTTGACGATGACGACCGTCGGCTCCTCGAAGAGCGCCACCAGCCGGCGTGCTGCATCCGCGTCGAGAAGGTTGTTGTACGACAGTTCGCGGCCTTGGAGCTGCGAGTAGCCGCCAAGCACGCCTGGGCCACCGACAGAGCGATAGACCGCGCCGGGCTGATGCGGATTCTCACCGTAGCGGGTGGTGGCGACCAGGGCGAGATCGAGAAGTCGACGCCGCGGAAAGAGATTCTCGGTCTCCGCGGCCTGCGCCTCGAGCCAGGTCGAAATCGCCGCGTCGTAGGCCTGGGTGTGACGAAATGCCTTGATGGCGAGACCCTTGCGCAGCCCTTCGCCGAGCTGCCGCTCACCGCTCTCGAGCGCCGCGAGCACCTGCGCATAGTCAGCCGGCTCGACGACCACCGCGACGCTGCGGAAGTTCTTCGCTGCCGCGCGGATCATCGTCGGGCCGCCGATGTCGATCATCTCGATCGCTTCACCGAGGCTCGGGTCGCCTGCGACGGTGCGCTCGAACGGATAGAGGTTGCAGACGACCAGGTCGATCGGCGGAATCCCGTGTTCCTGCAGCTCGCTGAGATGCCCCGCGCGCTGACGGTCGGCGAGAATGCCGCCGTGGATGCGCGGATGCAGGGTCTTGACCCGGCCGTCGAGGATCTCCGGATGCTGCGTGACGTCGGAAACGCGGGTTACCGGGATGCCGGCCGCCTCGAGCGCTGAGGCGGTGCCGCCGGTCGAGACGATCTCGATCTCGAGCCCGGCCAGCGCCCGAGCGAAGTCGGCAATGCCGCTCTTGTCGGACACCGAGACGAGGGCTCGCTGGATCGGGAGCATGACGCGACGGCTCAGGGTCGAGGTGACGGTCGAAATCGGGAGCGATCAGACACGGGACGGAGCCGTGGTGCCGACGTCGGGCCGGCTCAGCGGTTGGCGGCGGGAGCGCGGAGTGGCTCCAGGCGAACCCATTGATGACCGCGGCGCGGTAGGTGGGAGCGGGTATCGATGCCGCCGGCCTCAAGCCAAATATAGCGGAGCACCTCGGCGATGTCACTGACGGCGTGGCTCATGCCGAGCGCCGTGACCGCGTAGGCGGTCGAGCGGTCGTCAAAGCTGCGTCGTCCGGGCGCGTAGCCGACCCGGCGGTACTCGCGGCCGAGGAGCGGGTACAGCTCCGCGCTGCGCTGTGAGGTGTCGGCGAGCAGTCGGTCGAGCACGAGACGTCGGTCGCCGGCGCGAAAGCCATAGAAAACCATCGCTACGCGCGGCAGCGCGGACTCGGCGTAGAGAGGGTAATCGCGCGCCCAGCGAGCGTGCGCCGGATCGTCCCGCCGAGCATGGCTCGGATCGTTGGCGACGGTGAGATGGTGCGCCACCAGACCGAGGCGGTAGGCAACTTCGTTGAAGGGACGATGCGCGCGGATCGACAGAATCGCGTCGTCGACCGCGGACTCGATCGTCGCCCGCCGCGTGCCCTCGTCGGACGCGTGGTCGGCACCGCGTCCCTGTCGGCGAGGCTCGGCGAGGCCGACGCGAAAGGCATCGCGGTTGCGCACGAGCTGTCGATAGAGATCCGGTGGCGCCAGCCGAGCCGCCTGCTCGCCGAGACGACGTTGTGTCTCCGGCGTCCAGGCGGCGGCGGGCAGAACCGGAGCGATCGAGGCGAGGCAGATGAGGAAGATGCGGAAGCAGCGCCGAAGGCCGCGCCGCGAGAGCGCCGATGCGTGGTCGCCCGTCGGGCGGCCGCGCCGGATCGAGTGGGCCATGGGGCGAGCATAGCTTGATCTTCAGCCGCCGATCCGGGTGTCCCGATGGCCCGTTCGCCCGCGGGGATCTGCACCTTCATCGCGCCTTGACAGTGGCTTTGGGCCGATGGTAGAAATCGCGTCCCGACGCGGGAGAGCCCTCTCCCGACCCGTGCCCGGGTAGCTCAGTTGGTAGAGCACACGACTGAAAATCGTGGTGTCGGTGGTTCAAATCCGCCCCTGGGCACCATTCCTACCGCGCGTCGGCATTCCGCTTCTCGCAGCATCAGAACGACCAGGTCAACGACAGCTGGGCGAAGGCGTCGTTCTCGAACGCGGCCAGCGCGTCGCGTGCGTCGACGTCGAGGAAGACCTGCGCGGTCACTTCGGCTCTCCAGGCGTCGCCGATTCGCCGATCGCCTTCGAACCGCAGTGAGGTCGATCCAGAGTCGAGATCGACAAAGCCGCCGAGCAGGACGTTGGTATCTGCGACGTCGTTGAGCGTCAGCCGTGCGCCCGCGAAAAGATCGCGGTCGAAGGCGGTCGCAGGGGCACGGGCCGGATCTCGTCCATCGCGAAGAAACTCGGCCAGCAGGCCAAGGTCGGCCGCGCCGACCAGCCCGAAGAGGGTGTACTCGACTCCGGCGACGGCGGCGGCGAAGTCGTCGCTGTCCGTCGAGCGAACGATCGCCTCCAGCTTCGTGAGCCAGGCGCCGGTGGTGTTCTGCACATCGAGCCCGATCTGCTCCATGCGCTCGTAGACGGGCACCAGGTGCTCGCCGTCGCTGGACTGCTCGAAGCGCGGCTCGCGTGAGGTGCCGACGAAGAGGTGGGCTCCGAGGTCCCAATCGCCGATGACGTGGCTGTAGCGCAACGCGGCGTCGAGCGCGTCGTTGCCTCGGCTGCGCGTGAAGCGTGCGGCGTCGACGTCGACCGGCGGCGACGCCCGCAGGCGGCCTTCGATCCCGGGAAAGGTGCGCTCACGGAATCCGGGCAGCACAAACGCCCGGAGATATCCCCACGAACGCTGCAGGCCGAAGGCGATCATCGGCTGCCCGAGGAAGTCTTCTTCGTCGAGATCTTCGACCGCGTCGATCTGGTTGATGACGTTGACCAGGTGGCGTGATTCCGTGACGCCCCAAAACACGACGTCGAGCCCGACGACGAGGTCCCAATCGTCGCCGACCCGCTGCCACGTTGCCTCGCGCAGGTCGACGTGCGTGCGTTCAGAGTCGTCGCTGTCGAGGCGGGCGAATGGCTCGACGACGAATCGATCTCGCCCGTTCGCGTGATCGATCACCACCTCCGGTGCCATGTGGATCGACCCCTGCCAGGTCTCGGGCTGGCGCTCGAAACCCACCGTCGAGGGGGCCGGACTGTCGACGAAGGCGCGCAGCTCGAGGCCGACATCGCCGGCGACGTCGAGCGTCAGGCCCTCGCCGGCCCAGAGCGCGCTCGATGGGGTGACCGCGGTGGCGGCCAGAATGAGTGTCGCGATTCGATGCCGCACGTCAGCGGGTGCGGCGCAGGACGCTCTTGACGAAGTCGTCGTCGGTCAGGCCGACGCCGAAAGCGTAGTCGCCGTAGACGAAGATCGACGTCTTGCCGTTCTTGTGATTGGTCATCGTCTGACGATGTCCCCGCCAGATGCCGCCCTCGTACTGTCGGTAGGCGTCGATCTCGAGCGTCTTCAACGCTTCGCCGCCCCGGTCAAAGAACTCGATGCGGCGATATTGGTGATCGGTCTGATCGATCCAAGCCAACAGGCGCGTGTAGCCTGAATGCTCGTAGCGTGGAGTCAGCTCAATGACATCGCAGACCAGGTCGCCGCAAGGTTCTGTGCGGACGAAACGGTAGTCAAACTTCTCGAGCTCCTGCGCCGTGAAGTCTTCGAACGCGAACTCGCTGCCGAGGAACGGTCCGGACTTGTTGGCCGACGAGATGCGCTTCACGCGCCGGAGGCTCGGCAGGTAGAGCCATTGATCGTCGGCCTCGAGGATCTTGGCGTGCGACAGGAACGCCGTGCCGGCGATGTCTCGCGGCTCGTCGAAGACGACCAGGCTCTTGTCGCCGACGGTTTCGTCGGGAACCTCGAGCGTCGTAATGCGCAGCGCCCGCGTTGCTTCGTCACCCGCGCGGTTGCGCAGGATCATCTGCAGCTCGACTTCGCTGTCGCCGAAGCCGCGGTCGGAACGGTCAGAGCGCGCGGCGATGGCGTGCCCCTTTGCGGCGGCGGAGTCGGCGCCGGCCGTCGCGTCTGGCATCGACCGGCCCTCGGCGGCGGTCGCCGACAGGGTCCACAGCGTCAGCGTGAGCAATCCGTGGCTGAGGAGCGCGACGCCAGCGCCGGCGCGGACGATGAACTTCAGAGGCATGTTGGAGTCTCCAAGGATCGAGGAGCGAGTTGGCGAAGGGCGCGTTGCCGGGGCCATCAGGCGGGCTCCGCCGCGGCGTTCGACGGCTGTGCGACGTCGGCGGCCGGCGGGTTGAGCGCTTTCGGTCGGCCGGCATCGAAGCCGACCAGCAGCGCCGGCAGCAGCGTCAGGTCGACCACCAGCGCCATGCCGATGGTCAGCATCGTCAGCTTGGCCATCAGCTCGTTCATCGCGAAGACCGAGAACGACAGCACGCCGAAGCCGATGATGAGAATCGCTGAGGTGACCAGGATCGCCACGCCGACGTTTCGGAAGGCGGCGCGGACCGCCTCCTCTGCCGAGGCGCCATGCTCCCGCCGGGCTCGCAGGTATTTGCTGAGGAAGTGCACGGTGTCGTCGACGACGATGCCGAGCGTCATGCCGATCACAATCGACACCCCGACGTTGACCTCACCGACCCAGAATCCCCACAGACCGAAGGCGATGCCGGCGGGCAGCAGATTCGGGATCAAGCTCAAGAGGCCGACGCGCAGACTGCGGAGGGCGAGGACGAGCAGTCCCGAGATGACGATGAGGGCGAGAACCGTCCCAAAGATCATGCCGCCGATCGTCCGGTCGGCGATGTGCGCGAACATGATTGACGGTCCGACTCCGGGTGCCGCCACTCCGCCGTTCTCGCGCAGCCAAGCCTCGCCGCGCTCCGCGATGGCCTTCAGCTCCACGGAGCTCATGTCGTTGAGGGTGGCGATCACCTGCGTCGCGCTTTTGTCGACGTTCAGCTGGTTGTTGAGATCCAGGCCATAGGGCAGCGATAGCTCGTAGAGCAAGAGATATTGCGCCGCCTGATCCGGACGGTCCGGCAACAGGTATTGGCCGGGATCGTCGCCGTGCAGGCTGCGGTTGAGCCGCTTGAACGTGTCGGAGATCGCCGAGACGTGCCGCACCTCGGGCTGTGAGCGCAACCACGTCGCGAACGCGTCCAGGGTGGCGAGGAACTCAGGGTCGGCGACGCCGCCTGGCGTCCCGGAAGGAACGGAGTACTGAAGCTGGTAGAGGCCGGTCAGTCGCTCGTTGGTGAAGTCGGCGGCCTGGCGGAATTCCAAGCTGGTGTCGAAATAGCGCACGAAGTCGTCGCGCAGAGAGTTGCGTGGCAAGAAGGCCAGGGCAACGAGCGCAAAGGCCGACGAGAGAACGAGGACCACGCGCCGGCGTCGGACGATGGTGCCGGCGAAGCGATCCAACACTCGAACGACGCCAGGAGCAGCTCCCCGACCGCGCGCCGGCACGATCGCCATCAGTGCGGGCAGGAGAGTGACCGAGAAGACGAACGCCATCATCACGCCGAACGCCGCGGTATTGCCGAGGTGACGCAGCGGTGGCGTGTCCGAAAAGTTCATCGACAAGAAGCCGATGGCGGTTGTGATGCTGGTCAGGAAGATCGGCTGCAAGTTGACGCGCAGACTCTCGACGACCGCGCGGTGTCGGTCCATGCCGTTGCCGCGCGCAGCGAAGAACGACACCAGGAAATGGACCGAGTCGGCGACCGCGAGTGTGGCGATGACCGTCGGGGCCGCCGCCGATGGTGGCGTGATGAGCATCGAGAACCAGCCTGCGGTGCCCATGGCCGACAGAATCGACAGCACGGTCACCACCATGGCGCCGACGGCTCCGACCATCGAGCGCACCAGCACGAGCAGACCCACGAAGATCGCCAGATACATCAGCGGAACCTGAGTTGAGAGGTCCCGAAGGCTCGCCGTGTTGAATGCGTCGTTGAGCATGACCATGCCGGTCAGCTCGACGCGGACCGGGTAGCGCGCCTCGAGATCCTCCGCGATGGCATGGGCGGCCTGCGACACATTCGAGATCTCGTCGAGCGACTCGCCAGGAGGCTGCAGCGTCACGTCGACCCCGACGGCGCCGAGATCGCCAGCGACCAGCCGCCGGGAGAGCGCCGGCTCCGTGGTGGCGACCCTACGGATCTCGTCGAGGCGAGCTGGCGAGAGGCTTTCGGCGTCGCGGATGAGGTCGGCGACCTCGAGATCGTCGTCCCGCGCGCGGGTGTGCTGAAAGTTGGTCGGTGAGTCGACGCGGATGGCGTGCGGCAGGGTCCAGGCGGCCGCCGTTAGCTCCTCGATTGCCGCCAAGAAGCTGGGCTCGAGAACGTCGCCTTTTTGGGGCTCGACCGCGAAGAGCACGTTGTCAATCCGGGTGTAGGTGTCCTGAATGCTCAGGAATGCCTCGAGCTGGGGATTGTCTTCGCTGAAGAAGATCCGATAGTCGCCGGCCGGCTGCAGAAATCGCCCACCCGCGGCCAGGCCGACCGTCATCACCAGCGGCAGGAGCAAGGCCGCCCACCGCCACCGAACGATCGCGCGTCCGTATCGTGCCGTCCATTCCATCGCCTGGGGTCTCCTTCGGTCGATTTTAAGAACAAAGAGTCAAAAATTAGGCAAGCGAATGCTGGTCGCGACAGGGAGCTTCAGGCCTGGAGGGGCGGTTCGACGGAGGTGGTGCGCGCAGCGTCGCTCAGCAGGAGGTCGACGACGCGCAGCGACGGTTCGGCGCGGGTCGAATCGCCGTCGACCATTGCCTGCATGATCAACCCGCTCATGAGAACCGTCAGATCGCGGGCCATCGCGTCAATGTCGGCTCTGGCGTCGAGTTCTCCGGCGTCGCGAGCAAGGGAAAGCCAGGAGCGCAGCACGCGCTGCGGCCGCTGCATTTCGCGACGCAGCACGGCGCTCAAGTCAGCGTCGACGGCGGCGAAGCGCGGGAGCGCGTTACCGACCAAGCATCCGCTGCAGGCCGCCGGCTCGACGGCCTTCGACATCAAGCGGCGCACGGCGTCGAGCGCACTGGTCGACTCGAGGAGGATTCGAGAGCATTCCTGCTCACGCGCTTCGCCGTAGCGCTGGACGGCGGCGAGGAAGATTTCCCGTTTGTCGCCGAACGTGTTGTAGAGACTCTGACGGCCGATCCCCATGGCGTCGGCAAGATCACCGACGCTCGTGCTGTCGTAGCCCCGGCGCCAAAACTCCTGCATCGCGATGTCGAGGCAGCGATCGGGATCGAATTCCCTGGGACGACCGGCCGGCATGTGAAGATCTCACCAGTTATAGAACACGAAGTCAAGAATCTGCGGAATATGCCCGATCCGACTCAGGACGACGGCTCTTCCTCGACCCGCGTCCAGATGGTCGTGCGGCCGAGCAGTGAGATCCCCACGAAGCCGCGCAGCTGGAGGCGGTTCGGGCCCTTCGGTGTGATCGTCGCCGAGTAGGTCCGGCCGCTGTCGGGGTCGTAGATCTTGCCGCCGGTATAGCGGCCTCGCCGATCCGGCTCGGGCGGGAAGCTGTGGACCATGCGCAGCCCGAGAATCGGGCGATGGCGCAGGCTTTGGATCGGGTTGAGGTTGTCGAGGTCAGGCTGGCCGGACTCGTCGAGCGGATCGCGGAGCCAAACGATGAAGCCGCATAGCTCGCCGCTGCACAGCTTCAGCCGGACTTTCGCTTCCCCTTCTTCTGTCAGCCAGGTTCCCAAGACCGGGTCTTGCGCCGCCACCGGCGACGGAAGCGCCAAGAGGGTGAGGACGAACGAACCGACGGCAAGGCCGGACAGGATCCATCGCCGCCAGCCGCGGCGTTCAGGGACGCGCCGGTGGACCGCTCGAGGAGAGAGGTCGTGGCCCTTCGGCCGCGTCGAGGGTCGACGATCGATCGTGCGCGCTGCTGAATTCGTCATGGCATCCTCGTTGTTTCGCTGGACCGTCGGCCGACCGGGAGGTCCTTGGGTTCCCAGACGCTTCGTTTCCTTTGCGAGGCTGGATTGTACGGACGTCACTAGGGTGTGTTGCAGGCCGAGAGGCTGAGCTGGACAAGGAGGGTTCCAGAAGGCGCGCTGGCGAGGTCCGGTGCGCCTCGAGCGAGAGCCGCGTTCGCGATTCCCTTCTCTAATTCGACACGATTCGGCCGGCGGCAGGCGCGGGGAGGGACTAGAATCGGCGCATGCGCTCAGTCGTTTTCTCGGCGTTTGCCGCCTGTCTCGCGTTCGTTCTCTTCGGCTCGGTGGTGATGGCCCAGCCTGCTGGCGAGTCGGTGCCGGTGGTGGTCGCGGTCGACACCAGCCGCTCGCTCGACGCGCAGAGCTTCCAGGCTCTCGTTGCGCAGCTGCGCGACATGCTCGGCGAGCTGCCGGCCGACACTCCGTCCGGGCTTCTCGCCTTTGCCGACGAGCCGACCTGGCTGGCTGGACCGTCGGCGTCTGTGGCGGCGACCTTAGCGGCGACCGATCGCCTCGAGCGCAGTGGCCGCTTCACGCTGCTCAACGACGCTCTCTTCGTTGCCACGCGGGCGCTGCCGGACGGCGGCGTGATCCTCTTGGTGTCGGACGGGCGAGACGAGAACTCGGCCACCACAGTCGACGACCTGGCGCGGCGGAGTGAGGCGCAAGGCGTGCGCGTGCTGAGCGCCGGCGTCGGTCAGCGAATCGACGAGCGGGCGTTGCGCCGCCTGGCGTTGGTCTCCGACGGCGAGTACCTGGGCAGTTTCGCGGAGCTCCCGACGGCCGATCTCGGAGCGAGGGTCGAAGCCGCCCGTCGGCAGATCGCCGAAACGCCAGAGCCGCGACGAGGTGCCGACCCGGCTGCAGGTTCGGTGGCTAGCGACGTCGGCGCGCAGGCTGCAGAACTCGGTCCGGTCGATGTCGGCGGTGCAGAATCGGACTCAGGTGTCGATCCGGTCGGCGCTGCCTCTGGGCCAGAAGGTGAGGCGTCGGGGGGCGGCGACCGAGGCGCGAAAGACTCAGGGTTCGGCACACCGTGGCTCGTCGGCGGCCTCCTCGGGCTGATTCTCTTGATGGGCCTCGCGGCGTGGGCGCTGCAGCGCTCCCGGCCGTCGAGTGATCCAGGGGATCCGGACGAGCAGCGCGCGCTCGATGAGGCGGAGGCGGAGATGCTTCGCCCCGAGCTACTGCGAGCGGACGCTGCGCTTCCCCAGGACAGCCACGAGATGACGGTGCCGAGCGCCGGCACGCCCGAGGACGATCTGCAGGAGCGACTCGATCGCACCCGGGTTCTCAACAACTACAGCGTTCTCCTTGTGCGCCAGCCAGGAGACGCACCGCGGTCGTTTCTGCTCGATGGCGAGCGTGCCTTCTCGGTCGGCCGGGATCGCCTGTCCAACACGCTCGGGCTTCCGGATCCGGCGCTGAGCGCCCAGCACTTCAAGATCGTGCCGCGGGAGCGAACGTTCTTCTTCGTCGATCTCGACTCCACCAACGGCAGCCTCGTCGATGGCCGTCGGACGCGCTCAAAGCGGCTGCGCAGCGGCGACATCATTCGCGCCGGCCAGGTCGAGTTCGAGTTCCAGCACTACGCCTGACGCAGACAAAGACCGCTCGAGCACTCGAGAGATGCGCCTCGTCCGTCGCCTCCCTCCGCTGGCTCTGGTGGTTGGAATTCTCATCCTGAGCGCCTGCGCTCCGGCGCAGCGGGCCTTGGTGCGGACCGTTTTCGCTCCGGCCGAGCCTCTGCCGGCGAGTCGCGAGCTGCACGACCTGCCCTACACGGGTGGCGAGGACGCGATCGACAAGCATCGGCTCGATCTCTTTCTTCCCTCGCCGGAGACCCCCGTCGGCTGGCCGACCGTCGTGTTCGTGCACGGTGGCGGCTGGACCGAAGGGGATCGCAACCTCACGGTCGCCGGCTACGAGATCTACGGCAACCTCGGGCGGCGTCTGGCCGAAAGGGGTGTCGGCGCGGCGGTGATCTCATATCGCCTCCAGCCGGCCGTCGGCTGGCGCGAGCAAGTCGACGATGTCGCTCAATCGGTGGCCTGGGTGCACACCTCGATCGCGGCCCACGGCGGCGATGCAGGGCGCCTCTTCCTGTCGGGTCACTCGGCGGGTGCTCAGCTTGTCACCTATGTCTCGCTCGCCCCCTGGCCGCTGGCGGCGGCCGGCCTGGAGCCGACGACGATCTGCGGTGTTGCGCCGATTTCGGGCGTCGGCTTCGCGCTCGCCGACGAGGCAACCTACGCCGCGGGCGCCGATCGCTCCTACTACAGGCGTCGCTTTGGCGGCACGGAGGGCTGGCAGGGTGAGGCCTCGGCGATCACCTATCTGGAGTCGGCGGCGCCACCGTTTCTGATCGTCTACGGCGATGCCGAATGGGCCAGTCTGCAGCGGCAGAACGCGCTGCTGGACGCCATGCTCCGACAGGTTGGCGTTGCGAGCCGCCTGCTGGTGCTCCCCAACGTGTCGCATCGGCTGATCATCGCGCAGGCCAGCGATCCGGGCGAACCAATTCTTCCCGCTCTCGTTGACTTCGTTCGGACGACCGAGTGCGCTCCGCATGGCGCGCTCGGCGCCGCCGCTGCGAAACGCGGCGGCGATTGACGGCGCTCGCTCAGGCGAGTGAGCGGCTCAGCTCGCGCGCTTCCTCGTGCGTGTCGATGTCGCGTGCGAGTGAGAGGGTGTCGAGCACCGGGACGTAGGCTCGACGCTGAGGATGGCGGGCCCGATGAGCTGCCTGGATCAGGATCCCTTGCAGCCCGCGTTCCATTTCGTCCGCCGTCGCCCGACCCCGGGCGAGGCGGGTGGCGAGCCGGCTGGCCACGAGCGTTGTCTTCGGCAAGTGGAAGGTCGGGCGGCCGCGCAGAAGGGACCGAAGGTCTTCGCGCAGGAGGTGCCACGTCAGACGGCCGGCCAGCGCGGCGAACCGTCGAGCGATCGAGCGGTTGCGGGTGCGATAGAGAAGATCGAAGAAGGCGATTACGAAGTCGACGCGGGTGATTCCGGGCACGGCCAGGAGGAGCTGACCGGGCAAGATGGCGCTCGCCGTCTGCTCACCGTGTGCGACCAGTCGATAGGTGGGTTTCCACGCCGAGGCGCCGAGAGCTCTTACCGGCAGGCGGATTTGGGGCATCCAAAAATCCACCGGTTGGTGCGCGCGCAAGTCCGCGAAGGCAGTGTCGAGATCGGCCTGCTCGGGGAGGATGTCCGAGGTCATGACGACCAGCGGTCGCAGCGGGTCCGGGTGCGCCGTCGCCTGCACGATCGCGTGCAGGTTCTCACCGAGATGGCGATCGGTGTCGATCAGCGGAACAGAGACCAGCCGGGCGAACGGGTCGGCCGGACCGGCGACCCAGATCGGATCGAAATGGCCAGACGCCTGCAGGCGCTCGAGGAGCAGCGTGATCATCGGCCGGCCGGCAATGCGGATCTCGGCGGCCTTATGCCCTTCGATGCGATGTTGCGTGCGGCCGTCGGGAGGCAGGGTGGTTCCCTGCTGGTCTCGTCCGGCGAGAATGACCAGCGGCAGCGGGTCGACGGACCGGCGCGGTCCGGCGATCGCGTCGATCTGCGGTTCCGCGCTACCCGACCGGGAACGTCGAGGGCTCGTCGTGCACCACCGGGAAAGATCCGGTCCGGGTCCAGGCTTCGTCATCCTGGTCTTCGAGGTGCTCGGTGATCCACTCTGAGTGGGTCCGGATCTCACGACATTTGTGGTCGAAGCCCCGCGTGTCCTGACAGCCGAGCGGTCGTTCGAACGCCTGCTCGATCTCGCGCGCGATGTCCGAGATGCGCTCCAGGCGTCGGTAAATCTCTCGCGACAGATTGCCGTCCATGGTCTCGCTCCTCCGTCGGCCGCAACGCCCCGCGCGATCGGCAAATTCCAGGCGCGCGGTGAGTCAGTCGTCTCCCTCCAGCAACGCTTCGAGCTTGGTCTCGATCAGGTCGATATGTACGCGTAGATTGTAGAACTCATCCATGTACGAGAGCGGCACCGAGACGTCCGTGACTTCTTGCTCTAGGCGCTCGACGGTCGGGAGCTTCGCTCGCGCCTCTTCGGGAGAGGGTTGCGATGCGACAAATTGGTCGAGCTCACGAAGATCCTCGTACCAGCGGTAGATCTTCGAGCGAATGCGCCAGCGATAGATAGGCGGCGCCGCCTTGAAGAGCATCAGGAGCAGCGGGATGAACGGGAGGAGGAAGATCTTCAGGCGATCGACCGACACCGCGGTGCGGTACGGCAGGACGCGAAAAAGGAACGACGGCCCGCGCTCCAGATAGTGCTCGGCCTCGGTGCCCAACGGCAGGCCGAGCCACTGCGACGACGGGAACGTGCCGGGTTCGTCGAAGAACCCTCCGTTGCCGTGGACGTCCTGGGCTGCTTCAATCACCAGCGGAACGATCGCGTGGTGCAGATCCGAGCGGGCGGCCAGGGCCGCAGCGGCTGCCACCATCGTCACGTCGCGGTCGGGAAGGTTGGTCTGCAGATCCACCACGCCTTCGCCGAGGAGGACATCCGACAGGTAGCGGTGGCGAACGTGGTAGGCGCGGGATCGCTCGAACGACATCAAGCGGATCGCCGGATCGGCCAGAAGCTCGCGCAGGTGCCCGGCCTCCGGGGACGAGACGAAGAAGGCGGCGTCGACCGTGCTCATCTGTAGCGCCTCGGCAGCCGCGCGCCCGCCGATCTCACGGACTTCGATCGTTGGCTCGGCCTCTGGCGCGCTGCTCGGCTCGGTGCGCGGATCCGACTCGCCAGCGTCGGCGGCGTCGCCTACGTCCGCACCGCCTCTCGCCGCGCTGATCCCCTCCTTCTCGGGAGACAAGCCGTTGTCGGCGAGCAGGACGCGGGCCAGCTCCCGGGTGCCGCTCCCCGGTCGTCCGATGGCGACGCGCGCTCCTGCGAGATCGGTCAGTCGCTCCACCTCGAGATCCACTCGGTGGAAGAGCCAGACGGGCTCAAACAGGATGCTGGCAAGAGCCTCGACGTCCGGATGGCGCACCGGATCGCCAAGTCCTCCCTGAACGAGCGCTAGATCGACTTCGCCAGCCTGGAGCAGCTCGAGATTCTCCGCCGAACCGGCGGTTTGAATCACCTCGAGAGCGACATCGTGCTCGGCGAGCAGCCGCGCATAGTGTTCGCCGTAGGAGAAGTAGGCGCCATCGGCCGAGCCGGTGGCGAGACGAAGTCGGTCCGGCGCGGGCGGCTCGAGGTAGGTCCAGGTGATGGCGAAGGCGACCAGTGCGAGCGTCGCCGCCGCCAGCCCAAGGCGCCAAGGGGCACCTCCACGATCGCGCTGAGCGCTGGTCTCGAGTGAACCGTCGCGATCGGCTGCGGTCATGACGCCTCTCCGTCCCGACGCCGAGCTCGATCCGAGGATGACTCGATGCCGCAGGTGCTGGGCGTCAGACGTCGCATCCTTCCTTCGTCTCGCGAATGAGGTGATCGACGACCGCTTCTAGGCTTCCGGTCTCGCGATGCACGGCCAGCTGGCGGTCAGCACTTGTGCCGTCGGCGAGAATGGTCTCGGTATAGGCGATCTCGTCGCGGCTGCCGAGCTCGTCGGCGACGTCGTCGACGAAGTCCAGCAGTTCCTGCGCCAGCTGGCCAAACGGCACCTCTTCGCGCTTGCCGAAGTCGATGAGGTGTCCGTGAGTGCCATAGCGGACAGCGCGCCACTTGTTCTCGGTGATCAGATGATGACGATACGGCCGCCAGCTCATGTTCTGCTGCCGCAGACGGATGAGCTTGGCGCAGATCGCCTGGATCAGCGCCGCAAGACAAACGGCCTCGTCGACCTTGGTGCAGATGTCGCAGACGCGGAACTCGAGCGTCGGAAACTTCGAGTGCGGGCGGACATCCCACCAGATCTTCGACGGCTCGTCGATGCAGTGCGTCCGCACCAGGGTGTCGATGAAGCCCTCGTAGTCCGCCCAGGATTTGAGGCTCGGCGGCATCCCCGAGCGCGGCAGACTTTCGAAGATGACCGTACGGTAGGACTTGAGGCCGGTGTCGCGCCCCTGCCAGAAGGGTGAGCTGGTCGAGAGAGCCAGCAGGTGCGGAAGGAAATAGCGCGCCTGATTCATCACGTCGATCATCAGCTCGCGGTCGCTGAAGCCAACGTGGATATGCATGCCGAAGATCAGCATGCGCCGGGCAAGCTGAGCCATGTCGGTCGCGAGCTGGGTGTAGCGCTCGCCGCGGCTCGGCACCTGCGTCGCCCACTGCGAAAAGGGATGGGTGCTCGCCGCCGCCACGCGCACGCCTTTGCGTTCGGCGAGCTGGCAGATCGAGCTGCGCAAGCGAACGACCTCGGCCCGGACGTCCTGAACGTCGCGACAGATCGCGCTGCCGACCTCAACCTGGCTCTGCAGAAACTCGGCCTTGATCTGATCGTGCAGGCGCAGTCGGCCTTCATCCAGAATTTCTTGGATATACGACTTCAGCCCCCGACTCTCGGGGTCAATGATTTGGTACTCCTCTTCGATGCCGAGGGTCAGATCGGGTAGCGACATACGGCTCCGGGGTCAGGCGGAGTGGGCCGAGCGATGGGCGTCAGGCGAACGGGCAAAATCAGGCTAACACGCGAGGCGTCGAACGAGCGATCACCCGACGATCGATCCCGGGCGACGATGTGGGCGGCGCGGGTCGGTTAAGATCCCGCCTCGCCCACAGGAGACGCCATGAGCGACGAGCACTTCCACGGGGTCCCGCGCCCCGACGACTCACTGCCCGAGCACCCGCGCCGCCAGCGGCGGCTGATTCACGGCGTGCTGGTGGCGATCGACGCGCCCGACCTGTCGGATCAACCATGGGTCGTGGATGCGATCGACATCAACGCCAACGGCATGGGGCTCGTGCTGCCGCCCGAGGTTGCGGAGGGCACCGAGGTCTTTCTCAGCTTCAAGCTGGCCGACGAGCTGGAAGTCTCGCGCATGCCGGCCGTCGTCCGTCATAGCCTCGGCACGACCGGTGGTGTCGCGTTTGGTGCCTGGCCGCCGGCCGAGCGCCTGCGCCTTCTCGAGTCGTTGATCGACTGGTACGAGCGCGACCTCTAGGCGCCGCGCTCGCCGGGCTCAGCGGCGGCGACCGCCGAGCAGGCCGCCGAGCAGGTTCATCCCGACGCCAGCAAGATCGTCGGCGATCTGACCGTCGCCGTCGCGATCGATCATCTGCTCCCACAGGCCGGACACCTGAGGCTGCTGGCGCTGGAGATCGGCGCGCTCCTGCTGCAGCTCGCGCGCGAGGTCATTGACGCCGAGCTGCCGCTGCCGCTTCTGCTGGCCGAGAAAGCCCATCACCACCGGCGCCATCATGGCGAGAAGCTGTGCCGCCTTGCCGGAGTCGAGGCCGCCGACCTGGCCGAGATTGCGTTGTGCGGCGCCCTGTCGCGACCCCAGCACGTGGCGCAGGATGCCCGCGCCCATATTCTCGGCCGCGCCGCCGCCCAAGAAGCCCTGCACGTCATCGAGCACCGAGCCGTCGTGGTCGCGATCGAGGGCGCCTGCGAGTGCCGCGGCGCCGGCCGGCTCGTTGGCGTTTCGGGCCATGGTGCCGAGCAGCATCGGCAGCGCCGCGGCCACGGCCTTCTGCGTGGTG
>JBCBCF010000032.1:0-22818 GCA_038530905.1 Acidobacteriota bacterium
CGCCAGGGCGCACCGGCGTCATGCCTGGCCTCGTCGAGCACCTGTTCAAGCTGCATGGTTCCTACAACTGGGACAACGGCTTCCAGGTCGGCGGCGCCTACCGCTGGAACTCGGGCGTGATCCTCAACCGCAACCAGGGCACGGCCTTCGGCCGTTCGCTCCCGGACCAGGTGGACACCGCGTTCGAGGCCAACGGAGTCCAAGAGTTCTACATCGAGCCGGACGCCATCGGCTTCATCGACGGCTCGGACTACGGCGTGCTCGATCTGCGCGTCTCATACCTGTGGGGGATCAATGACCGTCTCGAGGCGGACGTCTTCCTCGATGTGTTCAACGCCCTCGACGACCAGCAGGTCATCAAGGTTGAAGACCGACTCAACGGGACCGACGGCTTCGAATTCCTCGAAGGCACGGACTTTGTGCAACCGAGACGGTATTTCCTCGGCGCACGACTGCGCTTCTAAGCGTTGAGCCGCTGCACGGTCGGACCACGGTTCGACCACTCGAGGCCCTCCTTCGGGAGGGCCTTTTTTTTGGTCCCTGGCTGAGTCGGCGCGCGATTCGCGCCTCCTCAGATGAGGTCCGAATATTGGGCCACGTCGAGCCGCACGGTCGACATCTTGCGGCTGACGTCGTCGCGCACGCTGATCGCGACCCGTCGATCGCCGGGCCGCAAAACGAGCGGCAGTGTGTAGTGCGCCGCATCGCCCTTCGCCGCTTCGACCTTGTCCTGAGGAATCGCCAGGTGGAAAGGAATCGCCTGCACCGGCCCCGGATTCCCCTCAGCGTCCTGAATCGAGATGTAGATCGACAGTGAGAGGTTCGAGGTGCCGCCCTTCGGCACCAGCGTCAGCTCGCCCACGGGGATGGCGAGCTGCACCGGCAGTGCGGCCGTTCCGTCGTCGCGCGGCGCCTCACTGCCGAGCGTCGCCGAGATCCCGAGCGGGTTGTCGACCGTGTTGTAGAGGAGAGCCGCCACCGTCGCTCCCGCTTCGCGCTCGTTCTGGCGCTCGACGCGCAGCGCCTCGCGATAGCGAACGCGGGCCCGGCGACGATCGACTTTTACCTCGACACGGTGGTCGGAGCCGGGCTGCCAGTCGGCCGGCGGCTTGAAGCCGAGCGAGTAGTAAGTGTCGAAGTCGTTCATCAGACTGCCGAGCTGCTCGCTCAGCCGCCCCGACGCGCGCAGCAGTCGGCCGCCGGTCTGCTGGGTCACCGACTCGAGCGGCGCGCGGAAGTTCTCGGCGACAACCGACACCGCTTCCGAGGTCGCCCCCTGCTCGGTCTCCACCGAACGCAAAGCCAGCCCCTGACGTGCATCGGCATCGATGCCGTAGAGGGTCACGCCGGCCTGATTGGCCGCCAGGGCGGCCTGATCGACGGCGCGCGTCAGATCGTAGTTGCCGACGGAGCGAATGTAGTCCTTGTTGAAGTCGAAGCGACGCATGCCGATCGCCGCTTCGGGGTTGCCGCCGCCGAAGCGATTTCGCCACTCGACGAAGAGTCCTTCGCCAGGTCGGGTCGGAATGCCTTCGGAGACGTAGATCAGCGCCTTGCGGCCTGGAATCCCGCCCAGCGTCGAGGCGACGGTCTGAATCTGTCGCAGCGAGCGCAGTCCGCGGTCGTACTCCTCCGCGGCGTACGCCTGGATGCGGTTCAGGAGGGGCCCTTCCTCCGCCAGGGTCGAGCGGGCGACGAGACCGCCCGAGAGCCCCCGCTGTAGCTCACCGAGGATCTGCCGGCGCTCGACGTCCGCACGACCGAGGGTGAGCGACACCTCCGAGACATCGTCGAGGACGTCCCCGATCGCTGCACGATCGAAGAGGAAGTCGGAATAGAACACGACCGAGCCTTCGATGCCCGCCACCGCCACCAAGTCGTCATCGTCGAGCTCAGCGACCGCGCTGCGCAGGGCCTTGAACGCCTGCTGTCGACGCACCGCGCCAATCCGCGTGTGATCGATCAGGAGAAGAACGTGCGCGCGTCGGGCTGGATCTGCCGCGACCGCCTCCAGCGGCATGAAGCCGTCGTCGCCCGCCGGCCGGTCGATCGCCGCCACGGCCTCACGCGCCTCGCCGCCGACCTCGGCATAGAAGTTGGTGATCGGAACGCGCTCACCATCGAGGTGCAGCTCGAACTCGTCTTGCGTCAAACCGACAATCGGCTCGCCCGATCGATCGGTGACGAAGACCTCGAGATTGGCCACGCGGACATCGGTAACGTCGGTGAAGACGCCGACCGTGTCGGGAGCCGCTTCGGCCGATTCCTGAGCCCAGACGGCGCCTGCGACCGCGAGCGAAATCATCATGGCGAGTGCCGCGCACGGTCTCGATCGACCCAGGCGGTGAGCGGCACATGTCAAAGCTCGGTCAACGGCAGAATAAATCATCGGCATCACCACATTGTCCGACGTGTCGAGCCGCCTCAACAACGGACGACCGTGCACGCCGAGCGGTCAAGGATGTCCCTCGGCAGCGTGCGGAGCGGGCGGGTGAATCTGCTCGTGCCGGGCTCGGAACCAGCGAGCCGACGCGGCGGCTCGCTGGCTATCATAGCCGCGGCGGCGCCCAACCGACAGCGCCCCGAGCGGGGACGAGGCACGACGCCGCCGTGCCGTTCAATTCTTGGAGACCCGAGCCATGCTGCGATCGAAATCCCTTGTCGTCTTTGCCGCACTCATGCTGTGGGCCGCCAGCGCGAGCTGGGCTCAGCGGGGTCTCCTGCGGGTCACGGTCGTCGATCCCGACGGCACGCCCATTCCAGGCGTCGAGGTCACGGTCACCTCGCCGGAGCAGGCGTCGTACCGCAAGACTCTGACCACCGACGACGACGGAAAGTTCTCCCTGCGCTTCCTGCCGAATCAGGCCAAACAACAGTTCGAGATGCTCTTCGAGAAGCCCGGCTATGAAGCATTCATCCAGCCGATCGCACCCGCCAGCACTCAGGCCATGACCGAAGAATTCGTGATGAATCGGGCCCAGGGCCAGGCCGCGGCACAGGACTTCGGCGATCTGTCGTCGGTCCTCACCGGTGCCGACAACGCGGCCATCGTCGCCTTCAACGCCGGTCTCGACGCGCAGCGAAACGGCGATCTCGACGTGGCACAAGCGCAGTTCGAAGAGGCGCTTGCCGCAGACGCCTCGCTCGGTCCAGCGCAGGTCGCCCTGGCCCAGGTTCTCCTGGATCAGGGCCGGTCTGCAGAAGCGCTGACCGCCGCCGATCGCGCGCTCGAGCTCGCTGCGAGTCGCGCCGACGCGCTGCAGGTGAAGTATCAAGCGCTCAAAGCACTCGGGCGCGGTTCTGAGGCCGAGGCTGTGTCGGCGCTGCTCGACGCCGCTCAGGACGACGCGGCAGCGGCGTTGCGCATCTACAACGAAGGCGGCACGGCGTTCCAGGCGGGTGATAACGCGGCCGCTCTCGAGCAGTTCCAGCGTGCTGCCACCCTCGACCCGACCCTGCGGGAGGCGCATCATGCTGTCGCCACCCTGCTGCTGGCGCAGGGCGACGCCGAAGGCGCCGCGGCGTCGGCCGAAAAAGCACTGTCGGTCGGCTCCGACGACGTCGCGACCCTGCGCGTTCTCTACGACGCCTACCAGGCGCTCGGCAAGACCGAGGAGCTGACCTCGATCGCCCCGCGCCTCGCCGCGGTCGATCCGGAGTTCGGCGGCGCCAAGTTGGTTGAGCAGGCCGCCGAGCTGTGGAACGGCGGCCAAACGGAGGGGGCGGTCGCCCTGTCGCGCCAGGCGCTGGCCATCGACCCATCGCTCGCCAAGGCGCACTACTTTCTTGGCCTCGATCATCTGTCGGGCGGACGCAACGCCGAAGCGAAGGCGTCGCTCGGGCGCTTCCTCGAGCTGGCGCCGGACGATTCCGACGCCGCGACGGCGCGGGAGATGCTCACCTATATCGAGTGAGCGGCCCTCGGTCGGTTGAGCCAGGTCCGAGTCGAGCATCTCGCACCGATCGAGGCCGGCGCAACAGTGCGCCGGCCTCGATCAGACGCTACGATGCGCCGACGTCGAGCGCCCGCGTGAGCACCGCCCGCTCGCCGCCGATCGTGTCGAAGACCGCGAGACCGATCTTGCGCCGCCCCGCCGGCAGCAGCAGGCGATGGGTGTGGCGGAACGACTCACCGCGCGCAGCCTCCACGTGCCGCGCATCGATGCGCAGGCCGAGCGGGACGGTGTCAACCGCCGACAGCGCCCCGTCGTCCCCCGCCGCCGCCACATAGAGCTCGAGGCGCAGTTCCGCCTTGCCGCCCGCCACCGGCAGCAGGACGAGGTCCCGAAGCGGAATCTCGAGATCAACCGGAACGACGAAGAGGCCATCGTCCGTGTGGGGCGTCGGGCGGCCCAGGCGCGCCGCGACGCCGAGGCGATTGTCACCGTCGGTGTAGAGGAGCACCGAGCGCAGCGTCTCCTGCATGCGGGTGGCGGCGCTCTTGCTCAGATATCCCTCGCGATGGCGGATCGAGCAGCGGCGGCAGTCGTCCCGCAGCTCGACTTCCAGCGCGTGGTAGCTGCCTGCATCGATGCCGGTCGACGAAATGCCCAGGGAGTAGAACGAGCCGAAATCGCTGGCGACGTCGTTGAGCGCGGGGGTGACGTCGTTGCGGTTGAGAATCGCCTGACCACCCGTCTCCCGAGCCATGAGCCGCAGGCTCGACTGCAGATTCTCGGGCACAACCGAGTCGAGGGTCGAGCGGATGCGGGGATTGACGAAGCCGGCGTATTCCGCCTGGCCGAACTGCATGCTGCGCAGCCCTGCAGCATCGAGCGTATGCATCGTCACGCGATGCGCGTTGGCCTGGCGGGTCACACGCTCGAAGCGCCGGGTGGTGTCGTGCCGCGGAATCTCGGCGTAGGCCTCGGAGGTCCCCCACTTCTCGGCAACGGTGTGGAAGGCCTCTTCGCCTGCGAGCATCGGGATGCCGCTCGAGACGTGCAGCAGGGCCTTGCGGCCTTCCAGGCCGCCGAGCGTCTCGATCAGCCGCAGGAGCGTTTCGGCCGTCCGGTCGACGCTGTCCATCTGCTCTTCGGCGTAGCGCCGGGCGAACGAGAGCGACTGCCCCGGGCTCTGCGCCTCGATGATCCGCTCCAAGGTGTCGGCCTGATCGCGCTTGCGCACGGTGACAAAGCCGGACTCTTCCTCGATCGCTTCGGTCACCGCATCAAACTCGCGAATGTCGTCGGTGAACGGCACCCGCACCTCGAGCTTGCGGTCGTAGGTGACGAGCATCGCCTGGTCGCCATCCCTCAGAGTGCGCGACAAGAACTGACGAACGCCCGGCAGGACGCGATTGCGGTCGAGCGGATCGAGATTGAAGTTGTCGAGGAAGACGATCAGCCAGAGTCGATGCGCGGGGTCGATGGCTCGTTCCGCATCGAGAGAGAGATCAGAGATCTCGTCAGCCGCGGACTCGGGCGTGGGCTCGATCGTCGGCAGCGTCGGTTCGGGCTGCACCGCCCGCCCGCGGCTGACGGCATAAAAGTTGGTGATCGGCACCGGCTGACCGTCACGCAGGACGACGAAGTCGTCGGCTTCGAGACCGTGGACCGGCAGCCCGTCCCGGTCGGTCACCCAGACGTCGACATTGACGATCTCGACGTCGAGCGACTCGAAGAACCTGCCACTGGTGTCCCCGTTCGGGGCGTCGCCTTCTTGGGCGACCGCCGGGATGACGGCCCAGAGCAGGAGGAGCCCAACGAGCCAGGGGCGGAGGCGGGACGCGAGTGACGAAACGGCGGGCGTGCGCATTCGCTAAGGCTCTCACGCGCGCGATGCCTTCCCAAGCTCGGCGGGACGAGCCGAAGATCTCGGACCACGAGCAGCAACGCATAAGATCGGGCCATGTCTTTGAAGAACATCATGATGTTCGCGGTCGGGTCGGTGATCGGATTCTTCGGCCTGATCCTCCTCGGCGGCTCGTTCCTTGGCCGCGATCCGGAAGTCAGCTGGCTGGGCCACGTTGTGCTCGCCACCCTGCTCGGCCTCGCACCGCTATGCCTCGGTGCGTGGTTGATCTACGCGTCACTGCGGGGATCCGCACGACGGCGGCGAGAACGGCGTGAGCGCGAGGTGTTGGCGCTGGCCGAGCGGCTGGGACCTCACCTCGAACCGCACGACGTCGCGCGCGAGACCGACCTGACGCTGCGTGAGGCCAAGCGTCTGCTGGACGACCTGCACCTCGAAGGGCATTGTCGCGCCGAGATCGGCACCGACGGCACGATCCGCTACGCCTTCAGCTCGGCAGCCGAGCGATCGCCCGCCTGAGCCGATCAGCGCCTTCCTGACGCGGAATTGATCGGAGCCACGCGGGTCCTGCGGGCAACGCGCTCGGAGAGACCGACCGCCGGACGGCTCCGAGATCGACAGCTCACTCAGGAGGTGCACGCATGACGATCCGACGGACTCTCTCGATCCTCATCTTGATCGGATTCGCGTCGCTTGCCGGCGCGGCTCCCCCGCAGATTGCCGACACCGTTGCCGCTGACGGTGCGGCGACGGCGGAGATGGCAATCCTCGCCGCGATCGCGCCGAACGTCGAACCGGCCTCGACCGTCGACTGCCAGAGCGAAGCTCAGCTCGAAGCGATGGCGATTCTCGACGGCACGCCGGACGCGATTCGCTCGGCGAGCAGCGGCTTCGCCTGCAACGCGTGCAGCGTGGACGGCTGCGCCGGCGCCGCGCCGGGAACCATCTGTGGCTATCGCTTCGGCCAGTTCGGTCAGTGCACCGAGCCTTACTACATCTCGTGCCCTCAGGATCCGGGCAGCCTCACCTGTCGGTGCTGGTACGGACCGATTCCCTGAGCCCGAGCCCCTCTCGAAGGCGAACGGCCGGCTTCTCTCGAAGCCGGCCGTTTGCGTCCTACCCGCGATCCGTTCGGCCGTCAGCCGGCCGGGTAGACGTACGACGCGCCGAGACCGAGCGGGATGCCGAGCATCCAATAGGCGATCAGGAAGAGCGTCCAGGCGATCATGAAGATCACGCTGTACGGAATCATGATCGACGTCAGCGTGCCGATGCCGGTCGCCTTGAAATAGCGCTGGCAATAGACGACCACCAGAGGGAAATACGGCATCAGCGGCGTGATGATGTTCGAGGACGAGTCGCCGACGCGGTACGCCGCCTGCGTGAGCTCCGGCGAGATACCGACCTGCATCAGCATCGGCACGAAGATCGGCGCCAGGAGCGCCCATTTCGCCGAGGCCGAACCGACGAAGAGGTTGACGAAAGCGGTCAGAAAGATGATGCCGAAGATCGTCACGAACCCGGGCAGCGCCAATGCCTCCAGCACGACCGCTCCCTTGAGAGCCAGCAGAGCGCCGATATTCGACTGTCCAAAGGCGTTGATGAAGAGCGCGCAGAAGAACGCCATGACGATGTAGTAGGCCATGCCGCTCATCGCCTTGGTCATCGCGTCGATGATGTCTTTCGTCTGCTTGAAGGCACCGGCCAGGAAACCATGCACGACGCCCGGCAGCAGGAAGAGCAGGAAGATGAGCGGCACAATCGACTGCATGATCGGCGCCTGGAACGAATTCAGCGATCCTGCGTCGTCGCGCAGCGGCGAGTCCGTCGGCGCGGCGACCACGGTCAGGATGATCAGGCCGAGGATCATGGTCGCGGTGCCGGCCAGGAAGGCGCGCTTCTCTCGGGCCGAGATGCTCTCCATGTCCGGCGACTCTTCGATGTCGTCATCGAGCGGCGCCGTGCGCTCGAGGCGGGGCTCGACGATCCGATCGGTGACGAACCAAGCGAGGGCGATGATCAGGATGCTCGACGTGGCGGTGAAGAAATAGTTGCAGAGCGGATTGATCAGCTTCTCGGGATCGATGATCTGAGCCGCCGGCTGAGTGAAGCCTTGGAGCAGAGGATCGAGCGCCGACGGCAGAGGGTTGGCGCTGAAGCCGCCGGAGACGCCGGCGAACGCTGCCGCGATGCCGGCGAGCGGGTGGCGCCCTGCAGCAAAGAAAATGATGCCGCCGAGCGGGATGACCAGCACGTAGCCGGCATCGATCGCGCTGTGGCTGAGCAGGCCGACCAACACCACCATCGGCGTCAGCAGCATCTTCGGCGTGAAGCCAAGCATGAATTTGATGCCGGTGTTGAAAAACCCGGCCTCGTCGGCAACCCCGACCCCGAGCATGGCCACCAGCACGACGCCCAGCGGCGCGAAGCCGGTGAAGATCGTCACCATATTGGACAAGAAGGTTGCGAGGGCAGCGCCGGTGAGCTGATTCTGCACCCGGATCGGCTCGCCGTTGCGCGGATCGATGTCGGGAAAAGCAACGGGAGCCAGCAGCGCCGACAGGATCCAAACGATGATCAAGGAGATCAAGAAAAGGATCGCTGGATCCGGCAGCTTGTTGCCGACAGTTTCGATGGTGCCCAGAGCTCGCTGGACAAAGCCACGGCGGGGCTCGGCGGATTCGTTCGGGGTGTCCTCAGCAGTCGACATGAGACCTCTCGTGCTCGTCAGATCGACAGATCGACCGGCGGCGACGCGCCGCCCGGCGACCAACATGAACGCGGGATGTGATCCGGGAGGCTAGCACGAAGCGGACAGGCGACTGGCCCACTCAGGAGCCGAGGAGTCCGGCCAAAAAAGAAAGAGCCCCTCCCGATCACAACGACCGGGAGGGGCTTCCTTTACCCCGAGCCCCCCTCGTGGTAAAGCCTTAGAGCTTTTGGTGCGGTGTCTCAAGCCGCACGTCTCTCAGACAAAGCAACCTGCGTGCCAGCTTTCATCCGGCCCCAACTCAGCCGCTCTGGCCGGATTCTCGCGGCATTCAGAGACACGCTCGGCCCAAATTCCCTGGGAATCTCTCCCATCCAGGGAATTTCTCCCTGGTCGAGAGCCGAGGCGACCGTCGTCAGGACGAGGCTGAGGAGTAGGCCCGCAGACCCGATCGCCAGAAGAGGGCGACCACTGCGAAGAGAACGGCCGCCACGACCGTCACGTGAGCCAGCGCGCGCCACACCTCGCCCGAGAACAGAGCGTGCGCCGGAACCGACGCCATCAACCCCAGCGGCAGCACGGTCAGCAACGCCCGCTTGAGCCATTCCGCATAGATCTGATGTGGCTGATCGCCGAGCCGACTGAGCGACCAGACGATCTCCTCGAATCCGCGTCCGGAATGCGTCCAGAACACCGGGATGAGGAAAAGCATCCGCAGCAGGTAGAAAATGAAGGATCCGAGCAGGAGAAAGACGATGTAGAAGGCGATCTCCACCGCACCCATCGGCTGCGGCGCCCGGCCGATGGCCCAGGCGGAGAGGCCGGCGGCGATCAGCAGGTTCAGGAAAGAGTTGGCGGCGAACTCGCGCAGGCTGAGAAAGAAGAGCGACGACACCGGGCGCACAAGGTAGTAGTCGAGATCACCCTTGTTAATCAGATCCGGCAGATACCAGAGGTTGTTGGCGACGAACGTCATTTGCAATGCGTCAACCAACATCGCGCCGGTGATGAAGATATAGATCTGCCACAGCTCCCAGCCACCGAGCATCGTGGTGTGGTTGTAGATCAGCGTGAAGAAGCCGAGCTGGACGGCGTAATAGACGCAGTCCATTGCGATGCGAAAGAAAAAATCGACGCGGAACTCCATCGCCTTGGAGAAGGAGAAGCGCAGAAAATAGAGGTAGAGGCGGAGGTAGCGCATGGTGTCGATCGACGGCCGGATCAGATGCCGACGCCGGCGTAGACCCGTCGACCGCGACGCCAGATCTCGCGTGAGACGAGCGCCGTGATGAGGACCCAAAGGCCGGCGATCGCCAGGCCGCGCGCCCAGGCCAGTGTGTCGACCTCGCCGAGCAGCACCATCGTCGGCTGGTAGAAAAGGTACGGCATCGGCGTCCAGTCGAGCAGCTCGCGCAGTGGGCCCGGGAAGAGGCTCAGCGGCAGCAGCAGACCGCCGAAGAACTCGAGCACGAAACGCAGCATCACGTTGAGCGACCACACGTTATCGACCCAGAAGGCCAGCGCCTGCACGGGAAACCGCAGCAGGAAGAGCAGCAGATTGGCCATCAGCAGCGAGGCGACAGCGCGCAAGGCCGATGCGACCGTGATCCCGAGCTCCTCGGGCAGCGGCAGCACCCACCAGGCGAGGAAGCCGAGCACGGCCGCCTGGATGATGGCGGGCAGCGCGTTGCCCAGGTGCTCGGCATATTTGAACGTGCCGTACGGCGAGGGATACATCAGATATTTGTTGAGGGTGCCCTCGTAGATCTCCTGCGAGATCGTCAGGTCGCGCAGGCGACCAAAGACCAGCTTCGAGACCAGGATCACGATCAGGTAATACGCGATCATGCCGCGAAATCCAAAACCGCCGATCTGCGTCGCGTCCGTGGTCGAGAAGATCGCCTGCCACAAGAAGTAGGCGATCGCCATCTCGGTGCCGAAGGTGGCGAGGGCGCCGACCCAGAAGTCGACGCGATAGCTCATCAGCTTCCGAGCCTGCAGGCTGGCGACCGTCACGAAAAGCCGAGGGCTCATCCCGCGTCCCGACCGGCGCCGGTGAGGGCACCTTCCAGCTCGTCGCGGCGCGACTGCTGCAGCCGCTCGATCACATCGGCGAGCGGCTCTTCCTCGATCGACAGATCGACCACCGGCAGCAGCTCGAGACAGGCTCCGGCCACGCGGGCGACTTCGTCGCGCGGCACTTCGAGCCGAATCTGCCCCTCACCAGCCGACAGTCGCCGGCCGAGTCCCTCGAGCGTCTTGAGAGCGTGGGGAGCGACCTCGCCGCGCAGGCGCACCGCGACAATCTTGGAGCGAGCGAACCGCTCGACCACCGCCTGGCGCGAGCCGTCGTAGACCAGCTCACCCTGGCGAAGAATCAAGATCCGCTCGCACAGCCGCTCGATGTCGTCCATGTAGTGGCTGGTGACCAGCATCACCGGCCGATGGCGCGCCCGATAGTCGAGGATGAAATCGCGCACGGCGCGCTGCGCCGACAAATCGAGGCCGATCGTCGGCTCGTCGAGGTACACGACGCGCGGTGCGTGCAAGAGCGCGGCAATCAGCTCCATCTTCATGCGCTCACCCAGCGACAGTCGCCGCACCTGGATGTCGAGCAGATCCTCGACGGCGAGCAGCCGCGACAATTCCTCGAGGCGCGCCGCGTAGACCGCGGGATCGACCTGGTAGATCTCGCGCAGCAGAAGAAATCCATCGGCCGCCGGCAGGTCCCACCAAAGCTGAGCCTTTTGCCCCATGATCAACGAGATCTGGCGGCGCAGCGCGTCGTCGCGCGCCCATGGGGTGCGGCCGAGCACGGTCGCCTCGCCGCTCGTCGGATGGACGATGCCGGCCAGCATCTTGACGAGCGTCGTCTTGCCAGCGCCGTTGGCACCAACCAGGCCAACGATCTCCCCTTCCTCGACATCGAACGACACCGAACGCACCGCCTGCTTGGCGACCTTCTCGCGGCGCACGAGAGAGCGCACCGAGCCCCAAAAGCCCGGCGGCTTGCGATGCACCCAAAATGTCTTCGTGAGATGGCGGACCTGGATCACGCGGTGCGTCTCCGGCGCCGAGCGGACGGCGCAATGGGCCGGTAGGGTATCCTAACGACGGTTCGGTCTCTGCCCCGTGAGCCCTCATTTCCCGACGCCCGAGCACGCCTCCCCCGGTCAAGAACCTCGAGCGGGCCGGCCAACGCAGCATCCACCGTGCCGGGAGCAAAGATCTTCGCCTCGGCCGGACGCAGAACAGTGCTGAACCCAATGCACGAGGACAGCATGGTGACGTCGCCATCGGCTGCACCACCGACTGAGGAAATGCTCGATCGAGCCGCTGCCGTGCTCGACGGCGTGGCCCACCGAACGCCGGTCCTGACCAGCAGCGAGCTGGACCGTCGGACCGACGCGCGCGTCGTCTTGAAGTGCGAATGCTTCCAGCGCACCGGCTCGTTCAAGTTCCGCGGCGCCTACACCGCCGTCTCGAGCCTGCCGGACGCCACCCGGCGCCGTGGCGTCGTGACGCATTCATCCGGCAACCACGGTCAGGCTGTGGCGATGGCGGCGCGTCTCTTCGGGGTGCCTGCCACGATCGTCGTGCCTGACAACGCGCCGCGCGCCAAGGTGGCGGCCATCGAGGGCTATGGCGCGCGCCGCGTCCCGTGCGCACCAAACATGGCGAGCCGCGAAGCGACCGCCGCGCGCGAGATCGAAGCGACCGGCGGCGTCCTGGTGCACCCCTACGACGACGGCTGGATTGTCGCCGGCCAATCGACCGCGGCGCGCGAGCTGCTGGCGGAGTGCCCCGATCTCGACGTGCTCCTGGCGCCGGTCGGCGGCGGCGGCTTGCTCTCCGGAACCAGCCTCACCGCGAGCCGGCACGCGTCCGACATCCGGGTGATCGGAGCCGAGCCGGCAGCCGCCGACGATGCCGCCCGCTCCTTCGCCTCCGGGCGTCTCGAAGACAACGCGTCGGCCAACACCCTCGCCGACGGACTGCGCGGACGCCTGTCGCTCATGACGCTCGGAGTGATCCGTCGCCACGCGGAGCGCATCGTCACCGTCGATGAAGACGCGATCGTCGGCGCCATGCGGTTGTTGTGGGAGCGACTAAAGATCGTCATCGAGCCCTCGGCTGCCGTCCCTGTGGCGGCGCTTCTCGACGGCACGCTCGACCTTCAAGGCGCCCGCGTCGGCGTGATCGTGAGTGGCGGCAACGTCGATCTCGATCGCCTGCCCTGGCACCGGCCCGCGACGCTCCCGCCGGCCGACGACGCGCCGTAGAATCCCGCGGCGACTGCCGGCCGAGCGCTGCGCGTGAGCTGCCGACCGCCCGTCAGATCCCAGCCGATTCCTCAGACTCTCTTCAGGAGCAGCCCGTGATCGATTCGCCTCAGAACGCCGCGCGCAACGACGCCCCCACCGCCGACGGCGGATCCCGCACGATTCTCGTCACCGGCGCCACCCGCGGCCTCGGTCTCGCCCTCGCTCAGGCATTTGCTGATCTTGGCCATCGCGTCGTCGGCTGCGGCCGCGACGCCGACCGCCTGACCGAGCTGACCGCGAGCGCCGGCGCGCCGCACCGGTTCGATCGCGTCGACGTCACCGACGACGAGGCGGTGAGGCGCTGGGCCGTCAGCGTCCTCGAAACGCACGGGGCGCCGGATCTGCTGATCAACAACGCCGGTGTGATCAACGACCGCGCGCCGCTCTGGAAGGTGCCCGCCGAGCAGATGGAGCGGGTGGTGACGGTCAACGTGCTTGGCGTGGTCCACGTCCTTCGTCACTTCGTGCCGGCGATGATCGCCCGCGGCCGCGGCGTGATCGCCAACATGAGCTCTGGCTGGGGCCGCTTCTCCTCGCCGGAGGTCGGACCCTATTGCGCCAGCAAATTCGCCGTCGAAGGTCTGACGGGATCGCTGGCCAAAGAACTCCCCGAGGGTCTTGCCGCCGTGCCTGTGCAGCCGGGCATTATCCGCACGGATATGCTCGACTCTGTGTTCGGCGAGCAAGCCGACGAGCATTGGGGAACCGATCGCTGGAAAGAGGTCGCCGTGCCGTTCTTTCTGGCCCTCGGCCCGGCGCACAACGGACGGTCGGTGCGCATTCCCGACCATCTGACGGACCTTGAAGCCGCGCTCGAGGGGGCAGGGGCCTGAACATGGCCGGTGCAGCCGCTTCGCTCGACCTCTTTCGCGTCTGGTGCCCGATCCGCATTGCCTGGGGCGACATGGATGCCTACGGGCACGTCAACAACGCGCGCTATTTCACCTTCTGCGAGTCGGCGCGCATGAGCTATTTCGAACGTGTGGAGCTCGACACCGATCGCCAGCACTCGAGCTGCGGACCGGCCCTTGTCCAGGCGGATCTGAACTTCCGCCAGCAGGTGCACTATCCGGCCGAGCTGCGGGCCGGCGCACGCTGCACGCGCCTCGGCACCAAGAGCTTCGCGCTCGCCTACACGGTCGTGCACGCTGAGAGCGACGAGATCGTGGCCGACGGCAGCTCGGTCGTCGCCTGGGTCGACTACGCCAAGTCGCGCGCGGAGGCGCTGCCAACAGATCTGCGCCAGCGCATCGAGGCGCTCGACGCGGCGTCCTTGACGCCGGCCGACATCTGACGCCGGCTGACAGATGAGGCGCGCCCGGTTCCGTCAGCGAGCCACGAGCTCGCTCGCCGGAACAAAGACAAATCCTTCGCTGCGCGCCCGCGCGACCTCGCTGCGCAGCGTCGCGATCGTCTCAGGGTACGGATGCGCGATGGCGAGTGCGCTGCCGTCGCGGCGCGCCCGCGCCAGAAGCTCGCGGAACTGGCGCCGGATCTTCTCCGGATCTCGATCGTTGTCGAGAAAGACCTGCCGCTCGGTCGCCGGCACGCCGAGATCGCGCGCCAGGCGATAGCCCACCGTGTCGGCCGTGGTCCGCGAATCGACGAAGTAGAGGCCGCGCTCAGCGAGCACCGCGAGCACGACACGCATGGCGTCTTCATCGGCGGCGAGCGCCGATCCCATGTGGTTGTTGACGCCCCGCGACCCCGGCACGGCGTCGAGCGCGCGCCGGGTTGCTGCACTCAGCGTCTCGGCGCTCATCGAGAGGCGCAGCGCGCCGGCGCCCGGATCGACGGCGCTGCGCGGCTCCATCGGCAAATGGCAGAGGTACTCGAGGCCCCGTTCGTGCAGCGCAGCGACGACCTGCGCAGTGCGCGACTCGAACGGCAAGACCGAGTAGGTCAGGTCGATCCCGAGCGTTTCGAGCGCGTCGACCTGGGCGACGCTGCGGCCGAGGTCGTCGATCACGAGCGCGACTGCGGGGGATCCGATGGCCGGTGATCCGGAAGCCGGTGATCCAGCGGCTGCCGGATCACCGACGGCGCTGTCGACCTGCGGTGGGCTCTCGGGCCGAGGCTCGGACTCGATCGGGCCGCCCGCGATCGGAGTCGCCACCGGGGGCTCCGCGCTGCTGGTCGCACGGATCTCGTCGCCGGGCCGAAGATCGCCGCCCGCGGAAGACGGCAGGTCGGCGGTCCCGAGCGTCGAGAAGTCCGGCGCCGGCGGCGGCGCCGCGACCTCGAGACCAATCCACAAACCGGCCGCGAAGAGCAGCACGCAGAGCAGAGCCAGACGCCAGCCGCCACGGCGGCCGGATCCGGCGAGGCCGCGTCGGCGGGACGAAGCGGGCATGAGGATCCTCGATCGGCCGGCGGCACGCTGGCCGCCGGCGCGCGTCAAGCGGCGAGCTGCTGCTCGGTCGGCTCGGAGTCAGGCTCGGTCAGCAACACGTCGAGCGCTCGCTCGAGCACCGGATCCATGCCGCCCGCCGGGTCGTCGACTTCGGCATCGTCGCTCTCGGCCGTGCTGTCCGCGCCTTCCGACGAGGCATCGCCGGAGGCCGGCTCGTCGACAGCCGCCGGGGCCTGCATCGGCACAGACGGCGACGCGGCTCCCGGCACGAGCGGGTTGTCCGACGGCACGTCGCCTGGCGTGACGTCCTGCGACTCGATCAGCTCCTCGACGACGTTGGGATTGCTGCCGATGACCCGCACGAAGTGATCAGGCTCCAGGGCGTCGTCGATCGGCACGCCATCCGGGCCGGTGTAGAACGCACGGGTGATCTGCAGCAGGCTGCCGTCGGAAAGCGCGATGGTGTCGATCTGACCGGAGTGGCCGAAGGTCGATTCACCGACCACCTCGGCGTCGAGCTTCTGGCGCAGCACCGAAACCAAGATCTCTGCCGGCCCTTGAGTGCCGCGGTCAGCGAGGACGACCATCTCGCCGCTCCACAGCGGGCTCGCCTCGCCGTCGAAGCTCTCGACCGGCTCACCACGACGCAGGAGGCTGCCGAGATCGCCCTCGGCGAACAGCTGAGCAACAGCGTAGGCCTCTTCGCCGAGTCCGCCCGCAACACCGCGCAGATCGATGATCAGATGTTCGGGGGCGCCGTCCGCGACCAGCCTTTGCAGCCGGTTCTCGACATCGAGGGCCGCGCCGCTGCGCAGGCTCGGAATGCGCAGCACCGGAACGCCTCGACGCTCCTCCACCGCAACGCTCGGCATGTCGTACTCGCCAAGCACCATCTCGACCGTGCGTTTCTCGCCCTGCCGCAGGCGCTCGATCGGAATCGTCGTGCCGACCGCGCCCGCCAGAAGTCCGTTGATCTCGTCGAGCGGCGTCACGCGCGTGCGCCGGCCGTCGATGTCGGGCAGGATGTCGCCGCGCCGCAGGCCGGCCTCAGCAGCCGGGCTGCCGTCTTCGACCGCCACCACGAAGGCGACACCGCGATCCTTGAGCAAGAGCAGGCCGCTGCGACCGGTGCCGACGACGCGAGCGGCTTCGAATTCGGCGACCCGCTCGGCGGGCACGTAGAGCGAGAACGGATCGAGAGCGTCGACGGCACCCTCGAATGCGCCGCCGAGCAGCGACATGTCGTCCGGCTCGTCGACGTAGGCCTTGGAGATCAGGCTGAAGACCTCCATGAAGACCCCGAGGTATTTGTACGGCGAGTCGGTGGCCTCGTCGTCGCTCTGGCGCGTGTTGGCGGCAAGCAAGGAGCTGCCGGCGATGAGCGTGACGACCAGAGTCGACGCGAAGAGGAAGATCAAGCGGCTGCGGTCGAGCATGGAGCCTCGAATCTAGAGATGGGAGATCGCGCTGTGGCGGCGCGCGGGCGTCAGCGGAGCCAAGCGCGGGGATCTCGAGGCTCGTTGCGCACGCGGATCTCGAAATACAGCGAGTCCGACGCCGCGCCGACGACGTCACCCAACGATATTACCTCGCCCTTCTCGACGTTGAGAAGCGCCAGGCCGGCATAGAGGGTAAAGGCACGGCCGGCGTGCTGCACGATCACCGTCGGGCCGTAGCCTTCGAAGTCGGCGGCGAAGCGCACCTCGCCCGGGAACACCGCGCGCACGCGCGACCCGGGGTCGGTGGTGAGCGTCAGGCCGTTGTGCGGCACTTCGGTGCGATATCTCCTTTCGCGACGCGGCCCAAAGCCGATAGCGACCTCACCGTCGGCCGGCCAGTCGAGAACGCCGCGGAACTCGTCGAGCGGCTCGCCGAGGAGATCTTCCGAAGCACCGCCCAGAGCGGCGACGAAACGGCTGAGCTTGCGCGCCTTGGCCTCGAGCGCCTCGGTCTCGGCGGCCAGTCGGCGTCGCTCACGACCAACCCGTTCCAACACCTCGCGCCGCCGGCTCTCGGCGGCCGCCAGCTCGTCGCGGCGAACCTGCTCGCGACCGCGCCAGGCGTCGGCCTCGGCGCGCCGTGCAGCGAGCGCGGCGCGCTCGCCTTCCAGACGCTCACCGAGGACCTGCCAGCGGTCGATCGCGCGCCGATCCCGACGCACCAGGTAGCGCAGCTGACGCAGCACGGGGAGCAAATCGTCGTCAGCTTCGAGGGCGAGGACGAAACGCAGGTAGCCATGGCCCCCCAGGCGGTACAGCCCGACGAGTCGGCGGCGCAGATCGTCGCGCACCAAGGCGATCGACGCCTCGAGCTGAGCGATGCGCTCCTCCGTCGCCGTCGCCTGCGCGTCCGCCAGCTCCAGCGCCGCGGTCGCCTCGCCGAGCCTCAGCTCTTGCAGCTCGCGCTCGGCCTCCACCCTCCCGAGCTCGTCCTCGAGCGTTGTCTCGCGAGACGACACGGCCTCGAGACGTCCGTGCAGGACGGCGATCTGCCGGCGCATCGACGCGAGGTCGGCCGCGCGGGTCTCGAGGTTCTGGGCGTCGACCGGGCGGTCGATGAAGACGAAAAGCAGGGTCACCGTGAGAACGAGCAGGGCGACACCGACCGGAGCGAAGCCGGCAGCGGACCGAGCAGCTCGAGAACCCATGGATGAACTGTAGCAGTCGGCCCCGATCAGGGCGGCTTCGGACGAGGAACGCTTGGCGACGGGCGGGCGGTCTGGCATCATCGGCGGCCGAGCGGCGCCCGCTGCGCGCCACCCCCGCCCCTACGCCGATCTCGGCCGCCGCATCGCCTCGACAGGAGAACTTTCGTGACGCTTTCCCCGCTCGCCATCCCGCGCGGCGGCCAGGTGCTGGTCGCCGGTTCGCTCGCTTTCGACCAGATCATGGTGTTCGACGGGCAGTTCAAGGATCACATCCTTCCCGAGAAGCTGCATGTCATCAACATCTCCTTCCTGGTCACCGACATGCAGCGGCAGCGCGGAGGCTGCGCCGGCAACATCGGCTACACGCTGGCGCTGCTCGGCGAGCGGCCGCGGCTGATCGCAGCCGCCGGCAACGACTTCTCCGGCTATCGGACCTGGCTCGAAGAGCAAGGTTGCGACGTCGACGCGATCGCCGTCCACGACGACGTCACCACCGCCTCCTGCTTCATCACCGCCGACCACGACGACAACACCATCACCGGCTTTTTCCCCGGCGCCATGGCGCGTGCCGGCGACCTCTCGCTGCGTGAGCGGGCGGGAGACCATGCCGCGATCGCCATCGTCGCGCCGGACGATCCGGCGGCCATGCTTCGCCACTGCCGAGAAGCGCGCGATGCCGGATTGCCGTTTGTCTTCGACCCGTCGTTCCAGGTCACCAACATGACCGGTCCAGACCTTGCCGATGCGGCCCGCGGCGCGGCGTTGATGGCACTCAACGACTATGAATACGCCGTCTTCAAGCAGAAGACCGGACGCGACGATGCAGGCGTCTTCGAGCTGGTCGAGCGGGTGGCGGTGACGCTCGGCGCCGAGGGCTCGAAGATCGCCGACCGCGACGGTGGGGAACTCGTGATTCCGGCCGCCCGGGTCGACGCCTTCGTCGAACCGACCGGCGCCGGCGACGCCTGGCGCGGCGGACTCCTCGCGGGACTGGCGCGCGGCTACGACCTCGCGACCAGCGGTCGGATCGGCAGCGTCGCCGCAGCCTACGCCGTCGAGCACAAGGGACCGCAGCAGCACTCGTACACGCAGGACGAGTTTGCAGCGCGCTATCGGGACAACTTCGGCGAGCTCCCTTCGCGCTCAGGCGGAGGCGACCGATGAGCCAGCCCCGCCACTGGCTGTTCAAGAGCGAGCCCAACAGCTACGCGATCGACGATCTGGAGCGCGACGGCTGGACCCAGTGGGACGGCGTGCGCAACTACCAGGCGCGCAACCTCTTGCGCGACGAGGTGCGGGTAGGCGACCTGGTGCTCTACTACCACTCGAACGCTAAACCACCAGGCGCCGTCGGTGTGGCGCGTGTGTGCAAAGCGGCGTACGCCGATCCGACGCAATTCGACGAAGACTCGAAGTCCTTCGACCCGAAGGCAACGAACGAAGAGCCGAGGTGGTTCGTGGTCGACGTCGAATTCGTCGGCCGCTTCGACGCGGTCGTTCCGCTCGCCGATCTCAAGGGCGACGCGGCACTCGACGGCATGCTCGTCACCCTGCGCGGCCAGCGCCTGTCGGTGCAGCCGGTCGACGCCAAGCACTTCGCGCGGGTGCTCGAGATGGCGGGCTACGCGCTCGGCTGAGCTCGGCCCGCCGATCTCAGCCGAGGGTCAGTCGCCCGGCGTGGATGCGTCCGGCGCCGGCTCGATCGGCCGGAGGGTCGGACGCGGAGTCGCAAAGCTGAGCTCAGCAAGCTCTTCGAGAAGCGCCGCAATCTCGTCCGCGCGGTCGAGCATCAGCCAGTGGCCACCGCGCAGCACCGTCCGCGGCAGTCGAGGACGCAGCCGGTGCAGACTGTAGGCCATATCGTTGAGCGGGCTGAGCGCCAGGTGAACCGGGATCTCGAGCTGGTCGAGGGCGCGCAGCGGTCCGTAGTCGAACGCCGCACGCAGGCACGCGTGAAGCGTTTCGGGAGCCGTCGCCCGCAGGTCTTCCAGCACCCGATCTGCCAGTTCCTGCGGATATCCGGCCAGGAGCTGGCGCCAGGTCCATTCGAGCTCGCCGTGCGTGTCCTCGGCCACCGCGGAGAGGATGCGCTCACGCTCCGCGGTGTCGATGCGGGTCTGATCACCGTTCGGGTCGACCAGCAGCAGGCCGCGGATCCGACCGGGATGCATGGCGGCATAGTGCACCGCCGGGAGTGCTCCGAAGCTGTGGGCGACGAGAACCGCCCGGCGGACGTTGAGCCCGTCGAGAACCGCTCCGATCGCCGATGCCAGCGCTTCGATCGTCGAAGCCGAGCCGCCTTCGGACCGTCCGTGACCCGGTAGGTCGAAAGTGACGAGCCGGCCGTTGAACCGCTGATCCAGACAGGACAGTGCCGGCGCCCACTGCCGGAGTCGACCGCCGAGGCCATGCACACAGACGACGGCGTGGTCCCCGCTGCCCGCCTCCGTGACCGCCAGCGGACCGTCCGGCCCCGGAATCCACGACACCTGCGGCGTCGCATCGACCTGCGGCGTCGCATCGCTCTCGGGCTGCGTGCGGACCTCAGGACCGGGCCCCTGACGGGCCTCTGAGCGGGCCGCTGGACGCACGTTGGGCCGAGGCGGCCGAGATGGGGCGGGCAGCTGCCGCGGCGGCGCTGAGGAGCGCGTGGTCATGAGGCGCGCCAGACCGAATCCGAGACCGGCCAAACCGAGAAGGCTGAGAAGTCGGCGCCCGCGGCGCCGACGACGTCCGCCCGAAGCGTCGGTGCTCGCCATCGTCAATCGACTTCCGCGGTGTCGGTGGCGGACCGGGCCGCCGCGACGGTCGTTTCGTACAGCTCGATGAAGCGCGGCGAGTGCATGGCCTCGCTCGGGGCGCCCAGAGCATCGCCGAGCGAGGCCGCCGCTTCGATGTCGGCCACCGCGCCGTCGAGCGTCGTGCCGGCGTCCTCACCGCGCAGCAAATGCAGCTGATACAGCGCCGCCGCCCGCAGAAGATAGGCATGGAAACGCGCACGGTCGGCGCGCAGAGCGCGTTGACCCTCGGTCGCCTGCGCGCCCTCGAGAACCGGCGCCAGCGCCGGCCCGAGCGTCGAGACGACCTCGAGATACTCGCCGGCCAAATAGGCAGCGGCCGCATCGTCGAGGAGGTCGGGCGGGCCGGCAGCTTCACCGCGCAGCAGACGAGCTGCGGCGACCAACCGCCCGTTGAGCTCGTCGAGCGCCTCGGCGTCGGTGGAGCCGCGCTGAGTTTCGACCTCGTCGAGCAGCGAACGCACCGCCTCGACCCGGCGACCGACCTGTCGTGGATAGGGCTCCAGCGGAGCTGCCGAGCGCAGCGCCCGGCGGGCACTCGCTTCGCTCTGCTCCAGGCGGTCGAGTGACTCGGCGGTCGCCGCGTTGATCTCGCCGATCATCCCGCGCGCCTGGTTGATCAATCGCTCCATGCGGACCGCCGCGTCCTCCGCCTGAGCCGAGGCGCTCTCGAGGGCGTCCGCCGAAGCACCCGCCGCGTCGATTGCCGAACGTGCTGAAGCCAGTCGATCGCGCGCCGCCTGTCCCTGCGCGGCTGGCGACGGCGAGCCGGCGTTCCAAGGCTCGGCCAGCGCCGGCCGTGCTTCCAACTCCCGCAGGGTGCGACTCGCCCGCTCGGCGCGCTCCATCGCGCTCTCTGCCGCATCGCGCGCCGCCTGGATCTGCTGAATGCTCCGCTCGCAGGCCTCTCGGCTCGACGCCAGATCGCCAGCGAGGCCGGTTTCGGCGATCGCGCCCTGCGAAGCCGATGCGCGCCAAGCCGCCAGCGCCCCCTGACAATCACCCTGGGCCGCGAGCGCCTTGCCCAGGTAGTAATGAGGAAGGTAGGGCATCGATTGGAAGAGCGACATCCGGTCCTTCTCCTCCGGGCGCTCGGCGATCGCCGCACGGAGAAGTCGCTCGGCGTCGGCGTCGCGGCCTGCCTGCAGCGCTTCAACCGCGTTGCGGTAAGCGTCTCGAGCATCGTCGGCGAGCACCGGGGCCGCGATCAGCGGCATCGAAGCGACGACCGCGCAGGCCAACGTGAGTCTCAGCAGGCGGAGCGCCGGGAGGCGTCTGCGGTCTCGACGACGATCGTCCATGCTTTCCTCGATCTTCCTGGAACCCGCCGGCCGACGCGCGTCGGATGCGCGGCGCCGCGCCCCCTCACTCATCGCCACCAACCCGCGGCGCGGAAATAGTCCAAAGCATCCGCTTCACCAAAGGCCACCCGGCACCGGGCCACGCTCCCCGCTTCGGCTGGCGCGGCGTCACTCGAGGCTGCGGCTTCCGAGCCTTCGGCCGCCGGAACCGGCTCGTCGGTGGCGACGGCCGGTACGGCATCCCCGGCAGCCTCGGCCGCGGGTCCTAGGCGAATGTCGTCCACCGACGCCGAGCCGGGCTCAGGGACCCTGACCGAGCAGGTCTCGACCGACTCACCGTCGGCCGCCTCGAGCTCGATCTCGTAGGCCCCGGCATCGAGCGAGACGAAGGCCGGCGTGACGAGGTCGGCGCCGACGACCTGCCCCGCGGCGTCGCGGATCTGGACGATGCGCGCCCACGGCGCCGCGTCGATCTCGACACCGGTGCGAGTCGGCGGCGGCAACTCGACAACCGGCTCCGGCACCACCACAGGTGTCGGCGCTTCGACCTCGGCGACCGGCTCGGGCTCTTTCTCGCCGCCGAAGGAGAGGATCAGCGCGACAAGCAACAGCAGCGCCAGGAGCGCGCCGCCTCCGAGGGCCGCAGCAACCAGCGGCGACATGCCGAACGGCAAGCTCGGACCCTGACGCGGAGCAGGCACCGGCGGCCGGGCAGCCGGGGGCGCCGAAGCCGGCTGCGTGGTGGGCGCTCGCGCGGCAGGCGGCGAGGCAACAGGCGGTGACGCAACGGGCGGCGGAGCGGACGGCCGCGGCGCCGGCGGCTGCATCGGCTGCGTGGCGCCGGCAGTCGGCGGCCCCACCGGCGGCGAGGAAGGTGCCGGGCCACGTTGCGGCGCCACGACGGTCGCCGCGGTGCCGGGCGGTGGTGGC
>JBCBCF010000033.1:0-22287 GCA_038530905.1 Acidobacteriota bacterium
CGTTGACATTGACTCGCGACTCACCCACCGGCACGACCTGCACCACGACCGCGCGACCGTCGGCAGCTCCGTCGAAGATCAGATTGGCCATCTGCTCGGTGACCGTGCTGGCACCGGCGCGCTCGGTGAGGCCGCGACTCGCCATTTCCGAACGATAGAAGGCCGCCGCGTCCTCGATCGACGCGTCGACCTGATAGTTGAGCGCGCCGGCGGTATCCGTCACCTGCTCAGCGCCCGCCATGGTGGGGAGACCGTCGCCATCGGTCGGCCCCGGGGCCTCGGTCGGCGCGGTGGTCGTCTGCTCGGCAGCCGGCGGCTCGGCGGCAGCCGGCGGCGCGCTGTCTTCGGTCGACGACGGGGCGTCTGCGCCGCACGCGGCCATCAGAATCAAGATGGCGGCGGCTGCAAGGGGCTTGGCAACGTGCATAGCGCACCTCCGGGGAGAGTCCCGTGGGATTGGAGAGGGCCGACCGAGCACGGCGGGCCCTCCAGCAAAGACGGTCGCGACCCGCTGAGCCGAATCGCGACGCAAGACGCGACGCGATCTCACGTCAGCGCTGCCTCGATGCGATTGCGGCGACGATACACGAGCAGAAACGGCGACGAGAACCCTCCGCGGGCCTTCGAACCTCAGTCGTGAAAACTGCCAGCGGCCCGACCCTCTGGAACGGAGCCGCGACTTCGGCAAGACCGCAGCCTTCCGGGCGTTCCCAGCCCCCCGGGTCTTTGTCAAATCTTCTCGAGCGAGATCTAGGCTCTTCGCACCCTATCTTCCTGTTGGAATATCTCAAGGAGTTTAGCCATGCGTTCGATCTCTGCCCTCCGCGTCGTCGCCCTCGTCTCTCTTCTCTGCCTGCTGGTCCCGGCCCTTGCGGCCGCGCAGTCGCTCAAGGTCAGGAAGTATCAAGCGCAGCAGGAGGAACGGCTGAAGGCCGAATATGAATACACCCGCGAGCAGTGCAGCGTGCCGGAGCTCGAGGTGACGTTCGACTGGTCGGGCTTCCCAGAGTCGGCGGCCGACGGCTACGCGGCGTACGGCTACTGCGACAACGGCGCGCTCAACGCGATGGAGTCGTTGTGCACCTCGGACGCGCTGAGCAAAGAGGCCGTGCAGACGCAGATTCAGAAGGTCGTCTGCACCTTCGGCACGCAAGGCTGGACCCTCCAGGACGGCGTCTTGACGTTCACGATCGATTTCGACGACGTTGACGACTTCGCCCGCGGCAAGGAGTTTCTGCTCAACAACCTTTGAGCTGGAAACCTTTAGAAGCCGGCCGTGTCCCGAATCTGAGGCCAATGGGCTGGCGGTGCGGTCCCGGCTCCTTTTCGTGAACACAGCCCGTCGCAGCGTCGCCGTTCTTGCGCTCGCAACCATCCTCGGCGGCTGCGCCCCGGCGCCCTCCGGCCTTGGCAAGATCCAGTAGCTTTCCTGGATCGGGCCGGAGGGCCAGGCCCTCGAGCCTCCTGAGTTCGAGCTCGGCCAAGGCGTCACGTGGCGCGCCGTGACCTGGTCGGGCCGCGTCGCCTTCCTCGCGACCTTCGAGGGCGAACCGACCCTCGCCATCGTCGACCTTGGCGCCTCCACGGCCCGCTTCCTCGCTCCGCCTCCCGCCGAGCGATCGCCCTTCATCACCCACGGGCTCGTCCCTGCGCCTGACGGCCGCATCGCCTGCACAGTCTCCTCGCCCTGGGCAGCCACCTCGAGCCCCTCGAGCTCGATCCCTCGATCGAGTTCCCCGACGGCCAGGCAGACTTCGTCCTCCAGCCCCACCACGACGGCGGCCTCGAGATTGTGTTCTTCACCGGTCAGGTCGTGACGCTCGATCGATTGCCGGTTTAGGGGCACGCGGTGCTCCCGAGCGCACTACCGGAGACGAGAGGTAAGAGTTCTTCAGCTCTTCGAAGAGGCGTCCCTGGGATGCTTTGACTTCGGCGATCCAATCGCGAGACTCAGATTTATTTCTTTCGAGCCGCGCCGCAGATCCTTGCGATGACTGAAAGGAGCTGCGAGAATCCAGACAGATTGACTATGAGACGCACGAATCCATCGGGCCGCAGAGCCGGGCGCCGGAGGGCTCATGCTTGGGCCGGTTCGCTCGCCCGAAAGGCGTGGTGCGTCGTCGACACCGAGACGACAGGGCTAAACGATCGTTCTGTCGTGATTCAGATTGCGGTTGTCGACGGGGCCACCGGCCGGTTGCTCTTCAACCAGGATGTTCGACCACCCCGAGAGACAGACGTGATTGGCGCCCGAGAGATTCACGGCTTGAACCGGGAACGCCTCCACAACGCAGCGCCTTGGCCCGAGATCTATCGCAGACTGCTCTCACTGGTCGGCGACCGAACCGTCGTCGGGTACCACGCTGCGTTTGATCGCCGGCTGATCGAGCAGACCTGCTCTCGGCACGGCATGGACGCGATGCCTTGGGACTGGACCTGCGCATTGGTTGCAGCAACGGATTGGTTTGGCAGACGACGCTCGTTGCGCTCTGCGTGCGCGATGCTCGGCCTCAGTGAGGGTCCTCTTCCCTTTCATTCGGCTGCCGGCGACGCCGCCGCCACCTGGCGGCTCGTCCAGTATTTCGCTCGATCGTCCGAGAGTGAGCCGATCTCAGTCGATCTTGCACGTTCTCTCACAGCAGCGGAGCGACTACTCCTCACCACACGGAGAACGACACTGTGAAGGGGCCACCAACGGGGTACTGGGCCAAACTGGAGGTCAACGAGCAACGAGAGGTCGTCGCTTGGCATCCGCTTGTTGATCACTGCGCCGACGTCGCCGCCGTGGCCGAGGCACTTCTTCAGCGGACGCTCCTGCGCCGCCGGCTGGCTTGCCTTGGCGGCCTCGACGACCTCAGCTCACAGCAGGTCGCTCGACTCTGCGTTCTTGCGGCGCTCCACGATCTAGGCAAGGCAAACCTCGGGTTTCAAAACAAGTCTCAACCTTGGCGCAGAGATCGGTTCACTGCGGGCCATCTCTCGGAAGTGATGGCGATTCTCGATCCGGCCGCTCAAGACCTTGCCACGGCTCTGCACCAAGCGATCGACGTCGAAACACTGGTGGGCTGGGCCCAAGGGTTTCCCGAGGATGGCGGAGCCGGCCTATTCGGACTTCTCGGCGCCACGATCAGCCATCACGGCCGGCCGGTTCCCGTTAGAGAGATCCACCTAGAAGACCTTTGGCTTCCAGTCGAGGGACGCGATCCATTCGCCGAAATCGGTCGCCTCGTGAACCTCACCCAAACCTGGTTCCCAGGCGCCTGGCAGCCAGGCGGCGATCTTCTGCCGACGAACGCAGAGTTCCAGCACGGGTGGTGCGGTGTCCTGACACTGGCCGACTGGCTGGGTTCTGACAGCGCCGACGACCGCTTTCGATTTCGTGCCGAGAGCGATCCAGACGACCGGATGCCGTTCGCTCGAGAGCGCGCTCGAGAGATCCTGCAGCGGGTTGGACTCGACCCAGGCGGCGCGCGCCAAAGCTTGGGGCCGAACCCTCCAGGTTTCGACTCCGTGGTGCCTGAGGGCTCACCACGCGCGGAACAGGCAGCCATTCTGGCGTTGCCCATCGATCGCGCAGGTGCCGTGACCGTCCTCGAAGCGGAGACCGGATCCGGCAAGACAGAAGCCGCTCTTGCCCGCTTCTTGCGGCTGCACCACGCCGGCGAGGTCGACGGCATGGTCTTCGCGCTCCCGACGCGCACCGCGGCGACGCAGATTCATCGGCGCATCGAGGGCATCGTTCGCCGCGCCTTCACAGATCCCGAGAGCCGTCCCCCCGTGGTTCTCGCAGTCCCCGGCTACCTGCGCGTCGACGATGTCGAAGGGGTGGCGCTGCCCCAATGGAAGGTGCTTTGGGACGACAACTCAGATTCCAAAGACCGCGCTCCCGACTTCCGGCATCGCGGCTGGGCGGCTGAAGACCCCAAGAGATACCTGGCCGGATCGATCGTGGTGGGCACCATCGATCAGGTGCTTCTTTCGGCCCTCCAAACGAGGCACAGTCATCTGCGCGCGTCGGCGCTGCTGCGCCAATTCCTCGTGGTGGACGAGGTCCACGCGTCGGATGCATACATGACCCGAGTTCTCGACGAAGTGCTCCAATTTCATCGCGCGGCCGGCGGGCACGCGCTGCTGCTCTCCGCCACGCTCGGCGGCGAGGCACGGCAGCAGCTGCTCGCGACGCAAACAGAGCGCCGAAGCGCCGAAAAGATCTCGTGGGACCAGGCGGTGGCAACTGCCTACCCGGCGGTCACGCACCGCCCCCACGGCACCGCGACGGAGCTGCGCGCCGTGGCCATCGATCCGACTCAGCGACCGCCGAAGTCGGTCCACATCGATCCGCAGCCGTGGATCGATGACCCGGCTGAGGTTGCCGCGGCAGCCGTCGACGCGGCGCGCCGAGGCGCGAAGGTTCTCGTGATCCGCAATAGGGTTATCGACTGTCGAGAGACGCAGCGGGCTCTCGAGGCGCTCAACCCGCCGGATGCGCTGCTGTGGAGGTGCGAAGGAGTCGTCGCGACCCACCACGGTCGATACGCAGCGGCCGATCGCAAGGCGCTCGACCGCGCGATCGAACGCGACTTCGGAAAAGAGCGGACCGACGGCGGTCGCATCGCCGTCACGACGCAGACCGTCGAACAGAGCCTGGATCTCGATGCCGACCTCTTGCTAACCGATCTCTGCCCGATGGATGTGCTGCTGCAGCGGATCGGGAGGCTGCACCGCCACTCGAGAGACACGCGCCCCGCCGGATTCGAGCATGCGCGCGCGGTCGTGCTGATGCCGAGCACCGAGGCGCTGGGCGCACGCGCGGCCGGCGCGCGCGAGAACGAGTGCCGTGGGTTAGGAACCGTCTACGAAGACCTGCGGGTTCTCAAAGCAACCCGCCAGCAACTTGAGGACGGCCCGACCATTGAGATCCCGACAGACAACCGCCGCCTGGTGGAAGGCGCCATTCACTCGAAGCAACTGGAGCGCTTGGTCGATGAGCTGGGCGGCCCTTGGCCCGATCACGCGGGGGCAGTAGACAGCCAAGAAAGCTCCAAGCGCCGGGTCGCAGAGATCAATACTGTCGATCGCATGCAACCGTTTACCAAAGACATTGCGTTCCCCGACCAGAGTGACCGCAAGATTCCCACCCGCCTCGGTCTTGCGGACCGCCAGGTATCTTTCGAACCGCCGGTCGAAAGTCCATTCGGCCAGATCGTGGACACTCTAAAGGTCTCACATCGCCTCACTTCTAAAGTCGCGAGCAGTGCGGAGCTTGCCGAAGAGATCAAGATGACCAAAGACGGGTTCACGTTCCGATTCGGAAACGTCGGCTTCAGATACAACCGCTATGGGCTAGCTCGCATCTCGAGAGAAGTATGAACTGGAGACAAAATTCTATTCTGGACCCCATCATCATGGGGAAGCCTAGGCACAGAAACCCGACCCGCGCGAGTACCTGGCCGATCCCCAACAAGAAATGGGGACTCTGTTGTCTGAATCGCCGCCGGACAGCCTCTCAGTCGCTCTCTTCCAACCACTTCGCACACCACCGCAGGAGCGGAGCGGCGAGGAAAACAATTCTCCCGTATCTTCTCTTCATTCTGCGGCGGCTTCTCGTCGGATGGCGCCTTAAGGGCTTCGAATATCGAAGCCGCTCGATTCTTGATCTCGAAAGCTGCTTCTCAGTTCTTTTCCTACCGCGTCTCACAGAGCCCTCCTTCGAGTGGCCAGTTATTTCTGCTCAGCGCGGTCGACGCTAGCGCAGCAATGGCCATCGAGTCAAGGTGGCTTCTTAGGGGTACTCGACAAGCGCGTGTACCATTACTAAACGGTACACGCGCTTGTCGAATACCATTCAGTACCTCGCATCGCGCGAATGAGCCTCTGAGTCAATACAGAGCGACGGTGACATGCTCGACATGGAGATCTCATGAGACTGCTTGAAGACCCAATTTTCCTTGCTCGGATCGGGTCGAGCCTGTCTTCCTTGGACCTTGCCGAAACCCTCAGTCGACTAGGCGCCCAAGCACATCTTGAATTCGATGGCCTTCGCCCTCACCAGTCGCACGCCTGGCATGCGTTTCTAGTGCAGCTGGCAGCTCTCGTCGTCGTGCGATCGGACGACGGTCGACTGGATCGATCGGCTGAGGAGTGGCGCTCGGCACTTCTGTCTCTCGTGGAGACGGACGACCCAGAGGTCGCGCGCGACGCCTGGACGCTCGTGGTCGAGGACCCAACTCGTCCTGCGTTCCTGCAGCCTTCAATCCCTGAAGGCGATTGGCAGCGATACAAACTCGCCGCGGAGACTCCGGACGACCTCGACCTTCTCGTCACCGCCAAGAGCCACGACGTCAAGCAGCGCACGATGACGCATGCGTCGGCAGCGCATTGGGCCTATGCGCTGCTTACCCTTCAGACCTTCCAAGGCTTCAGCGGCCGCGGGAACTACGGAATCGCACGCATGAATAGCGGCTTCGGCAACCGACCGCTGTTCACCGCTGCACCGGGCCTTGGCTGGGCCGAGCGCTTTGCGCGCGATGTCGGCGTTTGGCTCGATCAGCGCGACACGCTCCTGGATGTGGGGTACGAGATGACCGACGGGGGCCCGGCATTGCTTTGGACACTGCCATGGGACGGCAGCTCGCCAGCGATTGAGTTCGGCGCCTGCGATCCGTTCTTCCTCGAGATCTGTCGTCGAGTCCGACTGACGCAATCAGAGGGCGGCCATCCCACTGCCTGGCAAGCTCCGACAACCAGTCCCTTTCTTGAGGCCAAGGAGCGCGCTGGCGACACCGGCGACATCTGGACACCGGTGCAGATCAGCGACAAGAAGGGGAAGGTCGAGGTCAGCTCGTTGACGGTCGCGCCGAGCGGCCTGACCTACAAGAAGCTTCAAGATGTTGTCTTTGGCCCCGAGTGGCCGCGCAAACCGGCCCTCAAGATTCGAGAAGACGACGGATCGGTGCCAATCCTAATCTTTCAAGCGATGGTCCGTGGACAAGGAAAGACGGAAGGCTGGCACGAGCGACGCATCCTGGCGCCGCGCGAGAAGCTTTCTTGGCTGAAGCAATCGGATCGCCGCACCCTGCTTGGCAGGATTGCCGAGGACCGAGTCAAAACGGTCGGCGAAGTGACACGTCGCATCCTTCGGCCTGCTCTCTGCGCGCTGCTTCAGGGAGGAGGCGACGACCTGAACCTTCGCGACGATCGCGTCGATCCGTGGACTTCGCGCTTCGATCGAGCGGTCGACGATGAGTTCTTCGAACGCCTTTGGCACGACGTGCCGGCTGACGGCAAGATCGACCGCGAGACTGCACAGCGAGCATGGGTGGAACGTCTACGAGAGTTGGCCCGCTCGACTCTGGAGGCCGCTATCGCTGAGGCACCGATCTCCGAAGCACGCAACTATCGGGCCATTGTGCAGTCTGAAGCGCGCCTCGAAGCCGGCTTCCTCAAGCACTTCTCCGCATTTCTTTCGACCGCCGACTCAGCCTCCCAGACCTCTAGTGGAGCCTTGAATGACTGATCTAGGGAATGACCTTGAAACTTCAAACTCAGACGTCTATCCAGATCAGATCACTCGCAACATTATCGAAAGCCACCGGAAATATCGCTCGCCAAACACTGGCGATCTCGCTGAGCTACGGCGACTCGACCCGCTCAATCCTGGCGGCGGCGCGTTTTGGCGACTCGTCGTGCGACACCTCGAGCCCGGTGGACAGCTCCGGTTTCCGGACTCGGAACAACGCTGGGCATTGATCCTGCGCTTGGTCGGGCATCTCCTCGAACTCCATAAAGAAAACGCACGACTCGGCTTCGCGCTGGCAGAAGCCAAGGTCAGCGAGATGCGCCTCAGCCGACTGCTAAGAGCCGATCTCGACGGTCTCGACTCATTGCTGCGCACTGTGACGCACCAGCTCGAAAGTGCCTACGCCCGCGTCGACCTTGGCGATGTCGCCTCGCTGGTGACGACGGCGCCTAGCGGCACGAGCATCTCGCCAGCAGCGCAGCGAATTCGCCGCCGCGTTGCGCGGCACTATTACCGAGCCATCAGAACGTCCGAGTCCTGAATCTTTCCGACCAACGTTTTCGAGGAGATCTCAAGATGGCCCATCGCTTCCTTCAGATTCATACGCTGACGCCCTATCCCGCCTCGCTCCTCAATCGCGACGACGCGGGCTTCGCCAAACGCATGCCGTTCGGCGGCGCCGTGCGAACGCGCGTCTCGTCTCAATGCCTCAAGCGCCACTGGCGCACGGCCGACGATGAGAATGCGCTTCACAAGATTCAATATCTCGGTGACGACATTCCGATGGCGGTGCGCTCTCGGCGCACCTTCGACCAACATCTCTTCGACCCGATGATCGAAGACCACGACATCGCTCCGGAGGTCGCGGAAGCGATCGGGCACGGCATTCTCGAAGAGCTTCTCGGTGAGAGCAAGAAGGCGCAAGCCGCGAAGAAGAAAGCCCAGGAAGAGGACGAGAAGATCGAAGTTGACATGGAGACGAAGCAGGTGACTGTCTTTGGTCGCCCTGAGATCAACTACCTTCTAGGGCTCGCACTTGATGTCGCCCGGGAGGTCGAGTCGCAGGACGATCCATCGAAGCAGGCGAAGGAAGCAAAAAAAGCGATCAAGAGCCGACTGAAGGATCGCGATCTGCGCAAGAACCTCGAGCGGGTCGGCGCCGGACTCGATGCGGCACTCTTCGGAAGGATGACGACTGGAGACATCCTGTCCCGCACCGATGCGGCCATTCATGTCGCGCATGCCTTCACGACGCATGAAGGCGAGTTCGAAACCGACTACTTCTCAGCTCTCGACGATCTGATGGAGGGCCACGAGACCGGCAGCGGACATATCAACACCGCCGAGCTGTCCAGCGGCTTGTTCTATTGCTACGTCGTGGTGGATGTGCCGCTGCTGATCTCGAACATCACTGGCTGCGTCCGACGAGACTGGCGGGAGGCTGAGCCCGACGGCCGCGCCTTGGCGGCCGAGGTGGTCCGAAGGCTCATTCACCTCATCGCGACCGTGTCGCCAGGAGCCAAGCTCGGCGCCACAGCACCCTACTCCCGGGCCCACCTGGTCCTCGCCGAAGCCGGGAATGCGCAGCCTCGCACTCTTGCCAACGCCTTTCTCGACGCGGTGGACAAACGCGGCGTGCTCGAGCGGACCTACCGCGCGCTTGGCCGCCATGTCCGCGATCTCGATCGCATGTACGGTGCCGACACCGAGCGACGTCTCGCCGCCGTCGGACCCGTCGACGCACTTGGACAGGTCGCCGGCCACGATCAACTCTCCCTCGCTGAGGTCGCGACCTGGGCGGCGCAGCGAGTCGAGGGTGCCACGTCGTGACGTCGACCGCCGCCGTCGATGTTCTGACGCTGCGCCTAGATGCACCCTTGATGAGCTTCGGTGGCGTGCGCATCGACGATCGAGGCGTGACCGAGGCGGCGCCGGGACTCTCGCTCCTCACCGGGCTTCTTGCCAATGCCCTGGGCTTCGATCATCGCGACTTCGAACGAACCCAGCGTCTTCAAGATCGCGTGCGTTTCGCCGTTCGCCGAGATCGACGTGGAGAGCGCCTTGCCGACTACCAAACGGTCGACCTCGGCCAGCCCTGGATGGATCCAGGCTGGACGACATGGCACCAGCTTGCGAAGCGAGACGGTGCCAATAGCAAGGGCACACACATACGCGATCGCCACTATTGGGCCGACGCGGTCTTCACGGTCGCGCTGACGCTTGAGCCGGCCCTCGAGGAACCGACGCTCGACGCCATCGAGGCGGCCCTCCGCGAGCCCGAGCGCCCTCTCTTCATTGGACGCAAGCCATGCCTCCCGGCTGGACGCATCCTCCTTGGCCGAGAGCGAGCCTCGACGCTGCGTGAGGCGGTCATCGGGGCTCCGCGGCCCCGCTCGGCCTTGCGCCGCGACGATGGTGCATCCCTCGCGCTTTGGTGGCCAGACAGTGACGCGCCGGCAGAAGCGTCCATTGCCGACGAGCGCCAGCCGGTCTACGACCGGCGCGACTGGGCCAATCAGGTCCACACCGGACGCCGCTTCGTGCGCCGAGGCCAAATCGCGCCGGCCGTCGAGGAGGCGAGCGATGACGCCTGAGCTCTTCCTGGCGCAGATCCAGCTCGATGTCCTCGAGCTGATGCGGCTGAGTCAGAAGAACAAATGGCTCGACCCCTACGGCGAGCCAAAGAGGGCGGCCGACGACCTGGGCTATCCGATCCATGCCCATCTCGCAGCGCGTTTTGGCGAGCTAGCACCGCAGCCGTTTCGCCCGATGCGTGCGCTCAGCACGGCCTCCCGCCCAGGCAGCGGGTCGAATCGGCATCTCACGGTTCTCGGCTACTGCCGGGTCGACGCGCATCGCCTCCGCAAGGCCGAGGATGAGTTCGCTCTCCCCGACGCCCATCAACTGGGACGATCCGGCGTTCTTGCAACGAAGCCGATGCCGGATTCGCTCTTCACGAGCGGTCGGCGGCTTGGATTCGAGCTGCGTGCCTGCCCCATCATGCGTTTTTTCCGCAAGACGACAGTCGACTGGGTGAAGGGTCCAAAAACATTTCCCAAGGGTCGCGAGCTCGATGTCTTCCTTCATCGCCACAAGGTCCAAGGGGAGGAGGTCGATCGAGCCACGACCTATCGCGACTGGCTGGCCGATCGTCTCGGCGAAGCTGCTCAGCTGGAGGAGTGCCACCTGCACGCCTTCCGTCGCGTCCGCGTACTCCGTCGCACCCAGGCCGGAGCAAACGAGAGGAAGCCTTCAGTCTCTGAGCGCCCCGATGCCTTGCTTCGCGGCAACCTGCGCATCACCGACGTGGACCTTTTTCGCAAGGCCGTCTCCCGCGGAGTCGGGCGCCACAAGGCCTTTGGCTTCGGCATGCTCTTACTCCGGCCTCCGTCCTAAAACGACCTTGCGATGCTGAAGGGACGCCTCGGTCTCGAGAGCGCGAAGATTCCCCATGCGGATCGGCACGGTCTGCTCTGGCTTTCGAAAGGCAAGCTTTGGGTCGAGAACGGCACGCTGCGCTTTCTCACCGCTGGCTCGGAGGACCTGCCGCCGGGTGAATATGCAATCCCCTTTCAGATGCTGTCGTGCCTCTTGCTCGAGCCTGGCGTCAGCGTCAGCCATGACGCGCTCCGTCTACTGGCCCGCCACGGCGTCGGCATGGTCGCCACCGGGCGCGGAGGCGTCCGCTTCTACGCCAGCCTGCCCGCTGGACCCGAAACCTCAGCACGAGCGAGGCGTCACGCGAGGCTGTGGTCGGATCCGGACGCACGAATCCAAGTGGCACGCCGGATGTTTGCGATGCGCCTCGGAGAGATCCTCGCGCCGAGAGACCTCAATGCCTTGCGAGGGCTGGAGGGCGCACGGATGAAGGCAACCTACCGCAGACTCGCTGAGCAATACGGCATTCGCTGGCACGGGCGACGCTACGATCGCAATCGGCCCGAGACGGCGGACCTTCCGAACCAGGCCATCAACCACGCGTCGAGCGCTCTCGAAGGCGCAGCTCTCGTGGCGGTCGCGGCAGCCGGGGCCATTCCTCAGCTTGGGTTCATCCATGAAGAGGCAGGACACGCCTTCGCCCTCGACGTCAGCGATCTGTTCCGCGATAGCGTCTTGATTCCTGTGGCGTTTGAGGCAGTTCAGAGATTCCGCGACGACGAGCGGCGTTCGCTCGAACGGCATGTCCGCTCGCTCGCTGGAGAGCGGTTCCGAAAAGAAAAAGTGGTGGCAGCGATGATCGAACGCATCAAAGGACTGATCGATGCCGATGACGATCGTCGTGACGCGTAATGCACCGGGTCGCTTCCGCGGCTTCCTCGCCTCTTGCATGTGTGAGATCGCTCCTGGGGTCTACACCGCTCCGCGGATGACCGCAGGGGTGCGAGAGCGTGTTTGGGCAGTTCTCGAAGGTTGGTACGACGGTGAGGACCCTGATCAGGCCATCTTGATGACCTGGCCCGACCGCGCCCAGCGGGGCGGGCAAGAGGTTCGGGCGCTCGGGCTTCCGAAGAAAGAGCTTTGGAACCTGGACGGTCTCTACCTCCTCAGAGAGCATCCCACCGACGCGAGTCTCGCTTCTTTGACAACTGAAGACTGACTTGAAACGAAGCGACTCGTCGGTCAGACTTTGACCTCTCTGCGACAGACTGTCGCAGAGGCTGCCCCGCACCCGCGGGGATCGGCCCGCGCCCGGACCTGCCTCCTCTCAAAGCCCCCAGGCTGCCCCGCACCCGCGGGGATCGGCCTTGACCTCGTCCATTTTCGCGCGCAGCTCGGCCGGCTGCCCCGCACCCGCGGGGATCGGCCCTGGACCTGATCGCCTCGCTGTTCGGCGACGATGGCTGCCCCGCACCCGCGGGGATCGGCCTCATCGCGCCACTTCTCGAGGATCTGCTCTCTCGGCTGCCCCGCACCCGCGGGGATCGGCCCTCGGAGCTCCAGACCCGCCAGGCGGGTTTGCTGGCTGCCCCGCACCCGCGGGGATCGGCCCTGTGCTGTGGGCCCTCGCAGGACCAAGGGGTGGGCTGCCCCGCACCCGCGGGGATCGGCCGGCGGCTTGGCAGTCGTAATCGAGCTGAACGGCGGCTGCCCCGCACCCGCGGGGATCGGCCGAATGAGTCACACAGTAAGAATGACCTCGTCCAGGCTGCCCCGCACCCGCGGGGATCGGCCCCAAGACGATCGCCCGGGCCGCCTCCACGATCCGGCTGCCCCGCACCCGCGGGGATCGGCCCGTATCCGGTTGCGACGATCGACATCGCCGAAGGGCTGCCCCGCACCCGCGGGGATCGGCCTCGAATTTCCGGTCTGGCCGAGATCGAGAACCCGGCTGCCCCGCACCCGCGGGGATCGGCCTTCGCCTTTGGCGAGCAGGTCAGCAGTGCCGCCGGCTGCCCCGCACCCGCGGGGATCGGCCGAGGAGCTGACCGAAGAGGGAGAGGAGTTTTTCGGCTGCCCCGCACCCGCGGGGATCGGCCCCGTGTTCGCGGTCCTCAGCGCACGCGGAACTCGGCTGCCCCGCACCCGCGGGGATCGGCCGCGCGGAGCGTTCAGGATGCCAATGCAGGCCCGGGCTGCCCCGCACCCGCGGGGATCGGCCTCTGGATGCGCCTGGCTGCTGGGCGAGGTCGAGGGCTGCCCCGCACCCGCGGGGATCGGCCCGTTCCCGGCTCCGGCGGATCGCCTTTCGGCGGGGCTGCCCCGCACCCGCGGGGATCGGCCGACGGCGAGGTCCTTCTACCTCGCCGATCCAGGGGCTGCCCCGCACCCGCGGGGATCGGCCGCCTCCTCCTCCTCCGCCATACCTGTCAAAGGAGGCTGCCCCGCACCCGCGGGGATCGGCCGCGCTTGAGGGGATGGACCCGAGGCAGTTCGAGGGCTGCCCCGCCCCGCGGGGATCGGCCGCTCGGTGTCGACCGTGTAGTCCATGTCGTCGAGGCTGCCCCGCACCCGCGGGGATCGGCCCGTCGTGCGCATGAGCCAGTTTCAGCATGGATTGGCTGCCCCGCACCCGCGGGGATCGGCCTCGCAGACCAGGCAGAAGAGATCGTCCCACCTTGGCTGCCCCGCACCCGCGGGGATCGGCCTTCTGTCCTTCCGGACAGGCCCTCTTGCCAGGCGGCTGCCCCGCACCCGCGGGGATCGGCCTCTTTCAAGGCCGGGGATGAAGATCCGTCTGGTGGCTGCCCCGCACCCGCGGGGATCGGCCCATCAGGGACTACAGAGAAGAGCTTAATAGAGGGGCTGCCCCGCACCCGCGGGGATCGGCCTCCATCTTCGTCCACACCGAAAGCAACTCGCCTGGCTGCCCCGCACCCGCGGGGATCGGCCGTCGACGATCAGATGGCGCATTGAAACGCTCGGGGCTGCCCCGCACCCGCGGGGATCGGCCGGACGAGGGCGGCCTTGGCCAGGCCCTGGGCGAGGCTGCCCCGCACCCGCGGGGATCGGCCGGATCCATCGGACGTTCCGGGCATCCTCGACGAGGCTGCCCCGCACCCGCGGGGATCGGCCGATCTCGCCACATGCAAGCTTCCGATCCGGTACGGCTGCCCCGCACCCGCGGGGATCGGCCTCGACGTCGACAATGGCATTCGGCCGGTAGTTCGGCTGCCCCGCACCCGCGGGGATCGGCCTGATCCGGCGTAGAAGAGCGCTAGGTGAAGAGGGGCTGCCCCGCACCCGCGGGGATCGGCCTACCCCATCCGAGACACCATGCCGAGATCGGCAGGCTGCCCCGCACCCGCGGGGATCGGCCGGCTCTTCGTCGAGAAACTGCAACTGACCGACCGGCTGCCCCGCACCCGCGGGGATCGGCCGCCTTGAGTGAACGCATCTTCGATGCTGTCGTCGGCTGCCCCGCACCCGCGGGGATCGGCCTATGGGACGGGGAGACCGACATTGTCGAGGCAAGGCTGCCCCGCACCCGCGGGGATCGGCCCTTTGTCTACTGAGCAGACTCTCGAGAAATGAGGGCTGCCCCGCACCCGCGGGGATCGGCCTGCTTTTCAGATCGAGTCGAATCTGTTCATCCCGGCTGCCCCGCACCCGCGGGGATCGGCCGAACGCGATGCTGGTCTCGTCGCAGGCGTCCCGGGCTGCCCCGCACCCGCGGGGATCGGCCGCGATCGAGCGCGCGCCCAACGGTCAGTGTGCCGGCTGCCCCGCACCCGCGGGGATCGGCCGATCGCGTGGCAGCTTGGCTGCGCGGGAGATTCGGCTGCCCCGCACCCGCGGGGATCGGCCGAACAGCTCAGAGCCGGGAAGTCCAAAGACGAAGGCTGCCCCGCACCCGCGGGGATCGGCCTTCTTGAGCTGCTCCATCTCGCCGGCCGTGGCAGGCTGCCCCGCACCCGCGGGGATCGGCCCGTCGAGTCGAAGGCTCTCAGTGCCCGCTCATGGGCTGCCCCGCACCCGCGGGGATCGGCCGGACAGCAGGACACGGCCGACCTCACCGCTCACGGCTGCCCCGCACCCGCGGGGATCGGCCCGCCGCCGCGACCCCCTCTTTAAGGCGCGATGCGGCTGCCCCGCACCCGCGGGGATCGGCCGGGCGCCACCTGGCTGTGGGCCGAGGTTGAGGAGGCTGCCCCGCACCCGCGGGGATCGGCCGACCTCGTCACCGAGGTCGAGCGCGGCACCGAGGGCTGCCCCGCACCCGCGGGGATCGGCCCACGCCCATGCACCTCGACTCGACCAAGCTCGAGGCTGCCCCGCACCCGCGGGGATCGGCCCTGGTGCTCACCCATCCGGGTCAACGTACGGACGGCTGCCCCGCACCCGCGGGGATCGGCCCATCCTCGAGCTCGGCCAGCGGATCGCCTCTCTGGCTGCCCCGCACCCGCGGGGATCGGCCGGAGTCTGGCGAGATCGCTGGCTACATCGAGTCGGCTGCCCCGCACCCGCGGGGATCGGCCTGCAGCGTGCGGCCCAGTGCGCAACCTCAAGACGGCTGCCCCGCACCCGCGGGGATCGGCCGGATCCTCAGTGGGGACTACAGCCTTCGCTTCTGGCTGCCCCGCACCCGCGGGGATCGGCCCGAGCCGAAGACGACGGTGGGGCGTCCATCGACGGCTGCCCCGCACCCGCGGGGATCGGCCGAGAGGCTGCTAGTGGATATTCGATGATTGTGAGGCTGCCCCGCACCCGCGGGGATCGGCCTCTTCGATTCCGGGGTCGTCGAAGCGAACGGCTGGCTGCCCCGCACCCGCGGGGATCGGCCTCTCGCGGTCGAAACGGCCGGCCGCTCGAATCCGGCTGCCCCGCACCCGCGGGGATCGGCCCTACCCGATCATCGTCGAGAAGGACGGAAATATGGCTGCCCCGCACCCGCGGGGATCGGCCGTTATCTAGGATCTCGAGATAGCCAGCGACTGGGGCTGCCCCGCACCCGCGGGGATCGGCCGATCTCGTGGATCGCCGCGATCAGCTCGCGTTCGGCTGCCCCGCACCCGCGGGGATCGGCCTCTCTTCGAACGTCTGGTCGGGACGAGTTCTCTGGCTGCCCCGCACCCGCGGGGATCGGCCGCGTCCCCGCCCTCTGGCGATGGATGAAGCGGCGGCTGCCCCGCACCCGCGGGGATCGGCCCTCCGCGAGCGCCTCCGGAGAGTTGTTCGTCGTGGCTGCCCCGCACCCGTGGGGATCGGCCCACGGTCGAGTACGCCGGGACCTCTTCGCAGTTGGCTGCCCCGCACCCGTGGGGATCGGCCGCGCCAGCCCTTGCCGGCGTTGACGATGCAAACAGCTGCCCCGCACCCGCGGGGATCGGCCCGTCTTCATGGTGGGCAAAGTCACCGCCGATGAGGCTTCCCCGCCACCGCGGGGATCGTTGCTCCAGCCCTCCCCGACCGACCGGCCAGAAAAGGTTGTGCAGCAACTAAAAATCATCCCGTCTGACGACGGATCAGATCACCTCGACCGCCAAGGCCGACGAAAACTTGGAACGCAGCGGAGAGCCGACGCCTGGTGCCGCAGCCGGGCGAGGCCCCCAGCCAGTTCGCATCTAGAAACAGAAAAGCCCGCCGGAGGGCGGGCTTTTTCGTGGCTTGACGGGCGGCGGAGGGGAATGTGGTGCACCCGTAGGGATTCGAACCCCAAACCTTCTGATCCGTAGTCAGCTAGAGACCACCCATCAGCGACCCCTGAAGACACCCTAAGCCCATCAAAACAGGCGACTTGCCGTGATATGATCGCTCTGCGCCACCGTGCAGCACCCTCGTTATTTGGGATCGCTGGTATACGCGGCGGTCTACACTTCGTTCGACATGGACTACGAGAGAAGACCCGGGGGGAAGCGATGGGAAGATCCAGCCTGACGTATCGATCGATCAAGGCGCTCGGGCCTCGGAGCCGGCGCTACGACGTCACCGATCCCCACACGACCGGGCTCGTCGTGCGGGTCGAGCCCTCGGGGGCGAAAAGTTTTTATCACCGGTATACCGCTCCGGGTGGCCTACGGACGATGAAGCTGGTCGGCGAGTTTCGTGTCGTGCCTGCTCGCACGGACGCCGCCTGTGGTCTCGCGGGGGCTCGAGAGGAGGTTGCGCGCAGGCGAGTGATTCTTCGACGCGGCGAGGATCCTGACGCTCTGCCGGCCAGTGAGCCGCCTCCCCCGCCGACTGTGGGAGACCTTGCAGACGCCTACCTCGACCACCTCGAGTCGAGATCCGAGCCCCTTCGATCGCTTCCCGAGGAGAGGAGGAAGGTGCAGGTGTACATCCTCCCTTCGTTCGGCGACCGCGTTGCTTCCGACGTCACACCTGCAGACGGGCACGCTTTCCTGACCGATATCCGCGACCAGCGAGGCGGCTATCAGTCAAATCGCGTCCGCTCGACGCTCGTCTCGCTCTACCGCCACGCGGTCGTTTCTGGGGCGATCGAGTCCAGCCCCTTCGACCGCGTAGGCCGGGTCTTCAAGGAGAAGCCGAAACGGACGCGGCTCACTGACGCCGAGCTCGGCGCGTTCTACCTGGCATGCGAGGAAGAAGACTCCGTCAGCGCTCGAGCGCTTCAGATGGCGGTGCTCTGCACGACCCGCGGCGAGGAGCTGTTCGCGCGTCAGTGGACGGACCTCGCCAACGGCGTGATCTCGATCCCTGCCGGCGTCACGAAGACCGGAGTCCCCCACCGCCTTCACCTGTCTCGTCAGGCGCAGGCGATCGTCGAGCGACTGCCAGCGGGCTCGCCCTTTCTCTTTCCGGGACGCGACCCCGCGAAGCCGATCCTTCCGACGTCGGTGTGGGAGGTTTCTCGGCGGATCGCTCGGCGTGCCGGCGTGGGCCGCAGCTGCGGTGTCCGGATGCTTCGTCGCACGACGGCGACGCTCTTCGGCGAGCTCAAAATCCCTGGGCGGATCGCCCGCCTCTGCACTCAGCACACCGCGGGAGATATTCACGACCTGCACTACAACCTCGCGGAGTACGGCGAGGAGATGGCGGAGGCCTGGCAGATGCTCGCCGACCGAGTCGACGAGCTGGTCGAATCCGCGCGCGATCGGCGGGTCGCGCTAGCGGTCTAGATCGATCCGACGGGGACCGAGCTGTGCCACGGGTGGCGCCGCGACTTCACCGCCGGCGCCGACCGTCGGCAGCTGGGCAATCCATCGATCGACATCGTCCCGACGCCACGCGGTCGAGCCGTTGTGTCCGTAGAGCACCGGATCCGGAAACGCTGGGAGCCCCTTGATCCGACCATGCAGCAGGTCCGTGAGCTTCCCCTCGCCGACGTTGAGGTAGGTCTTCAGGTCGACGCGCCGAAGAATCTGCCGCTTCTCTTCAGGCCGAGCTGCGCTCGCGACCCGGGACACCACCGGATCGACCTGCATCGACTCCTGGCCATCCAGAAACTGCTCGAGCCGAGCAGCCACGCGAGCGATGTCTTCGAAAGAGCTGATCGATCCCATCACGGCGCCTCGAGGTCAGAGAGTGCGGAGCTGTGCGAAAAGGTAGCGGAATGCTGTCTCGGCCTGGTCGGGCACGACGCCGTTGCCGGCGAGGCGCAGGAGGTCTCGGCGGCTGGTCGACACCAGCCCATGAGCCACATCACGAAGAGGGGATTCAGCGGCGGCCCGGTTGCCCGCGTCGACTGCCGGGAGCCATCCTGAATAGTTTGTTGCGAGGTCGTCCCACGCTGGGTCGTCGGGACCTGGAGGGTAGACACCTGGCTGGCCAGGCTCACCAGGAACGGACTGTCCCTTCGGTCTGGCCGGCTTGAAGCGGTTGCATCCGCCACCATCGGAGTCCGCCAGGTCGTCCCTGCCTGGAGCGTAGACACCTGGCGCGCAAGGCATTTGTCGTAATTCGATGGCCCCTTGCCGTCGCGCGCGCAGGGAGTTCCCCAGGTCGGCGTGGACCATGCCCGAGCCCATGTCTCGAGACTCGGAGTTCCTCGGCTCGGGCGATCGTGCGGGACCTCGCCCTCGTTCTGGCTGGTCCCGTAGCTCGCTGCCGTCGGGGTGGGGTACTCCCCTCGGTCCCAGGTCGCGCCGCACAGCGGCGAGGAAGAGCCGGCGCCGTCGATGAGGTGCTCCAACGTCCGATGCTCGAAGGCACGTCCAAGCCGCGTCATACCCGCGAGCGGCCAGCGAGCCGAGGACATGTCCGAGTCCTCCAGCAGCGAGACCTGAGACGTTCTCCAGACAGATGAGGCCGGATCGAAGATGGCGAACGGCACGGCCGATCGCGGGCCACAGCCACCGGGGGTCACTGGTGCCGCCACCAGCTCCTGCCGAGCTCCACGGCTGGCACGGGAAGCCGGCGGCGAGGACCGCGCCGGCTGCGGGTTCAGCCACTCTTCGAACTGCCTTGAGGACTTTTCGCGGGACGCTCTTGACGTCAGACCAGACAGGAGCTGGATCCAGCCGCCCCGCCGCCATCTCACCCGCCAGGTACGCCGCAGCGAAAGCCTCCCTCTCCACGTACAGCACCGTGCGAGTCGAGTCGTCGCCAAGCGCTCGATCGACGGCGAGGTCGAGTCGCCCTCCTCCAGAGCAGAGGGAGACCAAGGGGCGACGAGCCACGTCATGTCACCACGGCGCCCGCTGGTGAGCCGGCCGGATCGAGGCGGTCGGGCCGTCGAAGACCAGCTCGATGTCGTAGCCGCTCGGGCCCGAGCGATGTTTCCGGTTGTAAAGCCACGCGACGCCGCGGTGGCTCGGGTCGGCCTTGTCGATCAGCTCCGGACGCTGGACGAAGAGCACGAAATCGGCGTCCTGCTCGAGCGCGCCGCTGTCGCGCAGGTCTTTCAGCTGGGGCGCCTCGAGCGGTCCGCGCTGGCCGCGGCTGAGCTGGGAGAGCGCGACGACCGGCACCTCGAGCTCGACGGCGAGTTGCTTCAGGGATCGCGAGATCGAGCCGATTTCCAGGTTGCGGTTGGCGTACCGGCCGTCCGCCTCGAGCAGCTGGAGGTAGTCCACCACCACCAGGCCGAGCCCGCCGTCGGCCTTGAGGCCGCGGCACTCGGCCGCCACGCGCGTCGGCGTGAGACCGCGCATGTCGTCGCAGATGTGGAGCGGGGCGTCCTTCAGCTGTTTCTCCGCCGCGTAGAGCATGTTCATCGCAGCGTCCGAGAGACGGCCGGCGCGCATCTCCGAGAGGCCGACCCCGGTCCACGCCGCCAGGATGCGCTCGGCGACCTGCCCGGCGGACATCTCCAGGCTGAAAATCGCCGTCGGCACCTGGAGCGTGAGCGCTGTATGTGCCGCGAGGTAGAGGCCGACGACCGATTTTCCGTGCCCGGTCGGGCCTGCGACGATCCCCAGCTCGCCGCCGTGCAGGCCGAGCGCGCGCATGTCCCACTCGTCGATGCCGGTCATGAGGCCGGACGGGCTCGACTCGCCGGCGCGGCGCTCGATCTGGTCGAGCGCAGATGCCACGCAGTCATCCCACGGCCGCAATCGGGAGCCGACGGCCCTGTAGCCGACTGTTTTCGCGACGCCTTCGACGCGCGCCGCCAGCTCTCGGGCCCCGGCCGTGCCGGCGTCGTGGATCACCTGCTCCGCCGCCTGCACGAGGGCCCGGCGACCCGAGCGGTCGACGAGGAGGTCCCGGTAGTGGCGCCACCTCGAGAGATCGGGCAGGTCGACGTCGAGGCCCGCGAGGTAGGCGAGCCCGCCGACGCGCTGAAGGGCGCCGGCGTCTTCCAGCGCTGCCTGGACCGTCCGCAGGTCGATCGGCCGGTCCGACTCCGCGAGTCGACCGTAGGCGGCCCAGATGTCCCGGTGCCGCTCGATGTGGAAATCCTCGTCGTCGAGAGATCCGGCGAGGCGGCCGTGCAGCTCGGGCTCCAGCAGCACCACCGCGAGCACAGCCCGCTCGACCTCCTCGCTGTACGGTAGCCGTCCGAGGTGTGGCCCGGTCATGCTCGCCGCCTCCAGCGCTGCAGGGTCCGCGGCGAGAGCCCGAGCACCTCCGCGGCCGCGAGTTGGCGCGCGCCGAGCGCCACCGCATCGTCGACCGCCTGCAGCACCCGGCCCTGCGCCAGCACGTCGCCGGCGCGGGCGCGATCGACCACGGCACCGGCGCCTTCTTCCCACGCTGCGAAGCGATCGAGCGCTCGGCGCTCTTGATCGACCGCGGCCGTGTTCCTCGGCCCACGGCGCCCCATCAGCTCGAGCCTCCCGACCAGGCGCGACGCTGACTCGCGCCCTGCGTCAGCCAGATCAGCCCGCGGCTCCGGAGCCGGTCGGCGAGAGGCGCGCTCGCCTCGAAGAGCGACGATCGGCGGCCTTGCGATTTCGTCAGATGGAGGTTCGTCGTGACGAGGGTGATGCGCTCGCCGCCGAGCCGCGGCAGAAGGACCGAGTTGACGAGCTCCCACCCCTCGCCCATCACCCCCCGATCGATGTCGTCGACCAGCAGCGCCTCGACCTGCAGGAGCCGCCGATCGTCACCGCGGGCGACGCGGTGGGCCAGCTCCCGGCCGGTGACGTAGGCGATCGACGTGCCGGGGGTCTCGGTCGCGAAGCGCCAGCACAGCTCGGTCGCCGCCATCGACTTCCCAGTGCCCACTGGGCCGGAGATCGTGAGGGCGGTGGGCTGGCCGCCGTGCCAGATGGCGAGATCCATCCCGCGCAGCGTCGGCCAGCGGCCGCCGGGCAGGCTCGCTGGATCGAAGGGGGCGACGAGATCGTCGGGCCAGCCGCGGGCCGCCAGGTGGACCGCGCGATCGGCCGGCGGGGCGAGGGGCTCGGGACCGGCGGCCTCCCGAGCGCAGCGCAGGCAGAGACTCGACTGGGGGGCGGTGCCGCGCATCGCCTCGCCGCAGTCGGCGCAGAGCCAGGAGCCGAGAGCGCGGCGTGGCGTCACGCGTCGCCTCCGGTCAGCTCGGCCTCGGCGCGCGCGAGCGTCTCCTGGTCCAGCCCCGCGTCGCGACGGCCGGGGCGGAGCCCTTCGCGGAGATCCTCGAGCGCCGAGAGGGCCCGCCGCAGGGGGTCTCGGGCGCTGTCGAGCCGCGCTCCCTCGAGCGCGGCGATGGCCTGGCGCTGGCCGTCCGGCTCGCCGAGGCGAGCTCGGGCCCCCTTCATCGCCGCGAGGACCCGCACGATCTCCGGGCGTTCCAGCTGGACCCCCGCGGACTCGAAGAGTTGGGCGACCCATCCGTACGTCCCGGGCTCCGGCGGATCGCCTTCCGGCACCGCACCGCGGAGAGCGTCAGCTCTCCGTTCTGGAGCCTTGTTCCCTGTTCCCTGATGTGTCCCCTCACGGTGTGGGGGGACGGTGGGGGGGGGGGGGGGGGGGGGACGGTGGGGGGGGACGGGGGGGGGGGGCGG
>JBCBCF010000034.1:0-22193 GCA_038530905.1 Acidobacteriota bacterium
GGACGAGCCGACGGTCGGCCTCGATCCCAAGCAGATCATCGCCATCCGCGAGCTGATCCGCGATCTCGGGCGCGAGCGCACCCTGCTCCTCTCGACCCACATCCTGCCCGAGGTCGAGGCGCTCTGCGATCGTGTGCTGATCATTGACGGCGGTCGGCTGATCGCCGAAGGAACTCCGCGTGAGCTGCAGAACGCCGCGCGCGGTGGCGTCGAGCTGACGTTGACCCTCGCCGACGCTGACGGCGTGCCGCTCGGCGAGGTCGCCCAGCCGGAGACCTCAGCAGCGCTCGCCGCCCTCGACGGCGTCGAGTCGGTTGCGTCGCTCGAGGAACCGGGGCGCTTTCGCCTCGACTGCGCGGCCGACGCCGATCGCCGCGCCGACGTCTTCCGCCTGGCTGTCGCGCGCGGCTGGGTGTTGCTCGAGCTGGCCGAGCGACGGGTGTCGCTCGAGGATGTGTTCGTCCGCCTGACGGCGCGCGCCGCCGGCGGTGAGGAGGCTGCGTCGTGAACGCCTTTCTTGCCGTCTTCGACCGCGAGCTGCGCGCCTACGTCGTGTCGCCGATCGCCTGGGTCGTCCTCGCCTTCTTGCTTTTCGTGCAGGGAGGGCTTTTCGTGATGATCGTCGGTTTCTTGACCGATCCGGCCGCGGTCCCCGGCGTGACGCCCTTCGAGATCTTCTTCAGCAACATCGTGTACTGGCTGGTGTTGGTCTCGGTGACGCCGATTCTGACCATGCGGCTGCTCAGCGAGGAGCGGCGCAGCGGCACGCTTGAGTCGTTGATGACGGCGCCGATCACCGCCGCGCAGGTGGTGCTGGCGAAGTTCTTCGCCGCCCTCGCCTTCTGGATTTTTCTGTGGCTGCCGACGCTGGCCTACCCGGCGATGCTCGAGCGCCATCTCGACCTCGATTGGGGGCCGATCGCAGCGGGCTATCTGGCCACGGTCTCGATCGGTGCGCTCTTCCTGGCGGTCGGCCTTTTTGCCTCGGTATGGGCACGCAATCAGATCGTTGCCGCCGTCATCGCGTTCGGTCTGATCGTCATGCTGTGGATCGGCCCTTGGGCCGGTGATCTGGTGCGCGACGAGACGGTCCGCTCGGTGCTCGGCTACGCCAACCTGGTCGCCCATTCGGAGGAGCTGGCGAAGGGCATCGTCGATACCCGCCGGCTGGTCTACTACCTCTCGACGACGGCGGTGTTCCTCCTCTTCACGGTCCGCGCGCTCGACGCGCGGCGAGGGAGCTGAGCCGATGACCGGGTCCAGTGATGGAGAGTCCACAATGAGTGCCCCCCCGTCCCGCCGCCGCCCTTGGGTGATCGGCTCGACGCTCGGCGTCGGTGCGCTGCTGGTCTTGTTGATCTGGGCGATGGTGAACTATCTCGCCTGGCGCCACCATCAGCGCTTCGACTGGACCGGCGCCGAGCTGTACACGCTGTCCGAGAAGTCGAAACGCGTCGTTGCCGAGCTCGATCGCGACATTGACCTCGTGACCGTGATCGACCCCGGCAGCGAGCTTTTCACCCAGGTCGACGAGCTGCTCGATCGCTATGTCGCAGCCAACCCCAGCCGCGTCAGCCGGCGGGATCTCGACGCCGCGCGCGACCGCCTCGAGCTGGAGCAGATGGTTGAGCGCTACGGCATCGAGCGGCGCAACGTCCTGGTGGTGGCCTCGGGCGACGATCGGCGGATCATCCAGGAGTTCGAGCTGGCCGAGTACGCCTACGACGGCATGCCGGGTCAGGCGCCGTCGGTCGCCGAGTTCCGCGGTGAGAAGATGATCACCGGTGCGATTCTGGCGCTGGTCGAGGCGCGTAAGCCGCGGATTCTGATCACCACAGGCCACGGCGAGTTGACCCTCGAGCCGACCGCCGATGGTGCCGGCCTGTCGCAGCTCCGCGACTTGGTGGGGGGCGACAATTTCGAGATCGAATCGTGGTCGTCGATCGCCGCCGAATCGGTACCGGCAGGCACGGACCTGGTGCTCGTCGCCGGCCCGCGCCGGCCCTTCCTTCCTTCCGAGGTCGCGATGTTTCAGCGCTACGTCGCGGAGGGCGGGCGCATGCTTCTGCTGCTCGATCCTGCGCTCGACGGCCAGGCGACCGGCGTGGTCGATCTCGGCCTGTCGTCGTGGTTGGTGCAGCTCGGCATCGAGCTGCGACCCGATCTGGTTCTCGACCCCACGAGCGCCATGCCGTTCTACGGCCCCGAGGCTCTTTATACGGCGAGCTACGGCCAGCATCCGATCGTCGAGGGACTCGAGTCGGGCCAGCTTCCCGTGCTGCTGCCGATCGCCCGCTCGGTGACCCGAACGGCGCCGGCGCCTGACGGTGTCGAGCTGGACGAGCTCGTCTTCACCTCGGACGCGGGGTGGGGTGAGACAGATCTCGCGAGTCTCGACGGCGTGGCGCCGGGCGGCGAGGACCTTCTCGGTCCGGTGCCTTTGGCCGTCGCCGCGACGGTGACCGCTCGGGTGGCCGAGGAACCAGCGGCGCCGAAGCTCGGGTCGAGCGAGCTCGAGCAGGTCGATTCCGTTGGCGGTTCCGCGGTCGACGCAGCAGCGGAGGCTGTCTCCGAGGCGACCGGGTCGGGGCTCGTGGCCGACGAACCCGCGGCGCCGACGGTCGATGCCGACACGGTGGCCGACCCCGCGGCCGACCTTGCGGCCGACGCTGCGGCCGACCCGGTGCCGGTCTTCGAGCCAGACGTCGAGCCCGCGGTGTCCGATCCGGACGCCGCGGGGCGGCTGGTCGTGATCGGCGACAGCGACTTCGCCTCGGACGCGCAGCTCGCCAACGGTGCCAACGGCATCCTGCTTCTGAACGCGTTCAACTGGCTGGTCGAGCGCGAGCAGCTGCTCGATATCGAAGGCCGCAAGCCCAACTCCACCCGCCTCGAACTGCCGCCCGGCGAGATGTGGTCGCTGGTTCTCGTCGTTCTGCTGCTGATGCCGGGCCTTGCGGTCGCCTTCGGTATCTGGACCACGCTGCGGCGCCGGCGCTGATCCGATGAAGTGGCTCCGATGAACCTGCGCACCCTCGCCGTTCTGGCGGCCCTCGCTCTTGGACTCGGCGGCTTCATCTTCTTCGTCGAGCGGGATCTGCCGTCGTCCGACGAGCGGCGCGAACAGGCGACCCGAGTTCTGGATCTGGCTGCCGACGGCCTGGATACGGAAGACATCGTGTCCGTCGAGCTCGAGGCCGCCGAACGCCGGATCATCCTCGAGCGCGTGCCCGAGCCCGAGACGGAGACCACGAACGACGGCGAGGCCGAGGCCGTCGCGGACGGTCTCGATCTGACCCTCGACGGTGCCGCTGGCGGCTGGCGCGTGGTCGAGCCGTTCGACGCTCCGGCCGACGGTGCGCAGGTTCGCTCGCTGCTCGATCGCCTGTCCGAGCTGCGCCACGATCGCGAGTTGGGCGCCGCGGACCCGGCCGACGACGCGGCGATGGGCTTCGACGCGCCGCGCGCCGTCGCCCGCCTGAGTGCCGCCGACGCCCCGCCGGTCGAGATTGTCTTCGGCGCGGAGCTGGCCCTCGGCGGCGGTGTGCTGGTCGAGACCGGCGGCATGCGCTACGAGGCATTCGGGGCGGATCTGGTGGAAACGATCGCGCGCGACCCGTCGGCCTGGCGCGATCCGACCCTTCTGCGCGGCGTGCGCACGCGCCTTTCTTCGATCCGCCTCGAGCCGGCAGATCCCCTCGCACCGGCAGTCGTCCTCGAGCGACACGAAGAGCGTGGCTACCGCATTAGCGAGCCGATTCAGGATGTCGCCGACCCGCAGGAGGTCGATCGCCTTCTGGGCGCGCTCGACGGTCTGGCGGCGCAGCGGTTCCTCGATGAAGCCCCGGCTGAGGCGAACACTGGAGGCCGGCTGGGCCTCGTGCTCGAGGGCCGCGCCGAGCCGCTCGACATTGCGTTCGGGGCGCCGATCTCTGTCGGCAGCGCGAACCGGCTGGCCGAGGTTGACGGACAGTTCGTCGAGATCGATGCGCCGGCAGTGGTCGAGGCTTTGGGGCTCGCGCCTGCCGGCTGGCGCTCGCGCGCGCTGGCCCCGGTCCAGGTCTTCAGTCTCGACGCTGCGATCGTGCGGACGGCCGATGGCGAGCTCTCTCTGACCCGGGGGGAGCGAGACTGGACCCGATCGCTCGACGGCGGCGCGCCGGAGGCGATCGACTACGGCGTGGCGAGCGACCTCCTGTACGCCGTCGCGGAGGCGCGGGCGCTCGAGGTGACCCCGGACTCGGCTCGCCGCGCGACGCTCGGCGAGCCGCAGCTCGAGATCCAGCTGGTGGGCGACGATGAGCCGCTGGAGATCGCTCTGTATTCGGCAGCCGACGGGCGCCAGCCGGCGACCGTCTCGGGGCGCGAGGTCGTCCTGGAGCTCGAGGCCGAAACGGGGCGCCAGATCGTGACCGCGCTGTCGGCGCTGCGCCAGGCGCCTCCACTTGCCACCGATGCGGCGGACGAGGCGCCGGCGGTGGAGGCTCCGTGAACCTCGGAAGATCGACCCCCTCGCTGCCGGCCGGCGAGACGGCCACGGGGCGCCGGGCCGCGGCACGGCGATCGGTGCTCTTGTGGCTGGCCGCCTCCGTGGGTCTCGCTCTGGCGCTCGGCGCCCTCTCGACGCTCGCCGCGCGGACCCTCGATCTCACGTCGCCGCTTGCACCGCCTCTGCCCGAACCGACGCGGCAGGGAGGCGGCGCCGTCGCCGCCGACAGCTGGCCGCCGGCCGATTTCCGGCTGCCGACGCTCGACGGCGAGTCTCTCGGGCCGCCTGACTTCGTCGGCAAGCCGATGGTTCTCGATCTCTGGGCCTCGTGGTGCGTGCCGTGTCGCGCGCAGGCTGCCGAGCTGGCGCGGCTGCAGAGCGAGCTGGGCGACGAGGTTCAGATCCTCGGCGTCAACATCGGTGAGTCCGAGGACATCGTCCGGGGAGATCTCGAACGCCATCCGGTCGCCTGGCCGACGGTGCTTGATCGCGACCAGACGCTGATGCGCCGTTATCGCGCGAGCGGCCTGCCGACGGTGCTCGTGGTGGATGTCACCGGCCGCGTCCGCTTTGTGCGCACCGGTGTCACGGACGCCGCGATCTTGCGCGACGAGATTCGGCAGAGCCGTCCTCAGCCGATCAGCCGCTGACGCGCCCGATCTGACGCTGACGCGGCGGTCCGGGCGTGCGCCCGATGATCAGGCGTTGGGGTGAGGATAGAGGTCGCTCTCGTCCTCGCCGGGTCGCGGCTCGAGGCATTGCCAGTCCTTCTCGACCAGCAGGCGCAGGGGCTCCTCGTCGCCGACGTCGACCTCGCCTTCGAAGCCGACCTGATCGCTCGAGGCCCAAACGGCGGCCTGCTCGAGCGGTACGAGGACGGTGAGCGATCCCGGCGCGTGGCGAAGCGTCAACGAGGCGGCGGCCTCGTCGACCTCGAGGGCGTAGGTCAGCGCCTCGTTGGGCTCGGGGCCGAAGACGATCCGTTCGTCGACGCGGCCGCGTTCGGCGAGCGCTTCGACCTCGGCCGGGCGCAGGCGCAGACGCAGGCTCTGGCCCTGCATGCGGAGCTTCATCGGGAACTCGCAGTCATGATCTAACGAGTCTATGCCGAGCGGGCGGTGTCGCGCGGCGCGGTGTTCAGCGGGGCGGTGTTCAGCGGGGCAGTGTTGAGCGGCGCGGTGTGTGGCACGCGCACCGAAACGATCGTGCCGCGGGGCTCCGCGTCGCCGATCACGATCTCGCCGTGGTGGTCGCCGACGATGCGATGGACGATTGCTAGGCCGAGACCGGTGCCGCGTCCCTTGGTCGAGTAGTACGGAAGGAAGACCCTCTCTTTGTCGGCGCCGCGAATGCCGCGGCCTGAGTCGATCACGTCGAAGTGCAGGCGATCGCCCTCTCGGTGGCTGTGCAGCAGGATACGACCGGGTGCCTCGGTCGCCTCGATCGCGTTGTCGAGCAGGTTGAGAAGCACGCGCTTGAGCTGCTCGAGGTCGAAGAAGACGGTTTCGGCTCCGGCGTCGACCTGCGTCGCCAGCTCGACCCCAGGCTTAATGTCGAGGTGCAGGTGCACCAACTCGTCGAAGAGCGCTGCGAGGTCGATCGTCGTCGGCCGGGGCTCGGGCATGCGGGCGAAGCGTGAGAACTCGTCGACCATCCCTTTCAGGCTGTCGACCTCGCGCGTGATGGTCGCGACACCGCGTTCAAGCGTCGTCGCGAAGTTGGGATCGGCCGCGCCGTGCTTGCGCAGCAGCCGCTCGGCGGCGAGGCGGATCGGCGTTAGCGGGTTCTTGATCTCGTGCGCGATGCGGCGGGCGACCTCGTTCCAGGCGGCCATCTTCTGCGCCTTGATCAGCTCGGTGAGATCCTCGAGCACCAGCACCCGGCCGCCGGACCGGGCCGCCGGGTCAGGCAGGGTCGTGACCTTGACGTCAAGAGTTTTCCACTCGCCGCCGAGGGTCAGCTGGAGCTGTCGCCCGAGCCGCTGACCGTCGACCAGCGGCAGCTCCGCCAGCTCCCGGAGTTTCGCCCGTTCGGGATCGCTCCACGCCTCGCTCGCCGGTCGGCTGACGACCTCGTCCTCGCGCTGCGCCAAGATGGCCAGCGCCGCGCTGTTGCAGGTCAGGATGTCGCCCTCGGGGCCGATCGCCAGGACGCCGGCGGCGACGTTGGCGAGCACAGCCGCGATGCGCTCGTTCGAGGCCGCCAGCTCTAGGTTCTGGCGATCGAGCAGGGTGCGGCTGGCGCGCAGCTCGCTCGTCATGTGGTTGAAGTCGGTGACGAGGCGGCCCAGCTCGTCGTCGACTTCGACGTCAACCTGGTGATCGAGATCGCCACGGCTGACCCGCTGAGTGCCTTCGGCGAGGGCCTGGATGGGGACGGTCACCCGCCGCGCCAGCCGCAGGCTGATCGACGTGAAAGCGAGAATGACGAGGAGCGTCACCATCAGCAGGTTGAGGAGATAGGCAGCGCGCAGATCTTCCTTCTGCACTTCGAGCTGCAGGTAGCTCTGATATGCGTCGATGAGGCGTGCGCGGCGATCGGCCAGGTCGGGAGGCAGCAAGGTGCCGACCAGGACGACGGTGGCCGGCTCGGCTGACGCGTCGGAGGAGGACCGGCGTCCAGACGCGGCGGCGAGGTAGAGCTGCCCTTCGACGTCGAGCGGCTCGGCCACGACCTTGGACGCTTCGCCGTCCTCGATCGCCCGTTCGAGCAATCGCTTTAGGCCGCGCGGATCGGGCATGCGGCGAAAGCCGGCGGCGACATCTGCGGTGCCGTAGATCGGCTCGGTGCCGTCATAGACGGCCAGAAAGTCGACATCGAGATCGGCGCGCAGGCGCTGCAGCCGATCTTGGAGATCTGCTTGTTGCGACAGGTCGAGCAGATCGATCCCGATCACCTGGCGCAGCACCAGGCCGGCTTTGCGCAGCCCGTCCTCCTCAAGACGGCGGGCCAGCTCGTCGGCGGCGGCATGTGCCTCCGCCACGACCTCGGAAACGGGCGTGGCGAACCATTGGTCGAACGAGTCGAGCAGGAGACGGGTGGCGAACGGGAAGAGAATCATCACCGGGATGAGCGACAGCGAGATGGCGGTCGCCACCAGCCGGGTCTTGAACTTCGAGCCCAGAATCCGGTTCTGGCGCTCGATGAGCAGCCGGAAGAAGCTCCTGACGAGAATGAAGACAATCGTCAGGATCAGAATGATGTTGATGTACCAGAGGACGAAGAGCAGGACGTTGTTCGTCGCCATCTGGGCCGGCAGGCCGCGGCCGCGCTGTAGGGTGTAGTAAACGAAGGCGCAGATCGCGAGGAGGGCGACCAGGCCGCCCAAGATCAGTCGGGAGTCTTTGCGGTGTCGCAGGAAGCGACGACGCAGATCCACGCTCAGCCGTCTCCGACGCGGAATTTTCGGCTTTCGATCCAATCGGTGGCCAGCGAGCGAGGAATCCAGCCGAAGGCGTTGCGCACACCGAGTCGGGCGCGCACGCGCAGCAGGTAGCGGGACTCGGCGTCCCGACCGTCGAGATCGAAGGCGGGGAGGCCGTCGAAGTGGGTCATCGCCTCGATCAGGTCATCGCGGTCGCGCACCATCCGGCTCTCGATCAGCCGGCCGTCCTGTTTGAAGTTGATCAGGTACTCGGAGGTGACGGCGTTGAACATCGCGATGGCCTGAAGCCGGCTGGTCTCAAGATCTTTGTCGAACCACCGTTTCCGATCGCGATTGAGCTCCAGCTCGTAGCTCAGCTCGGTCGGCAGCCCGCTGTCGACCCGGCGTCGCAGATCGTCGCCAAAGGCGTCGACGAGGTGGAAGGAGACCATCAGCCGACGATTCTCGACCGCGACCTCGAGCGCTTCGATGCGGGCCTCTGGCCGTGAGCGGCCCGAGGCACCGGCGACCACGGCGAGCAGGCTGACGCAAACGACGGCGACGATCCAGGGGGCAAAGGGGCGCATAGGAGACTTGGGAACTCTAGCACCGGCCCGCCCACGCAGCGGGACAGCATCGGCTGGCGCGCTTGGGTCGGTGGATTGGAGGCCGGGGGAGGCGCGGCGGAGCGGATGCTGCTCGCCCGGCGGGACGCCACTGTCCATGGAGGGCGACGCCGCGTCGATTTCCGCGGTCAGGATAGGATGCGCGGCTTGCGGCCAGGCGGCCGTCGGTGGACCGAGAGAATGAACGAGACGACCCATGTCCGACAAATCGCCAGCAATCGGCGTGCCTTCCACGAATACCACGTCCTCGAGAGGTTCGAGGCCGGCCTGCAGCTCACTGGCACCGAGGTCAAGGCAGCGCGCACCGGCAAAGTTCAGCTCAAGGATGGCTTCGTGGAGTTTCGCGGCGGCCAGGCGTTCCTGACCGGGGTCCACATCAGCCCCTACAGCCATGGCAATCGAGAGAACCACCTACCCGAGCGACCGCGCAAGCTTTTGCTGCACAAGCGAGAGATCGAGAAGCTAGCCGGTCGGTCGCAGGCCAAAGGCTTTTCCGTCGTGCCGCTGTCTCTCTATGTTCGAGGGCAGCTGATCAAGACCGAGATCGCCTTGGTGCAGGGCAAGAAGCTCTACGACAAGCGTGCGGTTGAGCGCGAGAAGCAGCTCGATCGTGAGGCGCGCGAGGCGATCAAGCAGGCTTCGCGCCGTGGCTGACCGCTTCGAGGTCGCAGGCGCTCCGGAATATCTGCCGCGGCGCGGCACGTTTTCGTTCAATATCCGGAGGTTAGAATCGGCGCCGTTCGGGCGCCGTCAGCCGCCTGGCGTCGCGAACGCCGCGCCATTTGATGCCGTCCCCGGGGAAGAACCCGCGCCGGCCGGCACGCCAAGCCTCGAGATATCGACCGCCTCGTCGCGATCGCACCGCCGATGCGCCGGGCGGCCATTCGTCCATTCCCTCATCTTCCAGGAGCAGAGCCATTCAGAAAGAAGAACCGATCGAGATGGAGGGCCGGGTCACGGAAGTGCTCGGCAACTCGAATTTCCGCGTCCAGGTCACCGAGACCCACAGCGTCCTGGCCAAGATCGCCGGTCGCATGCGCAAGTTCCGCATCCGCGTGCTCCCGGGAGACCGGGTGACCGTCGAAGTCTCGCCGTACGACCTCACGCGCGGCCGGATCACCTACCGATTCCGCAACTGAGCGGAGGTCAGGCAGCCTTCGCCTGATCGGTCTCGGCCTGCCGGCTCCCGCCGCTCAACGCCCCGCATCCGCGGGGCGTTGTCGTTTGCGATCGACGGCGCTCGATGCATTCTTCCTCTTCTCGCCGCACCGGCGGCGACCTCGCTGCCGCAGCGATCGTCTCGGCCGTCGTCGCTGTCGCTTTCGGTCGAGCCTTTCTCGACCTCTTCCCGCTGGTCGAGTTTCGCGACTGGCTGGCGTGGTCGCTCTCCGCCGAAGACGCCTGGCGGATGGCGCGCGAGGTGGTGCTGCGCGACCGGCTGTTCTCGCGCAATGTTTCTCTAGGCTTCGTGCTGTGGCTCGGCGGAGTCGCCGGGACGTCTGTGCCGCTGGTCAACGTGGCCGTCCTGCTGCCGATCGTCGTCGCTGCGGCGCTCCTTTTCGCCCTTGCCCGTCTTCTGGGCCTGTCGCGACTCGATGGCGTTGTCGTCGCTTGGGTGTGGGCCTTCAGCCTGCCGGTGCTTGAGGCGGCTGCATGGCAGGCGACGATCCATGATCGCTTCGCGTTGGTCTTCGCACTCGCCTGTCTCCTGGTGGCTCTCGGCCGGCCGCACGGGGACGATCGGCAGGCCCCGGCCTGGAGGACGGCCCTTCTCGCGACTGTTTTCCTGATTCTGGCCTACAACTCCAAAGAAAGCGCCTTCTTCCTCGCTCCGGCGCTCGCGGCTCTCGCCTTGCGGCCGCCGCGTCACCGTCTTCGCAGGCGGCTGGCGAGCCTTGCACCGGCGCTTCTCTACGCGGTGTTCCACAACCTTCGCTACGCGACCTTCCTCGGCGATCCAGCTGAGGCGACGTGGTCCCATCATGTTCTTGGTGGCGACCGAGAGGCGAACGCTCTGGCGGCGCTTCGCTTCGTCCTCGGGCTCGACGCGTCCGCTCCATCCTTGCTTGTCACCGGTGCGTGGCTCGCGATCCTGGCTGCCTGGGGGGTGGGCATCACGCGCTCGCGCGTTGCGAGCGGACCTGGCGATCACCTTCTGTGGCTCGGTGTCGCGTTCGTCGGCGCGATGGTGATTCCGCTCGCCGCTGTCCATGCGCCGCCCTACTACGTCTATTTGCCGCGCGCGCTTCTTGCTCTTCTCGTCGTGACCGCGCTTCGGACGGCTCTCGGTAGACCGGTTGGCGAAGGCGGGCGCGCGCGCCTCGCGACGGCGAGCGTCGTCGGCCTGCTGGTCGCTGCGGGGATCGCGTTCCTGCTCGTCGCCCAGCCGACGGTGGCGCGGACGCTCCGTTACTCGGAGAACTTCGAGCGCCTGAGGCCGGATCTTGCCGGCTGTGTCGAACCTGCGGCCTGGGAAAACGTGGAGCTGGTCTTCCCGCAGCCGTTCTGGAAGGTCTACCGTTTTTTCCTCGGTCCAGAGCGACCGTTCTACCGCTGGCTGCTGCCGTCTGCCATCCTCGAGGCGGTGACCTGGGACGCCGAAGTCGATCATTCCACCGACATCGACCTCGCGAGCTGGACGCCAACGGATCCGGCGATTCTGTACGTCGTCTTCGACGAGTCGTTCGGTCTCGAGGCTGTCCACCACGGTGGCGCGGTGTCGACATGCTCAGCGTCGACCGCCGAGCCGGCGCTATACTGAGACGACGTTCAGCCACCTCATGCCGTCAATCTGTCGCGGGTTCGAGTCCGCGGCGTCGATCCTCATGGCCGCTCCTCCTGACTCCGGAATCCGCGAGTCACCCCCTCGCGTCGAGTCCCCGCCGCCCTCTGCGTCTCGCTTCTGTTTGCGCGGCGAGATCAACGGCATCGAGCAGATCTTCTCGCTGCGCGATGGCGAGAACCGGCTCGGTGCCCTCGAATCGAATGAGGTCGCTCTGCCGCTCGCCGGTGTTTCGCGGGTGCACGCTCGCCTGACCCTCGAAGGCGAGCATCTGCTGCTCGAAGACCTGGCGTCGAAGAACGGCACCTATGTTGGCGGGCGGCGCATCGAACGCATGCGGGTCGGGGTCGGCAGCGATCTCCGCTTTGGCTCGGTGGCGCTGCGTTTCCAAGAGTTTCACCGCGATGACGGCGAGCTGGCGATCGCCTTCGATCCACCCGCCTCGCGCCAGACCGACTCGTTTCCAGTCGAAGAGGCGCTCGACCAGACCGGCACTCAGGTCGCGTCGCTCTCCGGCACCTGGTTGCTGCTCGCCGACCGTTTTCAAGAGGCGTTGCTTGCTGCCGGACGCGACGTCGACCCGTCGGCCGCATTCAGCCTGCTGCTCGAGGAGCTGCAGCTCGAGGGCCTCTGCCTGGTGGAGCGGTCGCCCGGTGGGGATCCGGTCGTCCTGCATGCTGCCGGTCGTGTTGACGCCAGCGCTACCGACACGCTGCGTGACCGCCTCGCCGGCGAGGGTGCGTCAGCGACGCGCGAGGTGGCGATCGAGCAGGTCGACGACGACGCTCAGGGCGCTCTGACGCTGATCATGCATCATCGCGCAGGGCGTGAACCGCGCGCATTGGCGCTGTGGGGCAAGTTCCCAGGTCGCTCGCAGTCGGAGATCTTCTTCCGTCTGCTCATGCGGATGCTCGAAGCGGCGTCGCCGCCGGGCGTGAGCGGCGGCGACGCCCCGCCGAGCGAGTTCCCCGGCCTTGTCGTGCCGGCCGACTACGTCTACGGCCGCTCGCCGCAGATGCGTCAGATCTACGAGCTGATGCAGACCTTGGCGCAGGGCGATTTGCCGGTCTTGATCGTCGGCGAGACCGGCGTTGGCAAGGAGTATCTGGCGCAGATTCTCCACAGCTCGTCGCCGCGCCGGCGCGGGCCGTTCGTGGCGATCAACTGTGCGGCGATTCCGGCGGAGCTGCTCGAAGCGGAGCTGTTCGGCATCGGCGATCGTGTCGCCACTGGCGTTACCGCGCGGAAGGGACGCTTCCAGCTCGCCGACGGCGGCACGCTCTTCCTCGACGAGATCGGCGATATGTCCGCCGACCTGCAGGCGAAGCTGCTGCGCGCTCTGCAGGAGAAAGAAGTCCATCCGCTCGGGCAACAACCCACGCGCGTCGATGTGCGTGTGCTGGCGGCGACCAATCAGGAGCTGGGCCAAAAGATCCAGAGCGGCTCGTTCCGCGCCGATCTCTACTATCGCCTCGCCGGCTACGTGCTCGAGATTCCGCCGCTGCGCGAGCGACGGGACGACGTGCCGCCGCTGGTCGAGCACTTTCTGCGGCGGTGCGCGTCCGACCTCAACCGTTCGATCCGCGGCCTGACGGTGCACGCCCTGCGCATGCTGACGGAGTATCCGTGGCCGGGGAACGTGCGCGAATTGGCCAACGAGGTGCGCCGCGCGGTCTACCTCTGCCCCGAGCATCGGACGATCGAGTCGTCGGGGCTGTCCAAGACGATTCGTCAGCACTTCGACGGGCGCGACGGCGCCGTCGAGGTGGCCGACGCGGCGCCCATCGAGGTGCCACCGACGTTCGAGGTCGAGCCGGTGTCGGTCGCGGACCCGGCGGCCGAGGCGGCGACCGATCCAGCAGAAGCGACGCGGATCGTTCGGCGCGACGACGCCAGCTCGACCTCGCTGTCGGGCAATCTGGCGTTCGGCCTCGACTCGTTGGACCTGGAGCGGCTCGAGGCTCAGGCGATCGGCGAGGCGCTGCGGCGCTGCGGCGGCAACCAGGTGCAAGCGGCGAAGCTGCTCGGCATCACGCGCCAGAAGCTGCGCCGACGCATGGAGCGCTTCGACCTTTTCGACGGGCCAGAAGGCGAATCGTCATGAGCAGTGCGGCGCGGCGCGGTGGCCAGCGCTGGCGTTCGCTCGGCTCGCGCTTGCCGTTCGGTGTCGGCGCCACCAAGCCGCGCCACTACGCCGAGATGGCGCGGGTCGTCTGGGAGAACCGCGACGCGCTGCCGTATGCCTGGCGCATCCTCTCCCAGGGCACCTGCGACGGCTGTGCTCTAGGCACCAAGGGCCTCAAGGACTGGACCCTCGGCGGCACGCATTTGTGCATGGTCCGGCTTGAGTTGATGCGGCTCAACACCATGCCCGCCTTCGCGCCCGAGCGACTGGCGAGCGTCGGACCACTTGAAACGTGCTCGTCCGCCGAGCTGCGGGCGCTTGGGCGGCTGCCGACGCCGTTCGTTCGACGCCAGGGCGAGCCAGGCTTCCGACCGATCGCCTGGGAGGCCGCGCTCGACCTGGTCGCCGAACGCCTGCGCGCGATCGACCCGCTGCGCGCGGCGCTTTATCTGACCTCCCGCGGGATCCCGAACGAAACCTATTACGTCGCCCAGAAGGCATGGCGATTCTTCGGCTCGCCGCACGTGGACAACTCGGCGCGCCTCTGCCACGCGGCCTCGACGACGGCCATGCGAGCGGCGTTCGGCCACGGCGCCGCGACCTGTTCGTATCGCGACTGGCTCGACGCCGACCTCATCGTTTTCTTCGGCTCCAACGTCGCCAACAACCAGCCGGTGGCGCTGAAGTACGTCCATGAAGCGAGACGGCGGGGCGCTGAGATCGCGATGGTCAATCCGTACCGTGAGCCCGGAATGGAGCGCTATTGGATTCCTTCCGATCCGCGCAGCGCGCTCCTCGGCAGCGATCTGGTCACCCGCCATGTCGAGGTCGAGACCGGCGGCGACCTCGCGCTGCTCGAGGGCGTCTGCAAAGCGCTGCTCGACCTGCCGGGCGGCGTTGATCGCGAGGCCGTCGAGCACGCCGAAGGCTTCCAGGCGTTCGAGGCATCGCTGCGTGCCCGCGACTGGCCGACGCTTGAGGCGGCGAGCGGCGCATCGCGCGAGCGGATGGAGGAGCTGGCTCGGCTGCTCGTCGCGCGGCCGAAGGCGGTGCTCGTGTGGTCGATGGGGCTGACGCAGCACGCGCACGGCGTCGAGACCGTCCGGGCGTTGTGCAATCTCGGCCTGATGCGTGGCCTGCTCGGCCGTCGCGATCGAGGTCTCGTGCCGATCCGCGGTCATTCGGGCGTTCAGGGCGGAGCTGAGGTCGGTGCCGTGCCGGTTCAGCACCCAGCGACGCTCGACCGGTGGAAGTCTGTTTGGGGGTTCGATCCGCCGCGTGCCCCGGGCATGGCGACGGTGGCGCAGATCGACGCCGCGGCGGCGGGCGACCTCGACCTCTTCTGGATCCTCGGCGGCAACTTCCTCGAGACGCTCGGAGGCGAAGACCGCAGTCGTCGGGCCCTCGCCCACCCCGGCCTGCGCGTGCACCAGGACATCGTGCTCAATTCCTCGATGCTGGTCGAGCCGTCGGACACGGTGCTGCTGCTGCCGACTACGACCCGCTACGAGATGGCCGGCGGTGTCACCGAGACTTCGACCGAGCGGCGCATCATCTTCTCGCCTGAGGTGCGTGGGCCGCGGATCCGCGACGCGCGAGCCGAATGGCAGGTGTTCTGCGATCTTGCGGCGCGGGTCGATCCGGAGCGTGGTCCGGCCGTCGGTTTTCCGGATACCGCCGCCATTCGACGGGAGATCTCGCTCGCCGTGCCGCTCTATGCCGGCATCGAGACGCTCGCCGAGCGCGGGGATTCAGTGCAGTGGGGTGGGCCGGTGCTCTACACCGACGGTCGCTTCGCCACCGACAGCGGTCGGGCGGCGTTTGGCGTCGTCGAGTTGCCGACGCGAGAGCGTCCCGATGGGACCTTCCGCGTTTCCACGCGGCGCGGCAAGCAGTTCAACTCGATGGTTCAACGTGCGCATGACAATTTGAACGGGGCAGCGCGCGACGACGTCTTGATGTCCTCGGTCGACGCCCGCTCGCTCGGTGTTGCCGAAGGAGATGCGGTTCGGCTCGTGTCGGCGGCCGGCCGCTTCGACGCTCGGGTCCGGCTGGCTCCGATCAAGCCAGGCAATCTCGAGGTGTATTGGCCGGAAGGCAACGTGCTGCTGTCGCCCGATGCCTTGGACCGACGATCGGGCGAGCCCGACTACAACGCCCTCGTTACCGTCGAAATCGCCTCTGCGTCGGGCGGCGCGCCGGCGTCGAGCCCGGTGGCCGGGCCTGCGACGACTTGACGCCCGACGATGCACGGCGCGTCGGCCTGCGCCGGACTGCGATCGAGGTCCACAAGCGCGGCGAACTGAAGCGGCCCCGCGACGATTGGGTGGTCGAAGAGGAACCGCTCGAGATCCGGGTCGACGGTGCGCCGTTGGCCGTCACGCTGCGCACGCCGGGACATGATCGGGAGCTGGCGATCGGCTTTCTCGTTGCCGAGGGCGTCCTGGGCGAGCCGGCCGACCTACGCTCCGCCGAGCCAACGAGCGATCCGTTCGTCTATCGGCCCGACCATCGGTTCGAAATCGAGCTCGCGCCGACCGCGCGCGCCCGGCGTGCGCGTCTCGAAGCCGCGCGGCGGGAGACCGTCGCGTCGGCGGCCTGCGGCATGTGCGGCAAGCGTCGGCTCGAGGACGTCGTCCGGCGGCTCGAGTCGGTCGCTGCGCCAACGCGCGCGGTGTCGTCTGAGGTCGTCCGCAGGTTGCCGGCCGCTCTGCGCGAGGCTCAGCCTCTCTTCGATCGCACCGGCGGTCTGCACGCCGCGGTGCTCTTTGATCTCGACGGGCGGCGCCTGCAGGGGTTCGAAGACGTCGGGAGGCACAATGCTCTCGACAAGCTGGTGGGCGCGAGCTTTCTCGCCGGCGCTTTGCCATGGCGCGATCGGCTGGTGGCGGTCTCGTCGCGCGCCGGCTACGAGCTGGTGGTGAAAGCCGCGACGGCCGGTGCGCCGGCGCTCGTGGCGGTTGGCGCCGCCTCCAGCCTGGCCGTCGACATCGCACGTCGCGTCGGTCTCGAACTGTGGTCGTTCGCCCGCGAGGATCGCGTCAATCGGCACGTCTGACCGGCGGTCTGGCGGGCCGGCACTGGCCGCAAGCGCCGGTTGTGGGCCGGCCGAGCGTCGGGTAGTCTGCCCTCGCGGCGCTAGGGCCGCCGATCTCGGAAAGGGCACGTTTGGAACGTTTGATCAGCGGGCTGGGGCTCTTGGTGCTGCTCGGCATCGCCTGGAGCTTGTCGACCTCGCGCCGGCACATCCGCATGCGCACCGTCGTCTGGGGTGTTGGGCTGCAATTTCTCTTCGCGGTCATCATCCTGAGCCCAGAGCCCAGATGGTCGTTGGCCGCCATGTTCGTCCTCGTGGTGCTCGTGGGGACCTATGTGCTCGACGTGTCGATGCGCGAGCGCCGGGGCTTGATGCCAGCGTCCGCCACACCGATCGAAGTCGAGGTTCGGCGCGACGCGAGCGACGGCGAGCCGGCGCCTTCGACCGCTAAAGACACCAAACCCGCTCAGTCTGTCGGCGACGATCCGCCGGCACTCGAGCGAGAGCTCGCGGCGCGCGGACAGACCTTCACCCGCGAGCGCGTGGCGCCGCCGCCGGTGGCGATGCCGGTCCTGGCCGGCGTGGCGCTCCTGGTCACCGCCGCCAACGGCCTGCTCGGCCGCGCCGCCGACGGCATCGGCCTCGGTCATTGGCTGCTCGGCGCCGTCCTCGTTGCGTTCTTGTTCGCCACCTGGCGCGATGTCGCGGTGGCGGCGCGGGGTCTGTTCCTGGCGCTGCTCGGTGTCGGCCTCGGCGTCGTCTGGGCACGCGGCCTCGACGGCCAGGCGCTGTTCCGCAGCCTCTCCGACGGCGTCACGGTCTTTCTCTCTCTGTCGACCGCGGGCGCGGAGTTCCTCTTCGGCGAGCTGGCGCGCAATGAGAACTTCTTTCCCGGCAGCGAGTTCTGGCCGGGCTTCGGATTCCAATTCGCCTTCGTCGTGCTGCCGACGATCATCTTCTTCTCGGCGTTCATGTCGGTGGCGTACTACCTCGGCATCGTGCCGCGCGTGGTCCAGGCCCTCGCCCGCTTCATGCATTGGAGCCTCCGGACGTCGGGCGCCGAAACCATGTCGTGCTCGGCGAACGTCTTCGTCGGCCAGACCGAAGCGCCGTTCTTGATCAAGCCGTTCCTCGACCGGATGACGCCGAGTGAGCTGCACGCGGTGATGGTCGGTGGCTTCGCGACCATCGCTGGCGGCGTGCTGGCGGGCTATATCGGGATGGGAGTCGACGCTGGGCATCTGATTGCCGCCAGCGTCATGTCGGCACCGGCGGCCTTGGTGATTGCCAAGCTGCTGTTTCCCGAGACCGAGGTGTCGGACACGGCGGGCCACGTCGAGGTGCCGCGCCTGCGCACCGCCGACAATGTTGTCGACGCGGCGGCGATCGGAACGACGGACGGTTTGCGCCTGGCGCTCAACGTCGGCGCCATGTTGATCGCTTTCATCTCGTTGATTGCCTTCCTAGACCTGATGCTCGGCGCCGCCGACGGCTGGATCGATGGTCGGCTCCTGAACGGCGAGCGGATGGAGAACGGTGAGGTGGCCGGCATCTTCCCGGGCAGCGTGCGCACCTTCTTCGGCACGCTCCTGGCGCCGCTCGCCTTCCTGATGGGCGTGCCGTGGAAAGACGCGGCGGCGGTCGGCAACCTGCTGGGGGTCAAGCTGGCGGTCAATGAGTTCGTCGCCTACGGCCTGCTCGGCGAGGCGTGGGACGATCTCGAGCCGCGGAGCGCGCTGATCGCGACGTACGCTCTCTGCGGTTTCGCCAATTTCTCGTCTCTCGGCATTCAGATCGGCGGCATCGGCGCGCTTGCTCCCGACCGTCGAGAGCTGCTCTCGCGCCTGGCGCCGCGTGCTCTTCTCGGCGGCGCGTTGGCGTCGTTCACGACTGCGACGGTCGCCGGTCTGCTGGTTGCGGTGCCATCGTGAGTCGGAACCTGCGCTTCGAGCGATCGAGGCGTTTGGGTCTCGTCTGCCTCGCCCTTGGCCTTGCCGTCGGGGTGTCGCAGATCGCCTCGGGCGCTCCAGCTGATCTCTCGCAGCGGGTCGAGGCGGCTCCGACCGTCGATCCCGCTCAGCTCAAGTCAGCGATCAACGCCGAGGTGAGGCGGGCCTTGCGTGTGGCGCCGGAGCTCGGCGTGCATGTGACGTCGCTCTCCGACGGCGAAGACATCTACACCTTCCGCGCGGAGACGCCACGCATCGTCGCTTCGAACGTCAAGTTGGTGACGTCGGCGGCAGCGCTCGACCGGCTTGGGCCAGGGTTCTTCTTCGAGACCCCGATCGCCATGCGCGGTGTGGTTGCCGATGGCGTCCTCGACGGCGATCTGGCGATCGTCGGCGGCGGCGATCCGGACATCTCCGGCCGGCACTATTTCGGCGATTCCTTCGCCGTGTTCCGCGAGTGGGCGGCGGCGCTGCGCGCCCGAGGGATCCGCCGCATCGAAGGCGATCTTGTGTTGGTCACAGGATTCTTCGACGAGGAGGAAGTGCATCCCGACTGGCCGCGCGGGCAGCTCGACCGCTGGTACGAGGCGCCGGTGGCCGCCCTGTCGTTCAACGCCAACACGGTGCATGTGGAGGTCCAGCCGGAGGTCGGAGGAACGGCGCACGTCCGTCTCGATCCGCCGGTTCAGCTCTTCCCGGTGGTCGGCACGGTTCAGGTGACGGACAGCGCGCGACGACAGCTCGTCCACATCCGGCGACCGGCAACCGCCGCCGATGCAGAACGTCGGCGCACGATCGAGCTGTCGGGCAGGATCTGGCGCCGCTCCTCCGGCGTCGGCACATGGATCACCGTGCCCGATCCCACGGCCTATTTCGGCGCTGTGCTGCGCGATGCGCTGCGCGAGGAAGGGATCGCGGTCGCCGGCCGCACGCTCGCCGTCGACCGCCTGCGACCCCGTGCCGACGCCCCATGGCAGCTTCTGCACGTGCATCGGACCGATCTCCTCACCGCACTCGGCGTGGTCAACAAACGCAGCCAGAACTTCTACGCCGAGAGCGTGCTGAAGACGCTGGGCGCCAGACTCTGCGGCGAAGGCAGCTGGGAGGCGGGCCTGCGCATCGTCCGCGAGTTTCTCGACGAGGTCGGCATTGACGGCGACTGGTCGATGGTGGACGGCTCGGGCATGAGCCGCCGCAATCGGTTCACACCGCGCCAGATCACGAGTCTGCTGCGCCACATGTTCGACCACCGGTGGGGAGGCGAATTTCTTCGCACCTTGCCGTTCGGCGGCGAGGCCGAGTCGAGTCTCTCGTCGCGCTTCGTGGATCCACCATCGCGCGGCAACGTGTTCGCGAAGACCGGCACGCTCAACGGCGTTTCAACCCTCTCAGGTTTCGCCAAAGCGCGCTCAGGCAAGATCTACGTGTTCTCGATCTTGCTCAACTCCACCTCGGCGTCGTGGCGCGGACAGCAGGCGCAGGATCGCATCGTGCAGGCGCTGATCGACGAAGGATGACGTCATGACGAGCCGGTCCCCGACTTCGATAGAAACCCGCGCGCTGCTTGCTCGGGTGGACGAGGTGGTGCGCCAGATCGAGCGCAGCCACCAGGAAGAGCTGCCCATTCGCGCGATCGCCAGCGCCATCGTGCGCGAGCTGTGCGACGACCTCGGTATTTACGGCGGGCGTCTGTACGAGCGCGACGGCGAGGACTATCGCCTGGTCTGCACGTTCCCCGACGCGCGCGAGATCGAAGGCGAGGTGCGCGTGCCGCGGACCTACGAGCCGATCGAGCTGACCTTGATGCGGGGCGTGCTCTACATGGATCCGAACGATCCGCGACTCGATCAGGAGTTCGAGCGCCGGATCGGCGTCGATGAATTCGCCGCCATCGAGGCCGGCAACGAGCGCTACATCTTCGGCTTCAACGTCGCCCCTGGCCATAGCGCCGAGACCGTCGTGTCGTCGCTCGGCGTCGTCCGCCACGCGATCAACCAGAAGATCCGCGAGCAGGAAATCGAGTCGATCCTGCATCAGGCGAAGCTGATCCAGAACTCGATTTTGCCGCCCGGCGCGCCGGATCACGATGTTTTCGATCTCGCCGCGCGCATGGATTCGCTCGAGAACGTCGGCGGCGATCTCTTTGATTTCATCCCGATCCACGATCGGATTTTGGGCGTCACCGTCGCTGACGCGTCCGGTCACGGTCTGCCGGCTGCCCTGCAGGTGCGCGATGTCTACATCGGCCTGCGGATGGGTCTTGAGCGGGATCTGAAGATCATCCGCACGATCGAGCGGCTGAATCGGATCATCTACGGTTCCACCCTGTCGAGTCGCTTCGTGTCCTTGTTCTACGCCGAGCTCGAGAACAGCGGCCTGCTCATCTACGTCAATGCGGGACATCCGCCGGCGTTGCACTTCGAGGCCAGCACCGGCCGCATCCGGCCGCTGAGGGAAGGCGGGCCGATCCTCGGGCCCTTGCCCGACGCCACGTACGACCGAGGGTTCGTGCACCTCGATCCGGGCGATGTGGTGGTGCTGTACAGCGATGGCATCACGGAAACCAAGGGCGAGACGACTGACGATGACGAGGATTACGGCCGGGATCGGCTCGAGCAGGTCGTCGCCGGGCATCGCGATCGACCGGCGGCAGAGATCGTCGAAGCGATCTTCGACGATGTGGAGCGGTTCGCGGCCGGCCGACCGACGACTGACGACCGGACCGTGATCGTCATCCGCCGGCCGATAGAGAGCGAGACGCGCTCCTGAGCGGCAGGATCAGCCCTCGAACGTGCGGTCCGAGGTCGACCAGCGCTCGTCGATGACCCGCCGACCGATCAGATAGACCAGGTCGACCGGCTCGCCATCGACCGTTGCCGGCTCGACGCCGCGTCGGTAGAGCTGTTCGAGGTAGTGATACACGACCAGCGGGTGGTGAGAGTCTTCAAGCACCGGTCGGCGCATGCGCCCGCGGCGGTCGATCAGCACCTCGACCTGAAACGGTCGCACGTGCTCGTCGATGCTCTCACGCTCGACCCGCGCGGCCTCGGCGAAGCTGACGACCATCGCCTGCCCCGCGCCGTCGGCGCTCAACGCGTCCACCACCTCCTCGGCCAACCGCTTCGCCTCGTCCAGCCGCGTCCCGCCGCCGGGCGCGTCGGTCGCCGACATCGAGCCCGACCGGTCGATCACGATCACCGCCCGCGACCCCGGCTCGGCCTGCATGAACAGCGTCGGCCGCGCCAGCGCGAACAGCAGCGCCGCCAGGATCAGCAGCTGCAGCAGCAGCAGCAAGCTGTTGCGCAGCCGCTGGAACGGCGAGTTGACCTGCATGTCCTGGATCGCTTTCTTCCACAGCAGCGTCGACGGCACCTCCATCCGCCGCCGACGCAGCTTGAGAAAGTACAACGCCACCAGCGACGGGATCACCACCGCCGCCGCGATCGCGCCAACCAGGGGGGCGAGGAAGCTCACTTGGCCTCCGGGGTGGGGGAGGGCGTGACTGTCAACGCCAAGACGCCAAGACGCCAAGACGCCAAGTTCTCTTTTTTGTTGTAACTAAGCATGCGCCGACTCCCGGCCGATGTGTCGGGCGCTGCGAGCTTTCACTTGTCGCACGAAACGAACCAACTCATATTGGAACCAACAAAGCGCCAGCAGGCTGGATACCACCCCGAATGTCATGATCAATCCAATGGCTGTCCAAGTGTGCCAAAAAACTTGGTTCGAAGACGGGTCTTGAAGCCACCAGACATTCGGGGTGGTATCCAGCCTGCTGGCGCTTTGTTGGTTCCAATATGAGATGGTTCGTTTCGTGCGAC
>JBCBCF010000035.1:0-22047 GCA_038530905.1 Acidobacteriota bacterium
GGTCGACCGCGCCTTCGGCGAGGTTGTTCCGGAACGGTCGGACAACGGGCTGAGACCGATCGTGAGCCGCGACTCGCTTCAACGTCTCGGTTGAAGCCCTGAGCCAGGGCCCGACGAGAGCCGAATCGATGTCCGGACTGGTGTCGGAGCAACGCGAGGCTTGCCGCTCGATGATGTTGGTGAACGCACCCGGTGCGCAGGTCTGCCAGGCGAGAAGCCCGAATCGGGCTCGATCTCCCGTCTGGAGAAGGGCTTGGCAGACGACGTCGTGGCGGCGTTGCCGTCCGGTCGATCGGCCGGGCCGCTGTGCTACGGTTCCGCCACGCCATGCCGGATCGCCGTCTCTATAAGGTCGTCTTCTTCAGCCAGGGCCAGGTCTATGAGGTCTATGCGCGCTCTGTATCGCAGGGTGGGCTTTATGGCTTCGTCGAGGTTGAGGAGCTGGTCTTCGGCGAGCGGACGCAAGTGGTCGTCGACCCGTCTGAGGAGCGGCTGAAGCGAGAGTTCGAGGGCGTCAAGCGCTTCTATCTGCCGATGCACACGGTGCTGCGCATCGACGAAGTCGAAAAGGAAGGCGTGTCGCGGATCAGCGAGTCGCCCGACGACAAGGGGAAGGGCAACGTCACCTCGTTCCCCATGCCGGTCTACACGCCGCGCGATCCGTCGTCGACCTGAGACAGCGTCCAGCCGCCGCGTGATGCGCCCGCCGTTCGGCGGGCGTTGTCATTTCGGCGCCGTTCGGTGCGTCAATGCCTGAGATGGGGCGGCGCCTGGGCTCGAATCGCGTCGAGTTTCGCCGGGTCATCGGGAAGCAGACCGGCGGGCACGAGGCGTGGGATCAGCCGCAGCCAGCGATCGTCCTGGGCGAAGACTCGGCGGAAGAGGGGCAGCGCTTCGTCCTCGCGCCCGGACTCGAAGAGCGTCACCGCTTGCCAGAACGGGAGCTCGTGAATCTCCGGCTCGAGCTCGGCGGCCCGCGTGTAGTGAGCAGCCGCCGCGTCAACCTCTCCTTGCGCGAGGGCCTCGTCGCCCGCGTTCATCGCTTCGTAGGCGCGATGGCGGCGGAGCAAACGCCGCAGCTCGACAAGCGGCTCGGGCGCGTCGGCGATCCGCAAATCGACCAGTCGATCGCGCCACGGCCGGCCGGTCGACTCGCCGGCCACCACCAAGAGCGCCGCGCTCTGCCTGCCTCGGATGTCGCCGCCCTCGGCTTCAGCCGCCTCGAGGGCCGCCAGCATGCGCTCGGCGAGCGGACCGTCGGTTCCTTCGAAGGCCTCCGCCATGGCGTTCCACACCGTGTCGCGTTCCATCAGGTTGGCCTGCACCGAGTAGCCGTCGCCGGTGCGATGGCCGGCCGCCTCGATCGCGCGCTCACCGGTCCACACCGCGACACGTCCCTGTGCATCGACCATCGCCACTTGCCGAACGGCGCTCTGCGCATCGGCGGCGATGAGGGCGTCGAGGACCGCCTGCGGCGCCATCCCGGCGCGCAGGCCGAGCAGCCCGTTGGGGCCGTAGGCCGGGTCGACGAAGGACTGCGTCGCGACCGCGCCAACCCCCGGCTCCGCCCAGGCAACGATTGGTCCCACCTGGAACCAATGGCTTTGGACGGCGACTCCGAGCTGACCGGTCTCGGCGTCGTGAGCGACGATGGAGTACGTCGCGACGGGCCGGGTCGAACGGTCGACGTCAGGTGGCGGCGCCGCCAGAGCGAGCCCGGCGAAGCCAAGGCCTGAGATGACAGCGAGAGGGACAAGTCTGGATGTGGCGAAACGAGCGTGGCGCATGAGACCTCCTGCGTGAGAGGCCCGAGTCTGCCACGCTCGCTTCTCCGCGCGGCCCATTGGACAGAGCCACGCCGTCCGGGCGCGCTCTCTCAGCCCGGACGGGTCGTCTTCGTGCGCACGATCGAGACCACCGCCGGCCGCGGCGCGCGATCACGCTCGCCGTGTGGGAAGTTGCTGCCAACCGGCACCTTGCGTCGCTGTTCGAAGGGCCGATCGTCTCGATCGTGCACCACGTGGGTCTGGATCTCCTCTGCGCCCTCCTTGCGACGCATCGAGCTTTCCTCACCCGGATGTTGAATCGCCAGGATCAAAGTCTCGCCGTCCTCGGAGAAGGTCGGGCCGCAGAACTCGGCCTCCATCGGAGCGGTGGCAAAGAGCTGCGGCTCGCCTCGGCGCGGGCCATCGGTCGGGATCATGAACATCGCGTTGTTGCCGAAGACACCGGGGAAATACTTCGCTCCCGCCGTGGTGCCATCGACGACATCGCGCGTTGTCGGGAAGTTCTGTGCCGACGTGGAGATGTCGGTCACCATCCAGAGATTGCCGGTGGGATCGAAGACCATATTGTCAGCGCAGGCGAAGCCGCCGCCGCGTGAAGCCACCTCGCCCGAGCTCACCAACTTGCCCCACGAGAAGAACGTGGCAGCCGGATCCGACTCGAGGCCCTCGAGACCACCCTCGAGGATGCGGTAGATCGCGCCGTATTGGCGCGAGTTCTCGAGCTTCGAATCCGGGAACACGCGGGTGTCGGGAGACCCGTCGCCAGAGCCGGTGGCGTCCGTGAAGGCAATGTAGATCGTGCCGTCGAGAGGATGGACCTCGAGATCCTCCGGCCGCGCCGAGGGGGTGCCGCCCACCGCGTTGGCCATCAGGAAAGCGTCCATCAAGAGCACGCCCTGGCGCTCCTCCTCAGCGGCCGCGCCTTCGGCCGCGCTTTCCAGCTTGACCAGATCGCCCAGCGTGCACTCGGCGAACGGCTTGTCGGTAAACCGCTCGACGTAGTCGACCCAGCGCTCGACCTCGATGTCGGGGTTGTCTCGGTCGGTGTCGCCGACCGAGACCGAACCGCCTGCGGGGCGCAGAGGCACCTGGATATGCTGCGTCGGGCACATCTCGGGCTCGGGAAGGCGCAGCGGGGTCGACGGAACGATCGGAATCCACCGCCCCGTGTAGTCCTCGTCGAAGCGCGCCACATAGAGCGTGCCGCTGCGCAGCAGGCGACTGTTCGCAGGACTCTTCGGGTCGGTGACCACGTGATCGCTGACGAATTTCCACACGTGGCCGCCACGGCGGTCGTCGCCCATATAGGCGGCGAGGCGCTTGCCGGCCTCGACCCGCAGCGTGACGTTCTCGTGGCGGAAGCGGCCGAGTGCGGTGTGCTTCGTCAGGTGGCCGTTCATCGGATCGACCTCGCACACCCAGCCGAACTCGCGGCCGTCGAGCGGATCCTCGAGCACGTTGCCGTTGCCGTACAGGGTGGACGGTGTCGGGTTGTCGAAGACGTAGAAACCGTTGAAGCGATCACCCCGTGCTCCCCACCACCGTGGTCGGCCGGTCAGCGGTCGCCCGCCGGGCGACACGTCTTCCGGAACGTCGGCGTAGAAGTTCTCTTCGCAGGTCAGGAAGGTGCCCCAAGGTGTCGTGCCGCCCGAGCAATTGCTCATCGTGCCGCGGGGTGGCCTGTCGAAGAGTCGCGCTGCCGGCCCGGTGAACCGAGAGTGGTGCGACGGTCCGCCTCCGACGTTCTCGCGTCCGATGGCGGTGATGCGCTTGTGCATCGTGGAGTCACGGACGACCTCGAACGTTCCGTCGGCGACTCGCCGGACGTGCAGAACCGACACGCCGACTTGCGACAGCAAGCGCTGTGCGTTCGCGCGAATCGTCGCGCGGACGGCGGCCGGAACCTCGTTCCAATCCGCTTCTCGCGTTACGTCGATCGCGTTGCCTGGCATGCTCCAGCCCTCGATGGACAGAATGCCGCGCCGGTAAAGCGGCGGGTCCGCCGAATCTTCATTGAGCTGGAAGGCAGGCGGCGCCTCTCCGAACACCTCTTCGTAGGCCGCCAGCCAAGGCCGCGCCGAGACGTACTCGTGGTTGACGAAGAGCCAGAACTCGTCGTCCTTGCCGGCGATCGGCAGGAGTCCGGTGTAGTCGTTGTTGTAGCCGAAGCGAACCTGCCGACCTGGGTCGTCCGCCGGGCCATAGACATCGCCGTAGACGGCGAGCGGCCGATACGTCCAGCCCTCGGGAAGCACCAGGTCGTCGATCACCTCGAAGGCAGCTAGGCGCTCTCGGTCGGTGGTGCGCGCGGCGGCGTCGCCGGGCAGCGGCACCGGGTACGGCGGGGGGGACCAGAGGCCGCGGCCTTCGGTGTCCACCCAAGGAGACGCCAAAGCAGACGCCACCGCCGGCGAGCCGGCGAAGCGCGACAACGGGCCGACCTGCGTCCCGACGATGGCGGCAGCGCCAGCGCCGACGTATTTCAGGAAGGTGCGGCGGTCGACCGCAGCGCGGCTCGGCGCGTCGAGCGGACGGGGCGATGTGGACTTGATGTCGTGCATGGGGAACTCTCCACGGGGCGGTTCGGGCTGACGCGAGCAGAGGCGGCGTGGAAGATAGCGATCGCTGCCGGACCGGCCGTCAAGGCAGCGAGGAGTGGGCGCGGGTCGGGCAGCGCGGCCGCATTGTCCGCCTGCCCGATGAAGAGGGAATGAATCGGGGCTCGGCCAGGGCGAGGATCAGCGGATTCGTAGGTCGACCCAGACGAGTTGATGATCACTCGCGCGGGTCTCGCCGGCAACCAGCGAACGTCTCGGATCTCCTTTCGCCGGCAAGAAGACGGCGGAGTCGAGAACGTCCAGGTCGCGGCTCGGCAGCACGTAGTCGATGCGCCCGTAGGCGGCGGTGCGAGTGCTCGGGTCGCCGGCATATGGCCGATCGTCGTCCTGGGCTCCCTCGCCGCGCGGTTCGGGGTCTTGGATCCGTGGATGGGTGAGCAGTCGAGCGATCGCCGGCGCGCCGCCGTTGGGTCCCGCGGCGAAAGGGTCGGCGTTGAGATCGCCGAGGAGAACGAACGAAGCGTCCTCCGCGAGGCCACCGGCCTGCCCGTCATCGTCGACGATCCACTCGGCACCGTCGAGGTATTCGGCCCAAAGTCGAATCTCGTCGGCGTTGCGACGGCCGTTGCGATCTTCCTCGCCGTCGAAGCCCCGCGGCGTCGGATGGCTGGCCAGAAGATGGAGGCGCTCGTCGGTCGGAAGTCGGACGGATACGTCCCAGTGGCTCTTCGACGATAGGCGCAGGTGCTCCGCCACCTCGGGCGGATACCAGTCCGGGCGCCCGTCCCGACCGTCGGGAATCAGCGCGCCGGGCATCGCCGCCCACCGCAGCATCCGAAACGTGCGCACCGAGTCGCGATCGATCGGCAGGTCGGAAAGAACCGCCATGCCGTATTGCCCGGGATAGCGCCCGAAGCCCCAGCCGTCGGCTGGACCGTCGCGATTCCCGTCTCGGTCGAGGTCGAAACCAGACGGCACGCCGGTGTTCACCGGCGCGGTGAATCGATGGGCGTAGTCGAGCGGCTGCTGGCCGCTCTGCGGGTGGGCCAGGTAGTGGGCGATGAAGCGATCGACCACCCGCGTCTCGCCCGGGTTCGGCTCGATCGCGACGTCGATCTCGTTGATCAGCACGACGTCAGGACGCACGCGCTGGAGAATCTCAGCAGCCGAACGGAGCTGCGGGTCGAGCCCGATGCCCGCGGCGTCGACCTGGTCGACCTTGGCAGCCGAGAGCTCGAAGATGTTGAAGACCGCGACCCGCAAGACCTCCGCCGGTGGCGGAGCTTCAGCGGCCGGCGGGGCGGCCTGACAGGCGGACAGAGCGACGACGAGACCGAAGCAGATGACCGGTGCGGTGGGAAAACGACGCAATGACATTGGGCGATGGTATCGCCAGATCAGGACTCCACGCGCGTCATTTCCAGGGAACCACGTCGTCGTCTCCCGTCGCTCGTGGAGTAGGCGGACCAGCTTCCTTCCAATCGCTGGACCGGACGTGGCGGATCGCGCTCCAGGCTCAGTCGCACAAGCCCCTCGAACTCTTCGTCCCCATCGGTCATGTCGTAGAGAAACGCTCCATTGCCGCCGCGAATCGCAAGAAACGTTTCTTCCAGCACCAGCCGCCCACGTCCGTCGAGATTGAACGAGCCGCCGATGTTGAGGCCCTCGGCGCCGCGACGGATGACATAGCGGCCTCGCCCTTCGCGCTCCGTGTCGAATGCCCGCGACACGACCTCGTAGGTCCCTTCGAGGTCCTCGCAGAGATCGATCCCGCCGCGGATCAGCTCCTTGAGCGGATAGAACCGATTGAAGACAGTGAGGAGGAGCACATAGCCCGCGAACGCACCCGTTGCCTTGAAGGCGAAGCCGATCTCGCCGCTGATCTCTGTTTGACTGTCGAGAGCGGCAAAGAGGAAGGTGACGATCGCCAGTGTCGCCAGAGCGAACACCAAGAAATTGACCATCTGTCGATTCATGGAAGCCTCCGAAAAACGTTGATTGAGGAGGGCCGATCGACTCGACAGGTGCGCTCGATTGACCGAGCGAGATCTTGGAAACCTGCCGCCGAGCGGCTGCCTGAGGACTATGATTTGGACGGTCACAGAGTACGGTTTCGCCGGTTTCTGGCGCAAGGCAAACGGCCTGCGAGCCAGCAGCGAGCCAACGAGCCCGGTGAGTCGGTCCCGGTGAGAGAACTGTGGAGAGGACGTTGAGGTCAGCCAAGTCTGCGATGGAGGACACGGGTCAACGGCGAGCCAGGCGCGCTTGGTTCGTCGTCGGCGCGTTGATGCTTCTGCTGGTCGGTGTTGTCGTGTGGATTGTTTCTTTGACTTGGTCACCAGCTGGCGGCGGGCCGGTCGAGATTGCGATCGATCCGTTGGCTGACGTGGCGTCGCGCTTTGGCGGTCTCGACGATCTCTCGGTCTGGGTCCTCGACGCTGATCACCCGCAATTCGGCGGCTTTTCAGGCCTGGCGGTGGCCGGCGATCGCTGGCTGGCGCTGTCGGATCGCGGTTGGTTTTGGGAGGCGACGCTCGGTCGCGACGCCGGCGGCAGGCCGACTGGCTTTGTCGGCAGTCGAATGGTGCCGCTGCTCGACGTCGACGGCATGCCGGTCGAGGGCATCTCGCGGCGCGACGCCGAGGAGCTGGTGGTGGCGCCGGACGGATTCTGGGTCGCCTTCGAACAAGACCACCGGCTGGCGTTTCACTCGGGCGCGGACCTCGACGGCCCGGCGGTGGTGGTGCCGGCGCCGGATGGTTTGGCGGGCATCGGCGGCGATTCGAATAAGGGCATCGAGGCTCTGGTGCAGCTCGGCGACGGCAGTCTGCTGGCGATCCATGAAGGCACGCCGGGGGGTGCAGCGCGCGATCAGGAGGCCACCTGGCAGGCCTGGCTGCGAAGCGAGCCGAGGTCGGCGGGCGCGCGCTGGCGTCCGGGCTCGATCCCGCGCCAAGGGCCGTTCCGGCCGACGGCCGCAACCGTCGTCGCGCCGATCGACGAGTCGGGCGCGGCCGAGACCCGCGAGGCGGTCCTGATGCTGCAGCGTCACTACGACCGCGAACGCGACGAGACCCGGGTCCGCCTCGTGCGCCTGCTCGGCGATCCGCGGGTCGATGTGGCGCTCGGAGAACGCGAGCTGGCGCGCTTCGAAGCGCCGTTTCCCGTCGACAACTTCGAGGCGCTCGCGAGCGAGCCAACCGCCGACGGTGTGCGTCTCTTCATCCTTTCCGACGACAATTTCTCCGATGCGCAGCGCACGCTGCTCGTCGTCGGCGAGCTGCGTCGCTCGTCGCTCAGCGAGGCTTCGGCAGGTAGAGCTCGATGAGTCGGCGGATCAAGTCCGCCGCCTCGTCGACGTCGAGTTCCCCGTTCATCGCGCGCCGCCAATAGCTCTCGCCGTCCACCGCGACCTGCGGTACCAGCATCTCGACCCCCTGATCGCGGGCGGTGCGGCGGAAGACCGTCGGGCGTAGACCGGCCCAACGGAAGAACGCGCGGCTGAAGACCTGGATGCTGGAGAAGCCGAGGAGCTCGCTGATCCGCCAGACCGGGAGATCGCTGGCGTGCAGCAGGCGGGCACCTGTCTCCAGGCGCCGATGCGAGATATAGGAATGGGGTGGCTTGCCAACCGCGGCATGAAAGTGAATCGCGATCGAGTTGTCGCGCACCCGGCACGCCTCCTTGAGCCGATTGACGTTGAGCTCGCGATCGAAGAGATGCTGCTCGATGTAGAAAAGGAGTGCCCGGATTCTCTCGGGCGCTTGGGCGGCATCGCGCCGGATCTGTTCGATCGACTCTTCGGCGGCGGCGCGCCTGAGATCTTCGGGTGACGGCAGCATCGGCGTCCTCTCGGTCGGCCGGCGGGTGCGAAGGACCCACCGCGGGGATGGCGTCCGCCGACGTCGCCAAGCCATCCGCCTGGCGTCGCGACGGTCGATCGAGCCCAGAAGGTGCCGAGGCACCCGACGGTTTGCGGACGCCAGATCTTTTGTCGAGGTTTCGCGACGAGGCAAAGAAATGCGCGATCGCCGGGCGGTGCCGACCGCCCGGTCGAATCGCGATTCGCCCTCGTTGGGGCCGTTGGCTGTCGGCGGGCGTTGCGGTATGGTCTGAGCCGCCTTGGTGTTCACCACCCTCCCTCGCCAGCTCGACAACGCAGCCTCGGCGGCTCGCAGCGGAGCCGTCGCCGCCCTCGGCAGGATTTCCAACGCATGACGTCGGCTCGGAAGATCTTTGTCCTCGACACCTCCGTCATCCTTCATGACCATCGAGTGCTCGACTCCTTCGAAGAGCACGACATCGCGGTTCCGCTGACCGTTCTCGAAGAGCTCGATCGGTTCAAGAAGGGAAGCGCCGTCCTCAATCGCAACGCGCGTGAGTTCATCCGCCGCCTCGACGAATTCTCGGGCGAGCGCATCTTGCGTGAGTGGATCCCGCTCAACGGCCCGACCAGCGGACGCGTGCGCGTCGTCTTGCCGCAGCAGAATGGTCATCGCCCGGACCTCGGCGGCCTCGCGAGTTCACAGAACGACCACCTGATTCTCTCTTCGGCGCTGGGTTTGCGCCATCAAGAGGGTGGCGATCGCCGCGTCATCCTGGTGTCCAAGGACATCAACCTGCGGCTCAAGGCGCGCGCCCTCGATCTGCCGGCCGAGGATTACAAGCGGGTCAAGATCGAGGACATCGAGGGGCTCTACACCGGCCGACGGCTTCTGCGCGTCGAGCAGCCCGAATTGATCGACCGCCTGCACGCCGAAGGCTCCCTCGCCTGGCAGGACGTGCTTGACGAAGCGCCGGTGCCGCATCATTTCTTCATCCTGGTCAGCGATCAACGCTCGGCTCTCGCCTGGTTCAACCCGCGGAGCGGTCTGCTCGAGCGCATCGTCAAGCGTTCGGCCTACGGGATCGAGCCACGCAACGCCGAGCAGACCTTTGCGCTGCACGCCATCCTCGACGACGACGTCCCTCTCGTCACGCTCACCGGCGCCGCGGGCACCGGCAAGACGCTGCTGGCCCTCGCCGGTGCGCTCGAGCGAGCGCGGTCCTATCGCCGGATCTACCTAGCGCGGCCGATCGTGCCGCTGTCGAATCGCGACATCGGCTACCTGCCGGGCGACGCGCAATCCAAGATCAACCCGTACATGCAGCCGCTTTGGGACAACTTGTCCTTGATCAAGGGCCAATTCGACAACTCCGACCGCGAATATCGACGGGTGGAGGAGATGGTCGAGCGCGGCAAGCTCCAGATCATCCCGCTGGCCTATATCCGCGGCCGCAGCTTCTCGAAGATCCTCTTCATCGTCGACGAGGCGCAGAATCTCACGCCGCACGAGATCAAGACGATCATCACGCGGGCCGGTGAGGGGACGAAGATCGTCTTCACCGGCGACATCTTCCAGATCGACACGCCCTACCTCGATTCTCAGTCGAATGGCCTCTCCTTTGTCGTCGACCGCTTGAAAGGTCAGGATCTCTACGCCCACGTAACCCTCGAGAAAGGCGAGCGCTCCGTGCTCGCGAATCTCGGCAGCGAGCTGCTCTAAGCGCCCATCTTCGCGGCTGCGAGCGACACCGATCCCGCTGGCGGCAACCCGCGGGATCGAAAACGCTCCCTGGCGCTGCTTGACATCCGTCCCCGCTGCGCAGGCGAAGTGAGGGATGAGGTGGTCGATTCAACTCGACCACCTCTTCACCTCGCCCGACGGCGTTTTCAGAGCCGTCGGATCTCACTGGATGTCGATGGGGCTAAAATGAACACTCAGATTCGGCGGTCCGCCCAATCTCACGGCTTGAGACTGCTTCAGCCGCCCGTCGGCGAGAGGAAGATGATGTCGGATTCGATCCTACAAAGCGTGGCCGAAGGGAAGAGCGAGGCCGTCCAGGCCTGCATCGACGCCTACGGCGGCCTGATTTGGTCCATGGCACGCAAGAAGGGTCTGACACAGGAAGACGCGGAAGACGTCGTCCAGGAAGTCTTCATCGACCTCTGGAAGAGTGCCTCGCGCTACGACCCGACGAAAGCCTCGGAAACAGCGTTTGTCGCAATGATCACTCGGCGGCGGCTGATCGACCGATTGCGCCGCGAGCAGCGCCGACCGTCGACCCAAACGATGATTCCGGAAGTGCACGATGTCTCCGGCAGTGAGCACACGCACCTGGAGAACGTCGTAGAAGTCGCGCTCGCTTCGAAAGCACTGTCGCAGCTCAAGCCGAAAGAACAGCGCGTCGTGCTGCTGTCGACTTACCACGGAATGTCGCACGGACAGATCGCCGACTACACGGGGATTCCGCTCGGCACGGTCAAGACTTACATCCGGCGCGGCCTGCAGCGCGTGAAAGCGATGCTCGACGAAGCTCCGCCACTCGGAGAGGTAAAGGCGTGACTCCCTCGCACGCGCGCGAGCGAGTGCGCGATCTGCAAGCGAGTCGAGCGACGGTAGGACTCGATCTCCGCGACCGCGGAGAGCTCGACCTGCTGCTCGAACGCCACCCCGAGCTCGACGACAGCGGCTTCGAGCTCGCTGCCGCAGCCGTCGAGCTCATGGCTCTCCAAGCCATCGAGCCGCTGCCGGTGGGCCTTCGAGCCCGGCTCGAACGCAGCGGTCGCGAAGCCGCGGCCGGGCAACCGGTCGAACCCTCGCCCTGGCCGCGCGCGGTGCCGTCAGAGGTGGCGACGCCTGCCGAGGCAGCGGACGTCGAGATGGCGACGTCTCCGGCAGATCACGAGAGCGATGCCGAACCGTCGCCGCCGGCACCCGAGCCACCATCTGTCTTCGAGGCTGCTGCATCGCACCCGTCGAGACCGCAGACGCTTCCCTGGATTTTGCTCGCAGCCGCTCTCGCAGCGGCGACCATCGGCTGGTTGCGGCCGACCGCGCAACCCGAGGTCGTGCCAACGGCGAAGCGCCCGACGCTCGTCGAGTCGAGGACTCTCTTGGCGTCGCAGCCAGGGTCGCTGAGTCTCGACTGGACGGCGACCGAAGACCTTGCGGCGATCGGCCTCGAAGGGGACGTCGTCTGGCATCCAGAGCGCCAGGCGGGCTTCCTGACGTTCTCCGGTCTGGCGGCGAACGATCCCGCGCTAGAGCAATACCAGCTCTGGATCTTCGACGCCACGCGCCCCCAAGAGCATCCGATCGACGGCGGTGTCTTCGATGTTTCAGCCGACGGCGTGGCGGTGATTCCGATCCGCACGCAGCTCGAAGTGCGGGAGCCGACCCTCTTCGCTGTGACCGTCGAAGCGCCGGGAGGAGTCGTCGTCTCCGGTCGCGAGCGCATCGTCGCCCTCGCTCAGGTCAGCTGACGCCGCGTTTCCTCGCTCCGTTCGCGCCGGGCACTCAGCTGCCGAAATAGTCCTGAATTCTCCGCAAGCGCTCGGCGTCTTCGCCGTCGCTCGTCGACGTCGAGTGTGAGGTCGCTGACGCCTCGGGCGTCCAGGCTCGCTCGTCGACGCGTGCGGCAAGGTCAGGCAGATCCGCCAGCAAGGGGCTCAGCTCGCCGATCTCGATGCCGTGGCCTCGGCTCGCGAGCTCTTCGGGCTTGAGCAGAAACAGCTCGCGGCGTGCGCGCGTCGTCGCCACGTACAGCAGCCTCCGCTCCTCTTCCATTTCTTCGAGCGTTCGAGCGTTGGCGTTTGGAAAGCGGCCGGCATTCATGTGCAGCAGGAAGACCGTGTGCCACTCGAGCCCCTTCGCCGAGTGGACGGTGGAGAGAGTGATCCACTCGTCTTCGGGATCGTCAGCGGCCGCCCCGCGCGAGAACTCTGGCGGATCGATCGCCAGATCGGTGAGGAAAGCATCGAGCGTTTCGGCGCGCCCGGCGAGAACGATCAAAGACTCGAAGTCGCGCTCGCGGCGTCGCGCATCGTCGTAGATCCGGCGCATCCAGGGCGTGTATCCGGCGAGGGCGACCTCGAGCACGTCAACCGGCGGGCGATCGCCGGCCAAGTTCTGTAGCAGCTCCGCCAGCCGGCGCAGATCGTCGCCGTACCGACGCGCGGTCAGCTTGGGCTGCACCAGAACGCGCGGATCACCACCCCGTTCGATCACGTGCTCGAGGATCGAGCGGGCTGTCTTCGGGCCGATCCCTTCGAAGAGTTGCAGGACGCGGAACCATGCGGCCGTGTCGGTGGGATTGGAACCGAGCTTGAGGAGAGCGAGCAGATCTTTCACGTGCGCCCCCTCGACGAACTTCGCTCCGCCGAATTTGCGAAACGGGAGATTGCGCTGCTGCAGCTCGAGCTCGAGGTTGTTCGTGTGCCAGGCGGCGCGCGCCAGCACGGCCATGTCGCTCAGGGCAACACCGCGCTCGCGGGCCTCGAGAATCTGCCGCGCGACGAACTCAGCCTGGGCGAAATCGTCGGCGACACGCACGAGCTGTGGTTGGGCCCCGTCCTCGTGGTCGCTGAACAGGTTCTTGTCGAATTTCGTTTCGGCCTGCGCTAGCACGGCGTTGGCAAGATCGAGGATCGGCTGCGTGCTCCGATAGTTCTGTTCGAGAGTCGTACGCCGCGCGTCCGGAAAGATCTTGTCGAAGTCGAGGATGTTGCGACGATCGGCGCCGCGGAAGCCGTAGATGGACTGTGCATCGTCGCCGACTACCATCAGATTGCCGTGCACCGAGGCGAGCAGCGCGGACAGATGAGCCTGCAGGCGGTTGGTGTCCTGAAACTCGTCGACCAACACGTGGCGGAATCGCTCGGCGACTTGCCGTCGAGCCTCCGCGTGCTCGACCAGGAGGTCTCGGAGGTGGACCAGCAGATCGTCATAGTCCATGACGTTCTGCTCACGCTTGCGCCGGCGGTAGCGCCCTTCTAGATCGACGATCGCATCGTGATCGTCAAGGAACTGCGGATAGAGATCCTGCAGCAGGTCGCGCAGCGGTCGTTGGGTGTTGACCTGCCGCGAGAAGAGTTTGTGCAGCGTCTGCGGCTTCGCGAAGCGCCGGTCGCGACGGTCTAGACCCGCTTCGGCGCGGACGAGGGCCAACAGGTCGACGGCGTCCTCGCGGTCGAGGATCGTGAATCGCGTAGCGAATCCGACTCGATCAGCATGGCGCCTCAGGATCTGCACGGCGAACGCGTGGAAGGTGCCGCCGGCGACTCGTCGACATCGCTCGTCGAGCAGAGCGGCGGCGCGGCGCAGCATCTCTTGCGCCGCTCGGCGGGTGAAGGTGAGAAGCAGAATCGACTCGGGACGCGCGCCCTGCTGTACGAGCCAGGCGACTCGATGAACGAGCGTTCGTGTCTTGCCGGTGCCGGCGCCAGCCACCACCAGATGAGGGCCGTCCGGCGCTCGGACGGCGGCGAGCTGCGCCGGATTGAGAGCGCTTTCGAGATGCGCGTCGAAGTCCGGGTCGGCCGGAATCCGGTCCTGGGGCGACGATCGATCCGCCATGCTGGCACTCTACCCGAGGGTCGATAAGCTCCGGCCTCGCCGCGGATCGACAGGTCCAGTTGGCGCTCTTCAGGGCAAAGAATCTCTGTGTATGTCAAAATCTTCTGTGCAGCGACTCTCGACAACGCGCATTGACGCACCGGTTGCGACCGAGCCCCTCGGTTGCGACGGTCTGGCGCTGCCGTCGGTCAGGTCGCTGGATGGACAATCGACGTCCGGTCCTTTCCACCGCCGGGTGGACGGCCAGGGCCGGTGTCGGGGAGAGCGCCGATCGTGACCGACGCGTCGCGCGGTCTCGAGGTCACCGTACTCGGTTGCGGCACCTCGATCGGCGTTCCGGTCGTGGCGTGTGACTGCGCGGTGTGCACCTCGACCGAGCCGCGGAACCACCGCACGAGGCCGAGTCTCTGTCTGCGCTGGAACGATCGCACTGTCATCATCGACACAACTCCGGACTTCCGCATGCAGTGCCTGCGGCACGGTGTCCGGAGGGTCGACGCGGTGCTCTACACCCATGCGCACGCCGACCACGTCTTTGGTCTCGACGATCTGCGGGCCTTCAACTTTCGCCAGCGCGGCAAGATCCCTTGCTACGGCTCGGCGCTGACCCTCCGGCACATCCGCAAAACGTTCTCGTACGTTTTCGACGGGCAGCCGAGCGAGGGCGGAGGCAAGCCGCAGCTCGATCCGCGCACGATCGACGGGCCATTCGAGCTCTTCGGTCGTCGGATCGAGCCGATCCCGGTGCTGCACGGTTCGTTGGAGGTGACGGCGTTTCGCCTGGGTGCGTTCGCCTATGTCACCGACACCAACCACATCCCCGACGCCAGTCTGCGCGCCCTCGCCGGGGTCGAGATCTTGATTCTCGACGCCCTGCACTACCGACCCACTCCGACGCATTTCTCGATCGAGCAAGCGATCGAGGTCGCGGCGGAGATCGGTGCACGCCAAACCTGGCTGACGCATCTCAGCCACAACGTCGATTACACCGCCGTCGAGGTGGAACTCCCTCGCGGTGTGGAGCTCGCCTACGATGGTCTCCATTTTCGGGTCGCCTGACCCCTCGCTCGCCTCCGTTCTCGCCGACGCCTCGGCTCCCTCGTTTCCGACGATCTACGGGCCGGTCTCAAACGGCGTCGCTGCCCGCGGCCGCCTTCGCCCCCCGGGCTCGAAGAGCATGACCCAGCGCTATCTCTCACTCGCGCTGTGCGCCGGGCGGTTCCTCGCGATCGAGCAGCCGCTCCTTTCGGACGACATTCGTCACTTCCTCGGCGCCTTCCGGGCGATCGGCTGGAGCCTCGGCGGCTCGTCCGAGCGTCTGGAGCTCACGCCGCCGGCCGCTTTACAGGGTGGCGACGAGCGCATCGACCTGTTCTGCGGCGCCGGGGGAACCATGTTGCGCTTCCTGACGGCGGTCCTGACCGTCGTGCCGGGGCGTTTTCGCCTCGATGGTGTGCCGCGGCTGCGCGAACGCACGGTCGCGCCGCTGATCGACGCTGTGCGGCAGCTTGGCGGGGACGTGAGCTCTCTCGAGCAGCCCGGCTTCGCGCCGCTCGACATTCGCGGCCGCTCGCTGCGTGGTGGGCGGGCAACGCTCGACGCGGGTGCGTCAAGCCAATTCCTGTCGGCGCTGCTCTTGGCGGCGACGCGCGCCGACGAGCCGGTGGAGATCGAGGTGGCGGCGCTGACCTCGGAGCCGTACGTCGATCTGACGGTCGAGGCCGTGCAGGCGATGGGCGGGCGCGTCACGCGCGAACGGTCTTTCGGAGGCGCCGCGGCGCTCTACCGCGTCGAGCCGGGCCTCGATCCGCAGTCGACAGTCGCCGTCGAGGCCGACTTCTCGGCGGTGGCCTATCCGGCTGCCGCCGCCGCTCTGACCGGTGGTGAGGTGCAGCTCGACGCCGTGTCGCCGCGCTCGGCCCAGGGCGATCGTCGATTTGTCGATCTTCTCGAAGCGATGGGCGCTACGGTGTCGTGGCCGGCCGACGGGGCTCGGGAGCCGCTCGTCGTCCGTGGGTCGAGGCCGCTCGAGGCGGTCGAGGTCGATCTCGGTTCGATGCCGGATCAGGTGCCGACGCTGGCGGCGTTGGCGCCCTTCGCACAAGGCGTCACGCGCATGCGCGGCGTTGCACACCTGCGCATCAAGGAGAGCGATCGCCTGCGCGCCATGGCGACCGAGCTGCGGCGAGCTGGCGCCGAGGCGGAGGAGCTCGACGACGGTCTCGTCGTTCCCGGAGTCTGGGCAGAGACGCCGCCGCCGACCACCCCCGTCGTTTGCGAGAGCTGGGACGATCACCGCATCGCGATGTCGATGGCTCTTGTCGGCACCCGCCGCCCGGGTTTGTCGATTCGTCAGCCGGAGGTCGTCGCCAAGTCGTATCCGTGGTTCTGGCGCGACCTTGAGCAGCTTGTCGGAGCACCACCTCCGTCGTGACCGATGCCCCCGCCGCGTCGCGGCCGATCCGTCACCGCGCTCTGCGCGCGGCGCCCGGGGGCAGCCCGCTGGAGCGGGCCCGACTGACCGACCAAGAGCGCCTCGCCATCGTCCTCGAGGGTGTTGCGCTGATCGGGCATCTCAACCACGTGGGCTGGACGGTCGGCGACGGCACGGCGGCTCGCGCCTGGGATTCGGCGGCGGTGGACGGGCGCGGGCATCTCGCGGTCGAGGACGTCCGACCGGGACGGGCCGCGGCCCTGCCGCAAACGCTCGCGCTCGCTCTGCTGCTGCGGGTATTCGGCGTCGAGACCCGAAGCGAAGACGGTCGGCCGCGCGATGTCGCCGGGCGCGGCGCGGCGCGACGGGCCGCGCGCGATCTCGGCAAGCAGTGGCGCCAAGAGCTGGCGCCGGCGCCGCTCGATCGGCTGACGGAGGAGATTCTCGAAGCGGCTCCTTTCCTGTGGCAACCGGCCTTCGCCGACGCGCGCCGCGCGCTGGTCGCCGAGCACGGCATCGAAGACGGCGGGCGATCCGGAGCCGGCCAGCCCTGGATCGTCGGCCCAGGCGGTGCTCGTCGGCGACTGCTCGCGGGCGGCGCGGACGCCGCGACGGCGGCTGAGCGCCTTGCGGGTCCCACCGGGCGCGATCTCTGGGACGGCATTGACGGCAGCGAAGATCCGGTGGCGCTGTCGGCAGCCGGGCGCTGGCATCGTGCGGCGCTCGCTTGGACGCGCCGACGGGTGCGCGACCGAGAGGATGCTCTGGCCCACGCGCGCGCCTGGCTGGCGGCCGGCCGCGCTGCGTCGGCCCTCGACGCTTTGGGTCGCCGGCGCGGGGCAAGCGCGCGTCTGCTTCGCGCGCGCTGTCAGCATCAGCTCGGTGAGCTGCGCGGGGCGCGCCGAAGTCTGGGGCAGGTCGAGATCGACGAGCTGACGGATGACGAGAGGGTCGACCTGGCGTCCCTCTCGGTGCGGCTGGCGGCCGGCCGCGGTGATCGAGACGCGCTGCGCGCATGGATCGCGCGCCTGGTCGCCGACGACGATCCGCGCACGCGCGTTCTCTCCCTGCTGGTTGCCGCGGAGGCCGCCTGGGACGCCGGAGAGCGTGCCGCGATGGCGGACTATCTCGAGCTCGCTCGCGGGGCGCTCGACGAGCCGGAGCGCGCGGGTCGCTGGCATCACGTCGAAGGGCTGCGGAGGCTGGCCCACGGAGACGGGCCGGGCGCAGTTGAACATCTCGGCCAGGCGCTTGCCCGTCGACGCGGTCTCGCCCGCCCGATCGCCGGGCGGCTCTGGAACGACGTCGCGGTCGCCCGCGTCGCGGCAGATGACTTGCCGGGAGCCGAGCGCGCGATCCGCCATGCGCTGCGGCTGCTGGAGGCTTGCGACGGACCCGCTCGCACCACTCTGGCCCTGTACAACCTGGCCGAGGTGCGCGTGCGTCGTGGGCGCTTTGCAGGCGTTGAGGACGTCCTCGAGCGCTCGACGGCCGAGAATCGTCGCGCCGCCAACCGTCGCGGGACGCTGCACGACCTCGAGCTGTGGGCCCGGTTCGATCTTGCGCGGGGCCGGCTGGCGGCGGCGCTGGTGCATTGCGCCGAGGCGCGGCGATGCGCGTCGGCTCTGGACGAGCCGACACGCCTCGACGTCGTGGAAGTGTTCGCAGCCCGGGCGCTCGGCTGGCTCGGTCGTGTCGATGAGGCGGCGGCGGCGCTCGATGCCGGCGGCGCCGAGGCGCTCGAGTCTCTCGAGCCCGAAGAGCACCCAGCGATCTGGGCTCATGCGGGGCGCGCTGAGACGGCGCGCAGCGTCGCGCACGGAACGACGCTCGAGGCGCTGTGGCGGGACGTCATGGACGGCCGTCCGCCGTCGCTCGACGCCTGGCAGTCGGTCGACCGGCTCGAACCCTGGCGGGCGGCCCGCCTGGTGGTGGACGTCGAATTGCTTCTTGCCGGTGCGACTCCGATCAATCGCTTGCGGCGGGCCCTCGGTACGCTGCATCGCGCCGGCGCCTCGCCACTCGTCGACCGATTGGAGGGCCGGTCGACCGGGTCATGGCGAGCGCTCGGGCGCTACCTTGATCGATCGGACGAGCGCGGAACGGTGCCGGCGATCCGCGAGCTCTTCGCCCGCGCCGGCTACGACGACGCGCGCCTGATCCTGAGTCGCGGTGCGGAGACTCCTGCCGAGCACGTGCTGGTGGACGGGCCGGGCGGTGTCGAGCGACTGGCTGCAGGGGTCGACGGCGGCGAGCTCCGGCTCGAGACGGAGGGGCGCGACGCTCAGACCGAAGCTCTGCTGCGCCTGATCGCGGACGATCTGGTCCCCCGGACTCCGCAGGGAGGGAGTCGGAACGGAGCTTCGGCCGCCGACTCCCTGGCGGCAGGCCCTCCGACGGTCGGCGGCTCGCCGACCGCGGCGCGCGTGCGCGACCACGGCATGCTCGGTGACAGCGAGACGCTCGCACACGCGGTCGATCGCCTCGACCGGCTCTCCAGCGGCGATCTTCCTGTCTTGGTTCTTGGCGAGAGCGGCACGGGAAAAGAGCTGGCGGCGCGACGTGTTCACGCGGTCAGTCGCCGAGCGGCAGCGCCGTTTCTTGCCGTCAACTGCGCGGCCCTCTCCGAGTCGTTGATCCAGAGCGATCTCTTTGGCCACGTCCGTGGTTCGTTCACCGGCGCCGAGCGCGATCGCGCCGGCGTGTTCGAGGCGGCTCGCGGCGGGACGGTCTTTCTCGACGAGATCGGTGACCTGCCGCTCGGTTCCCAGGGCAAGTTGCTGCGCGTGCTGCAGGAGCGCGAGATCCGTCGCGTCGGCGAGAGCATGTCGCGGAACGTCGACGTTCGCGTGGTCGCGGCGACCCATCGCGATCTCGAGAGCATGGTTGAGGCGGGCGAGTTCCGTCAGGATCTCTTCTTTCGACTGAAGGTCGCTCGGGTCGTACTGCCGCCTCTGCGGGAGCGCGGGCGAGACGTGCTCTTGTTGGCAGGCCACTTTCTGAATCGCATTCCCGGGCGGCGTTTGCGGCTGTCGAATGAAGTGCGCGATCGGCTGCTCGCGCACACCTGGCCCGGCAACGTTCGGGAGTTGCGCAATCTCCTCGAGGTCGCGGCGGCGCTCAGCGATGGCGAGGAGATCGTCGACATCGATTTGCCGGCGTCTGCGCCGGCTCCGTCCGCCGAAGCGCCGCGCGGCGACTATCACCAGCAGGTCGATGCCTTTCGGCGACGTGTTCTCGGTCGAGCCCTCGAGGCGAGCGGCGGCAACCGCGCCGAAGCGGCGCGACAGCTTGGCATGAGTCGCCAGGCGCTTTCATATTTAGTCCGACAGCTCGATCTGGCGTAAAGGATCGGTGCCGGTCGACTTCCGGCGCGATCGTTTGGGCGCGGGTGGTTCGGCACGGGCGAAGGAGCCGACGCTGGATCGCAGAGAAACTTCTCGATGCGTCGCAACCTGCCAGCTGGGCGGGGTGGCCGGAAGAAAGATGTGAAAGCTCGCGATTCATGGTTGACAACGCTGTCGAATACGTTCTATTAATAAGCATATGAAATCGCTCGTGCATCCATTCAGCCGCTTCCGCGATCGGCGACAGGTGGCAGGTTTCGAAGGATCTCGATCGATTGCAACGCGGTTCTGTGTCTTGGCGGAGGTTTCGGAGCGCGCCGGCTCGGCCCCCTCGGCGTGATGGGCGCAGGAGCGCGAGCGCCTGACTTCATCAGGACTTAGGGCCGCAGCGCCCGAGCTTCGATCAGCTGTGTGACCGCCTTGCGGCAGCCGCTCTGGATGCTTGGAGAAACCTCTCGTTTTCAAGGTCCTCCGACGATGTCAGCGATTTTTCACCAGAATCCATTTGTTTCAGATCCGCCCGCGTGCGCGATCCGGAGACTTCACAGCCCAGCCTGTCCATCTTGTCGTCGAGATCGAGGATCGACGAGATCGAACGTCCTCGAAGGGCGCTCTGCACCTTCTCCTCTGTTGAATGACCCGGACTGAATTTTAGGAGTTTCGCCATGGCCGACTCAGATCGCCGTCTGTTCACCTTGACTGAAGTCTCGCAGGAGACCGGTATCTCGATGCCGACGCTCCAGCGATATAAAAAGCTCTATCAAGATCGTCTGCCGACCGTCGGCGAGGGACGGACGCAGCGCTATCCTGAAGAGGCGCTCGAGGTGTTCGAAGAGCTGAAAAAGGAGAATATGAGCCGGCGCGGGCGGCCGCGCAAGAACGCGCCGCCGCGACGGACGGTCACCACGGCGGAGGTGGTCGAGGACGATGCGTCGGTGGCGCACGAGGTTTCAGACGCGGACCATGCGGTCTCGGTGAGCGGCGAGCTCCTGACGCTCAAGGACGTCGAAGAGCGCACCGGCATCTCCTATCCGACACTCCTTCGCTACGTCAAAACGAGTCTCAAGCGAATCCCGCATCAGGGCACGGGTCGCAAGCGCCGCTACCCGCCTGAGGCGGTCGATGTCTTCAAGACTCTGCGCGAAGAGAGCCGCCGCGGCCGTCGTGCGGGACGTCCTGGCAACGGAGATGCGCCGCGGGCCGTGACGCGTCGACCTCGCACGACGGGTTCTGGCGACAGCGCCGCCCTCGTCGCGCAGCTGCGGGACGTCCAGAAAGCGATCAAGGATCTCCAGCGCACGGTCAAGCAGCTCGAGCGCGAGATCCACAAGCCTCTGAAGGTGGTTGTGCAGCGTCAAGGCTGACGAACCGGACGGCGCTCAGTGAGGGGTAGAGTCCACTCAGCGCTCCGCGGACAGATGATCGAAGCCGATGGCCGGCAGTGCGCGCTGCCGGCCGTCGTGCGTCAGGAGGACGCGGGGTGCCGCCGTCGCCGGTACGATGCGACCGATCGCCCGGCAGCCAAGATGCAGCGGTGGTGCGTCGCTCTCCGGCAGGGTGAACAATAAGACGTAGTCTTCGCCGCCGGTGAGCGCCAGGTCCAGCGGATCGCGTCCGATCCGCGAGACGAGCTCTTCGCTAGGCCGCGGCAGGGCCTCGGCCTCGATGATCGCCGCCACGTCGCTGGCTCGACATAGGCGGTGGAGGTCGCGCGCCAGCCCGTCCGACACGTCCATCGCCGCCCCCTCGCGAGTGTTGGTGAGCCAGCGCCCCAGCTCGAGCTGCGGGCTCGGTTCGAGATGGCGGCGAAGGACTCCGGCCGCCGCGTCGACCACTTCGGGGCTCGTCTCGAGCCACGGGAGCATCGGTTCCGGATCGAGGCGCGCGCCGGCCCGCAGCAGCTCGAGGCCCAGCGCGCTGTCTCCGAGCGGACCGCCGATCCACAGTCGATGTCCGGCCAGCGCGGCGTCACGCCGCAGCCACCTTCGACCAGCAGGCCGGCCGAGGAGCGTGGCGACGGCCACGACGGTCGGCGCGGCGCTCAGATCGCCACCGGCCAATTCGAGGTCCCAGTCGCGGCAGGCGAGTGTGAAGGCGTCGAGAAATCGCTCGCGCGGGTAGTCCGTCGGCGCCGACAGCGACAGGAACGCCCAGGCCGGCTCGGCTCCCACCGCCGCCAGATCGGAAAGGTTGACTGCCAGCAGTCGCCGCGCGACGTGCTCGGGAGGCCGCGCGGGATCGAAGTGGATACCCTCGATCTGCGTGTCGACCGTCACCGCAAGATCGCCGTGGGCGTGCAGGAAGGCCGCATCGTCACCGATCGCTGGCGCGCTGCTCCGCAGCCGATCGAGGAGGGCGTCTTCGCCGTCGAGCACGTCGACGCGCCGAGCGGTCATCCCGAAGATCTCAGACGTCGGCGTCGGGGGTCGCGTCGACGAGCGCCAGCTCGAGCACCTGGTCCAGATGATCGAGGCGGTGGATGTCGAGTGCGCGGCGGAGAGTCCGCGGCAGCTCTTCGAGATC
>JBCBCF010000036.1:0-21991 GCA_038530905.1 Acidobacteriota bacterium
TCCGGGGGAGCCGCAGGATCGAGCAGCAGAATCTGCAGCAGGCCTGTAGCGCAGTCTTCGAACATCGGGTCCATCGCGTCAGTGGCCAGCGCCAGGCCCACCGGTGCGTGCTCCGCCGTTTCCGCCACGAAGGCCAGGGAGCGCCGCAGGACCGCGGGGGCAGTCCGCGCCGCCACCGCACGCCGAACGCTCTCGGCCTCGAGGCCGGCTCGATGAGCCACGGGCGTCGAGCGCCGCACGGAGATGGCCGCCACCCGGCGGAGCGTGGGCAGGTCGGACGTGCGCAGCGGACGGATGCGGGCCGTCATGATGCTCGACGGCTCCGGCATCGCGTCAGGCGGCAGCCGCGGCGGGAGGCGGAGGGCCGAGTCCGGCAGCCACGCCGAGGGGTGCGGCAGCGAAGAGTCCGAGCGGCGTGACGAGAAGGTCGTCCCCGGCGCGAGTCTGCCACCACCTCATCTCGTCCGCCGGCGAGCTGGCGACCCGAACGAGGGGGACGAGGATCCCAGACGCGAAGAGAGAGGCGGCGCCGAGCCGCCGCTGGATGGCGAGGACCGCTCGGCCGCTGCGGGGTCCACGAGAGAGCTTGGCGACGGCGGTGCGCAGCCGCCACGCGCAGGCCCGCCGCAGCCCGTCGCCGGAGGCGCGGCGCCGGTGCCAGGCGATTTCGTGGGCGAGCAGCGGGGCGATGCGAGAGACCGTGGAGGGAGCCGAGGTCGAGGCGCTCGGGAGTTGCGCCGGGTCGATCACCAGCCGGCGTGCGGCGTGGACGACGCGAGCATACGATCCCTCCAGCGCGTCGAGCCGCAGCGCGGCGGCGAGGTCTTCCGCAGCAGGCTGTGCACCGGCGGCGAGAGCCTGAAGGTCGACGACGTCGCGCACGAGAATCCTTCGGCGCTCCAGCATCTCGCCCGCCAGAATGAGGAAGTCCTCCGTCGCCGGGCGGTCCTCTCCCAAGTCGGCGTCTCCGATCTCAAGGCCTTCGGACGCTGCATCTTCGGATGCGGCATCTTCGGACAGAGTCTTTTGGCACCGGGTCCTGCCGGTCTCAACGTGCCATGGCTGGAACTGTCGCGCGGTGCTCCAGGAGAGGGGCTGCGCGGCGATTTGGACCTCGACCTCGATGGTCGGGGGAGACGAGCGATCGGCGTGCCGGTCCTGGAAGAAGCACGCCACTCCCGAAACCACACCGGTGGCTCGGTCGCATCGCAGCGTGAACTGCTCGAGGCGAAAGCTTCGCTGGGCCAGCAGGTGCGCGAGCCGCCAGAAGCTGTCGATGTCGGGTACCGCGACGTCCAGGTCGGTGATCTGTCGCACCACCAGCTGTCTGCGCGCCCGCTCGAGTCGAAACCCTTTCAAAAAGCGCAGCGGGATCTCGGCGGACCGAGCGGTTTCCGCGAGCAGCTTGGATTCACCGGCGAGTGCCTGCCGAGTCCGGCGGAGATGATCGAAACGGTTTTTGCGCGCTCCCGTCAGGAGGTGCGACAGGCCGGCACGAGCCAAAGCGGTGCCCACCGGAAGCAGAACGCGTTCAGCGTCCGCTTCAGAAAGGAAGCGGGCCAGGGTCGCAGGGGCCATCCCTTCGACCTCGGCAACCGGGGCCCTGTCCGGTGGGGTGGTGGCGAACTCGTGGAGAAGCGCCAGCCGTGACCGTCGCTTCATCGACCGCAGGCTGGGAACCCGACGTTGTCGGGTCCCCGGCGCGTCAGCCGCGGTGGTCGACCCGAACCTGGGGCTTGCCGACGATCTCGGCGTCGCCCAAGTCTAGGGATTTCTCAGCGGCAAACTTCCGATAGGCGTCCAGATCGCGCCATTCCGTTTCGATGGTGGCGATGTTCTTGTCTTCCGGATCCGCGAGCACGCGAAGTGAGCGCAGACCTTGATCGAGGCCGTGCTTCCAGACGTCGTTTTTGAAGGTCCCTTCCCGGAAGCGGAGGTAGTCACCATCAAGAATGCGGACGTTGAGCGTTGCCCTGGCCATAGCATGTCTCCATCGGTCGAATGAAAAATGTCTACCTGTACTCTCTATCATCTCTCTCATCTCGTGCCAGTGTCAAGAACAAATCTGGCTCTGGAGGCCGGCTGGCACCCAAACCGAGCGCGAGGTCGCTCGCGGTCTGCTTGACACCTGCGGATTGGCCACCGTACGATGCTCGAAAGTCCAGAATGAGCAGTTAAAACGCGGAATGATGAATACTCTTATCCGAACTTCGTCTCCTCAACACGACCTCACCAACACGACCCGCACTCGAGCCGACTCGCGAACGTGAAGAGTCCTGCGTAAGGCTCGATCTTTAGCTTCTGTCGCAACGCAATCCGAGGGCCGCTCCGGCTGGCAGTCGGTGAGCAGTCACCCGGTGCACGGCGACAACGTTTGCCGTCTGGACAGTATGGAAAGGAAATTGAAGATGCGAGCGCCTCCAGAGCTGAAGTTCTGCAACGGACGCGCGTTGCGCGTCATCGGCGTGCACGATCCCCTGAGCGCGATCGTCGCCTCGGGCGGCGCCTGGGATGCCCTTTGGGTCAGCAGTTTCGGAGTTTCGGCATCGTCGTTCGGCTTATCCGACATCGGATTGGTGACCCTTTCAGAGATGATGGACACAGTGCGCCGGATGAAGGCGGTGTCCGACGTTCCGATCATCCTCGATGCCGACACCGGCTACGGTGACCTCCTGAACGTCCGCAGGCTCGTGCTCGAGTCGACGAGGGTTGGCGTCGATGGTGTGTGCATCGAAGATGCGGCCTTCCCCAAGCGCAACAGTTTCCTCGATCGTACCCATCGCTGCATGGCGTCGGTGGACGAGATGTGCGGGCGGGTGGCCATGGCCGCACGCACGCGCGGCGGGCGCGGTCCTCTTGTCATCGCGCGCACCGAGGCGCTGAACCAGGCCTTGCCCATGGCAGAGGCCATCGCCCGGGCCGCCGCCTACACCGATGCCGGCGCCGACGCGATTCTTGTGCACTCCAGCGATCCGAGCGGCGACGAGGTCTTCCGATTCGCCGCAGAGTGGGATCGTCCGGTGCCTCTCGTGGTGGTGCCGACCCGCTACCCCGACGTCCCTCTCCAGCGCTACGACCAGGCCGGAATCGGTGCCGTGATCCTCGCGAACCAGCTTCTGCGGGCATCTTTCCGCGCTCTTCGAGAGACCAGCGAGGCCCTCGCGGCGGCCGCGGCTCCCGATGCCGTCAGCCCGACCATCGACTCCATGGAGGCGGTGCATGAGGCCCTCGGCACGTTGCGGCAGCTCGAGCTGGCCGATGAGGTGAGCCGTCAGGCCGCCACCCAGAGCGCTCGGTCTGCGGCCGCGGCGAGACAGGGTGGCGGGCTGATCGACGCCGCCGAATCCCGAGAAGCGGAAGAGTTGTTCGCATCGCGCGTGGCGGCGTCGTCCGTCCGATGAACGAAGCCAGTCTGATGCCGGTGACACCCGAGCCGGCGTCGCGAATCCGCACCGTGCTCGAGTACGGTTCGCTGCCGGATGACGAGCTGGCGTCAGCGGCCGAGGAGGCCGTGCGTCGCGATGCCGTCGTGACCATCCTCGGCTTCCCTGGCGGGGCGGTGGCTCTGGAGCAATTCGTGCGGCGCTGGGGGGAACCCATGCGGCGCGGTGGCTCCAGCGCCGCGCCGAGCACGCCGTGGATCGGGGACGTCCGCTTTCGGCCCGACATCGAGTCGGCGGAGCGGCTCCCCACCCAGACCTTCAGGGAGCTCGAGTTCCACACCGCCCGTTCGTTCGAGCGCGTCCGACCTCGCCTCTTCGCGATGTTGATGGTCGATCCCGGATGGACCGACGAGCCAGCCGGACAGAACGGCGAGTCGCTGCTGCTGCGCTGGAAGGTGGCGGCCGAAGAGTTGCGGGCTGCGTTTCCCGGCTCCGCAGAGGCCGATCTCAATCGGCTCACATCGACCCCGGTCGCCTATCGGCCCTGGTACGTGCAGAAAGAGGTGGCCGAAGAGCCGCTGCTCCGGCGCTTGCCCGACGGCGACATCGAGTGCCGCTACTGGCAAGGGACGCTCGAAACGTTGCGTGAGCAGCAGGACGAGATCCCTGACGGCGCACGGTTTCTGTCTGCCCTCGAACGGTGGGATCGGATCGTTCAGTCCGGCCGAGGAGCCATCGAGTACTCCATGCAGGCCGGCCAGCTGACTCTCCTCGACAACCGACGTGTCGCCCATGCCCGTCGGCCCTTTCGACAGGCCCGCAGCAGCGATGGACAGACCGTGGCCAACCCTCGGCACATGTTCACCGCGCACCTTCGTTGAGCCGGTGAGCTCGAGCGAACCCTGGCAATCGAGAACGACGCCATGAACCTTGCCGAGACGGTCCAGCGATCTGCGCACGTCCTGCCGAGATTCCCGGGTGAGAAGCCCCTTCTGCTCACGCGTGGGCGGGGGAGTCACGTTTGGGACGACCAGCAGCGGCGGTACTTCGACGCCGTGTCGGGGGCCATGGTCGTCAACCTGGGCTACGGCAACGAGCGCCTCCTCGCGGCTCTCGTCGGTCAGCTCGAGCAGCTGTCGTACGCCCACAACGGCCGATTCACGTCCGAAGCCACGGAGGCGCTGGCGGAACGTCTTGCTCAGCGCGTGGGCGGACGCTACCGCGCCTATTTCTGCAGCAGCGGCAGCGAAACCATCGAAGCGGCCCTGCGCATCTGCCACGTCTACCACGCTGCTCTCGGGCGCTCGCGCCCGGGCGTCGTTGCCGGCCGCCGGTCGTACCACGGCGCCAGTCTTGGCGCCCTGTGGGCCACCGGCATCGAACGCGTGCGCCGGCCCTTTGCCGAGCTCGTCGGCTCGGCGATCTACGTGGACGAGTGCGGCTGTCCGAAGGCTGGCGCGGGGGACTGCCGCGACGCATGCGTCGCCAGGTTCGCGCACGCGCTCGACACCCATCCAGAGGCCGGTGTCCTGCTCGTCGAGTCGATGAGCGCCAACGCGCTGGGGGCGGTTCTACCGCCTGCGAACTTTCTTGGAGCCGTCGCCAAGGCAGTCCGCGACAGGGGGCGGCTCCTGGTGCTTGACGAGATCGCCACGTCGATCGGACGCACCGGCCGCGATTTCGCGTTCCAGCACACGGACGCCACGGAGCCGGATCTCATCTGCCTTTCCAAGGGCCTCGGCGTGGGCTATGTGAACCTGGGCGCGGTGCTGATCCACGAACGGGTGGCGGAAGTCGTCGTCGACTCGGGTGTTCCGCTCCTTGGTCACACCTACAACGGCCACCCGGGCGCCTGCGCGGTGGGATTGGAGGTGCTGGCGATTCTCGACGAAGACGGCCTGGTGCAGCGCGCTGCCGTCGCCGGCCGGCCTGTCCGTGAGCGGTTGCGTCGCCTGTGCCGCCTTCCATGGGTGAAGGACGTGCGCGGCAAGGGACTGATGATCGCCATCGAGCTGGCTCGAGGAGAAGAGCCTTTCGCGCCGTCCGAGCGCATCGCCGTCCGCACCCATCGAGCCCTCCTCGAGGAGGGATTGATCACCCTGCCCGGCAGCGGCTCGGTGGACGGCATCCGCGGCGATCACGTCTTCCTGGCGCCTCCGCTGGTGGCTTCAGATGCTGACCTGGACGCCATGGTCGAGATCCTCGAGGGCTTCTTCGGCGAGTTCGATCGGCGATTCCCTTCGGCTCTGGAAGAGACCTTGACCGTCGGGACGACGACGTGACCGGCGCCGCACCGGAGGCGGACGCACGACGGCCCGCCGGCGCGTACATCGTGCTGGCCGGGATCGACGGGGCCGGCAAGTCGACCCAGGGCGGGCTGCTGCGCAAAGCTCTCCACGACAGCGGCCACCAGGCCTACTTCTTCGACGGCAAGGAAGATTTCGCTGTTCAGGTCATGCGCACCGTCGCGGCCGCCGAAGGCGCCTCTGTCCGAGGGCATTTCGGCAACGAGGCGGTGGATCTCGCCAAGGCATTCGACACGTTGCGAGACGTCACCCACCTGGTGCGCCCGTTGACCGCGCGGGGCGGCGTGGTCGTTCAACCGCGATCAGGGTATTGCCGCATTGCGCTGGCCATCAGCATGGGCAGCGCCAACGTGGAGCAGGTCGCCCAGGTGACGCATTTCGCCGGGGAGCCGGATCTGACCTTCTGGCTCGACACGCCCGTGGACGTTTGCCTTCAGCGCATCGAGCGCCGCGCCATCGATTCCGAGGACCCGTCCATGCTGCGCGGCTTCCGCGAGGCGATGGCGCAGCTGTGGTCGAGCTACCCGGAGTGGGTCCGCGTCGATGGCAATCGGCCGGTGGACGCCGTGCATGCGGACATCTGGGCGGGCACGAAGGATTGGCTGGCGCGCCGGGAGCCCGAGCTCATCCGGCGCTCCGAGCGAGCCGCCGATGAATGAGGCATGGCTCGATGGCGAGTTCTGCGGGTTGGAGGACGTCGCGCTGCCGCTGAACTCGGCCGCGGTGCGCTACGGCCAGGTGGTCTTCGACGCCGCCCGGGTCGTGGTTGACGACGTCGGCGTTGCTCGCACCCTCGGCGTCGACCATCATCTCGAGCGCTTCCGCGCCTCCTGCGGCGCCTTGGGCTTCGAGCTTCCCTGGTCGAACGAGGAGCTGAAACGGGTCGCCTGCGAGATCGTGCGCCGCAACGCCCCCTCGGCGATCGCGGGCCTGCGTTGGTTCGCCTGGGCCCGCGCCGCGAGCTTCGGCGCGCGCGAGGCGCCGTCTGTCTGTGTTTTTCTTGTCTCCCTCGCCGGCTATGCCCCGGATCGGCCGTTGGCGGTCGGCGTTAGCTCGGCCTGCCGTTCGGCGACTGGCGATCTCCCGCGGCGGATCAAGGCGACCTCTCACTACGTCGCCGCCCGCTGGGTCGCCCTCCAGGCCGCCGACGACGCGGTGGACGAGTGGATCTTTCGCAACGAGTGGGGGCGTCTGACCGAGTCCGCCCGCTCGAGCCTGGTCCTTCTCTCAGAAGGAGCGCTCGTCGCGCCGCCTGTGTCCGAAGGCGTGCTCCCGGGCATCACCCGCGCCTTTCTGCAGGCGTTGACGGAGCGGTTCGGCCCGGTGCCCTGGCGGCAGCGCCCGCTCGCGGCCGATGCGCTTCAGCGGTGCGACGGCGCGCTGCTGTGCAGCTCGTCGTTGGGAATCGCCCTGGTTGGCAGTGCCGACGGCGTGCCGCTGGCCGCAGGCGCACCGCTTCAGGAAATCATCCGCCTCTACGACGATGCAGTTCACGGCCGTCTCGACGGCATTGGTGATTGGGTCGAGTTGGTCGAGCCGGGGCCGAAGTCATGACCACGGCAGCCGACGATTCGGCCTCGCTGATCGCTCAGGCCAAGCGCTTGCGTCGCGCGGTTCTCGAGATGATCGCCGCTGTCGGCACCGGGCATCCGGGGAGCTCGCTGTCGATGGTCGAGATCCTCACGGTTCTCTACTACGCCGTCCTCCGCCATCGTCCCGGCGAGCCTGAATGGCCGCTGCGCGACCGCTTTCTTCTCTCCAAGGGCCATGGTGCACCGGCCCTCTACGCGACGCTCATCGATCTGGGCGTTCTGGCGCTGGAGACCGCCACGCTGCTCCGGCAGCTCGGCTCCCCGCTGCAGGGGCACCCCGATCGGCGGTTTACGCCGGGCCTCGAGATCAGCGCCGGCTCGCTTGGCCAGGGCTTGTCGATGGGTCTGGGCATGGCGCTGGCGGCGCGCCGACTCGAGCAAACGTGGCGCGTCTACGTCCTGCTGGGTGACGGCGAGTGCCAGGAGGGACAGGTGTGGGAGGCGGCGATGGCGGCAGGCCATCATCGCCTTCACCGGCTGTGCGCCATCGTCGATTGCAATGGCTTTCAGCATGATGGTGCGGTGGAGGACATTCTCGATCTGGAGCCGCTGGCGGCGAAATGGCGTGCCTTCGGCTGGCGAACGGTCGAGGTCGACGGTCACGACTGCGCCGTGCTGGCCCGCACGTTGAGAACGGTCGGCGAAGGCGAGCGGCCCGTGGCCGTCCTCGCCCGGACGGTCAAGGGGAAGGGAGTGGCGTTCATGGAGGGGCGCTCGGACTGGCATTCCGTAGCCGACGCCGATCAGCTGGCGCGCTACGTGGAGGAGCTGGGTCGTGCGTGAAGCCTTCATCGACGCGATCCTCGTGGAGCGGTCGCTAGACGAGCGTCTGTTCGTCCTCGACGCGGATTGCGCCCGCTCTACCAAGACCTGCCGCTTCGCCCAGCACTATCCCGACTCCTTCTTGAACCTCGGCATCGCCGAGCAAAACCTGGTGGGTGTCGCAGCCGGGATGGCGCTCGCTGGGCTGCGGCCGGTGGCCTGCACCTTTGCCGCCATGCTGGTGGCTCGGGCGGGGGAGCAGATTCTGCAGTCGGTGGCGGCCCAGGAGCTGCCGGTCAAGCTGGCCGGTCACTACGCCGGCATGTCGGGGGCGAGAGAAGGCGCCCCGCATCACTCGGTGGCCGACCTTGCCTTCCTACGCGCCGTTCCGGGCATGGAGGTGTGGATCCCGGCGGACGACGCTGATGTCCGACCGGTTGTGAAGCGGCTCATGGCGTCGCCGCAGCCAGGCTACGTGCGCCTGTGCCGTGAGCCGGTCGCGCCTCTCGCCGGCGGCACACACTTCGCCGAGGGTGGGCTCCGGTTCTGGGGACCGCAGGAGCCGGAGGTGGTGCTGGTGGCGGCGGGAATCACCGTCCGCGAGTGCCTGGCGGCGGCGCGGCGCTGCGAAGAGCGCGGCATCGCCACCGCGGTCCTGGCGATCCTCCGGTTGAAGCCGTTCCCAGAATCGCAGCTGGTTGCGTTGACGAACGGGGCACGGCTCGTCATGTCGGTGGAGGAGCACTCCTGGTACGGCGGTCTGGGCGGCGCCGCGGCGGAGGCGCTGGCTCAGTCTGCCGGTCCTCCCCTGGTGCGGGTCGGCCTTCGCGATCAATTCACCGAGACCGGCTCGTACCCTGAGCTGCTCGACGCCTACGGCCTGACCGCGCCGCACATCGAGCGCCAGGTGTTGGAGCATCTGCGCGCCGGCGCCGTCTCTGTGGGTGCGCCGAAGCCCGTGGGAGGCTCGTCATGAAGGTCGAGATCGGGGGCTTGATCTCGACGGACTACGAGCGCGTGGTCGAGCTCTTCGCGCTTCTCGGGCCGCGATACGCCGCCGACGTCGCGGACCCGAAGACGCGACGGGTGTTCGATCTCTACCTGGACGACGAGCGCAAGGTCGCCGTGGCGGCGCGCGTCGACGGTCAGCTGGTGGGGATCCTGCTCTTCGAGGTCACGCCGCTTCTCGCCCCGACGTTGTGCCATGCCCGGGCCGACGGGATGGTCGTCGATCCCGCGTTCCAGCGTCGCGGGATCGGCCTGCGTCTTCTGCGCGCCGGTCTGCGCGTGACCGCCGAGCGCGGCGCAACCAGCTTCTTGGCCAAGGCGTCCGACCCAGCCGTCATCGACTTGTACCGGCGAGTGCCCGAGCTCGAGGAGCGCGGCGTGTACTTCTACTACAACCCGCGGCCCGAGCTCGTGCGCGAGGGGCCGGTCGAGAAAGACCGTCCGGACTCCGGAGCGGCCGCCGAGGAGAGCTTTCACTCGTGAGCAAGATCACCGATCTCACCGCCCGTGCCGTCTACGACTCGAACGGCGATCCGAGCATCGAGGTGGATGTCGTCCTGGCCGATGGCTCTCGCGGCCGTTCGATGGCCCCTCGAGGCTCCACCACCGGCCGCTACGAAGTGATCGTCCTCGAAGATGCCGCGGCCGCCCCCGGCCTCGCCGCCGTGGCCCCGGCCCTCGCTGCGTTCAACACCCACGTCCGACCCGCGGTGCGCGGCCACGATGGCACCGACCAAGCCCGGCTCGACGCCCTGCTCGACGCATGCGACGAGACCGAGCGTCGCAGTCGGGTGGGCGGCAATGTCACCGTCGCCACCTCGATGGCTCTGGCGTTCGCCGGCGCGGCGAGCCGCGGGCTGCCGCTGCACGCCCACCTGGCGCCGGAGACAGCCGAGCCGCGGGAGCTACCGGGCCCGCTGTTCAACCTCCTCGACGGCTTTCCGGACCCCGCCTGCAACCTTTGCGGCGCTGAATTTCTAGTGCTCTTCGACCGTGGTGCTCCCCTGGAGCGCGCTCTCGAGCTCGGCGTTCGGCTGCGCCGGATCGTCGGCGGGCTGTTGCGAGACGCCGGCCACACGCCCGGGTCGAGCGCCCAAGGCGCCTGGACGGTCGACCTGTCAGAGCCTGAAGCATGCTTCGAGCTGCTCGCCCGCGCCCTGGAAACGTGTGGCGTCACCCTCGGCGAGGACGTCTACCTGGGCATCGATCTCGCCGGTTCTGACTACGCTGACGGCGGCTTTCCATGGGCGACTCTCGAGCAGCGGCAGTCCTCTGCCGCCTTGGGATCCCGTTTCCGGCAGTGGATCGATCGGTATGCCTTGACTTATCTCGAGGATCCGTTTGGCGAAGACGAGCCGGACGCGTGGGCGGAGATCACCGCCGCCGTGGGCAGTGATGCGCTGGTGGTGGGCGACGACCTCTTCGCTTCTCGACCAGAACGCGTGCGCCGCGGCGGCCAGCGAGGGCTCGCCAACGCAGCCTTGATCAAGCCCAATCAGGTCGGCACGGTGAGCGCCACGCTGCGCGCCATGAGGGAAGCCCGAGAGGCACAGATGGAGGTCGGCGTGTCTCAGCGAAGCGGCGAGAACGGCGACGCCTTCATCACCGGTCTCGCCATCGCCGGCGGCGCCGGATTTCTCAAAGCCGGTGGCATGAGCCGGATGGATCGGATCGAGAAGTACAACGAGCTGCTCCGGGTTCGGGACGCGGCGACGAGTCCCTTCGCCTGAGAGCCGGCGCCTGGACCGCATTCGCCGTGCAGTTCAGAAAGGTTTCCGTCGCGCTGCTCGATGAAGTCACGAGCTGCTCTCGAGGTTCGTCAACCCGTTTGAGAGTCAGTCCAGGGGTCAGTGTTGCCTTGTCGACGCAAGAAAGCAAAGACAAGGCAACAGGTTCTCTCGTTGTCGCAGCGTTCTTCGTCCTCCGCGATGTCCGAGATCTTGGCGGGTGGTTCTGGCTTCGACCGAGGCCGAAACCTGCTGAAGACGTTGGATACGTTCCGCTATCCTGCCAAGGTGGAAAGGGAACCCAGGACTGCCCGATGACGGTTTCACCTTGTGGACACGAGGCCGCTCACTGAGCAACTGACCTCCGCCGGAGGCCAGCGACGTGACGACTCGCCAGCGAACGGCTACTTCTTGAGCTGAGAAAAGAAGGCCAGAACATCTTTAACGAAGATGTCTGGTTCTTCGACAGCAGCGAAATGCCCACCACGGGGCATCTCAGTCCATCGAACGATGTTGTATTGATCTTCCACCCAAGATCGGGGAGGCAACCCGATCCGCAGCTCGGCTGGAAACAACGCGAATGCAGACGGGACCTCGACCTTCTCTCCGGGTGTTGGATGAAAAATGCCACCGTTGTCTGACACGATGCCGGTGTACATCCAGACCGACGTGTCGATCGTGTCAGTCAAGACATAGATCATGATCATGGTTGCGATCTCGTCCATGGAGATCGCTTCGGTCACATCGCCTTGATGGTCCGTCCAGGAATAAAATTTGTCCAAGATCCATGCCGAGATGCCAACGGGATTGTCGTAGAGGGCGTGAGCGACAGTGTTGGGCTCTTGTGCCTGCATATCGAAGTAGTCAAACTGCTGCCGAGCAAATTCCTGCGCTTCGGCCCAATAAATCTTTTCTTCTTCGGTCCGCTCCTCTTCCGGTTTCAGATCGAAGCTAACGATATTGAAATGTGAGCCAAGGACTCTCTCCGAATAATCTGCTGCGATGAAGGCCGTGATCAAGGAGCCGATATCCCCGCCCTGGGTGCCATAGCGCTCGTACCCAAGAACCTCCGTCATCAGTCGATTGAAGAGCTCTGCAACACCCTTGGGGCTGATGATGCGATTGTCCTTGAGCTCAGACCAGCCATAGCCCGGAACTGAGGGAATGACCAGGGTAAGAGCCTGATCTGCGTCCCCTCCATACTTCGACGGCTTCGTGAGCTGATCGATGACGCCCATGAATTCCCAGACCGAGCCGGGCCAGCCGTGAGACATCAAAACGGGAGTCGGTTGTTCTCCTTCTCCCTCGGCGACAAGATAGTGAATCTGGTGACCGTCGATTTCGACCATGAAGTTGTCGAAACTGTTGAGCCGGGCCTCAGCAGCGCGCCAGTCATAGTCTTCGATTATGAAGTCTCGGAACCTTTCAAGAAAGGCTCCGTCCGTACCAAGTGCCCATCCATCCGCAACCGGACGATCGGGAAAGCGGGCGTCTGCGAATTGTTTGAGAACGCGCTCCAATGTTTCGTCGCTCACGTTGATCTCGAAGGGTCTGGGCGTGCCTGATTGGGCAGCTGCTGCTGAAGAGAGCACGATGGCCAATGCAGTTGTGCAAGAAAGAAATCTCAGGCTCTTGAGCATGTCGGTCTCCTCGGTTGGCTGGCAGAACCAGCGTCGACTGAACCTTCCTGGCGGAGAGTCTTCTGTCGGTTGGGTGTGTGGTGCGTTGACATGCGTTCGACCTAAGAACCCTTGTCACATCCGCCAAGTCGAATCGTGCTGTCGTTCACACCGACTGCAACGTTCAAGTGGAACGGCCTCACTCAGAGGTCGAGATTTATTGCGTTCTAGAAAAGTTGAAATCACGCGCTTTAGCGAGAGCTTCGTCCTTGGTCAAGACGATATTCCAGATGGGGCTGCCGGGATCCAGTGGCCCGGAATCCTTCAGGCTCCCAACATATGCGGGCACGAATCCGGCATCGGTGATCAGCCTCGCCAGCGTTTCCTGATCCTCGGCGTCATCCACGGCAAAGGGCAATGCGACGGTCGGGTTGTTGATGTTGCTCTTTGTCTCGACATGACGCGACCAAAGCGTGGTGAATGCCTTGGCAATCCGCGCTTCGGGCAGCTTTGCAGCGGTCACGAGACCTGCGATCTCGCCGTCGCCAATCAGAGGTTCGGTGCGGCGATCTCCTGGCTTGCGAAGCGGGTTCATGGCATCCATCACAAGCTTGCCTTGAACATGCGGCCGGATTTCTTCGATCGCTGCGTCAGAGCTCGCGTAGTTTGGGGCGAGCAAGATTACGTCGCCAAAGGCTGCCGCTTCGGCTGAAGAACCGACGAGTGCGCCGTCGCCTAGACTCTCTACGAATTCGCGGTGATTTTCGGGAGTTCGCGAACTCAGGAAGACTTGATGGCCAGCGGCATGCCACAAGACAGCATAGGCGCGGCCAATGTTTCCAGCACCGATGATTCCGATCTTCATTCTCTTTCCTTCGCTTGAAAGAAGCACAGTTGCAGAGAGTCCGGGACCATCGTCGTCCAGAGGTTCTAGCCTTTCGACGAGACAGCTGCCGGTGCGGTCGGTTTGCCGGCCCCTCGGAAGAGCAGGACGCATCCGACCAGGACAGGAACGATGCTCAACCACTGGCCGACAGACAGCGTCCAATCTTGGGCGAACGCGGCCTGGCGCAGCTTGAGCGGTTCGAGGGCGAATCGGGCGCTGAAGACGAGGGTGAGGAAGAGGCCCAGCAGTCGCCCCGGCGTCTCTCCCGGCGTCCACCGGCGGTACGCGAGCCACAGGGCGCCAAAGATCAGCAGGTAGGCCGCTGCCTCATACAGCATCACGGGGTGACGAGGAACCTGTTCCACCGCGGCTCGTTCGAAGACAACGGCCCACGGCAGATCGCTGGCGCGTCCGAGGATCTCGGAGTTGAAAAAGTTGCCAACGCGGATCATCGCTCCCGCCAACGCCGTCGGGATGGCGATTCGATCGATCGTCCATAAGTAGCCGAAGTCGGGCTGCCAGCGTGACCAGAGCCAGACCGCGACGAGAATCCCGATCATCCCGCCGTGGCTGGCCAGACCTCCGCGCCAGATCATGAAGATCTCCAGAGGATTCTCGAGATAGTGCGCGCGGCGGTAGAAGAACGCGTGCCCCATACGAGCGCCGACCATGGCGCCGGCCAGAGTGACGAGCAGGAGGTCGTCGAGCTTGTCGGCCGGACGTCCTTCTCGCCGACAGAATCCGTGAAACATCCGGAGCCCGATCAAGAAACCGCCGAGCCACATCAGGCTGTACCAGCGGAGCGCGTAGAACCCGAGGTCGAAGACCAGCCCGTCGTGGTTCCAATGGAAGGCGGCGACGAATGACGTCACATCAGGCTCCGGTGTGCCCGGTCGGGGCGGAAGCGAGGCGGTGGATTCGGAATCGTCTCGACCCGATCCCCGCCAGGGGTTCGGTCTCGAGATGCGCCGGATGCACGGCGCCGAGGCGCATCGCGTCCAGCAACCCTGTCCGGCAAGCGTTCGGCTTCTTGCCGCGGAGCGCCGCGCGGTGGTCGGCGCCCGTCATCGCTCTTGTTGCGATCGATCGAGGCAGTCCGGACACTCGCCGCGCAGCTGCACGGTCGCCTTCTTGATGGACTCCGCCCACCGGTCGTCCATCACGATCGAGGCGATGAGCTCGGCCGGAAGGCAAGAGATCTGGCCACACAGCTCGCAGAGGAAATGAGGGTGTCGATGGCCATCGTCGCGCTCTGCGAGCGCATAGCGATCGATGCCCTCCATGCGGCTGACCACGGGCGCGACGCCGGCATCGCGGAGCTTCACCAGGTTCCGGTAGATCGTCGCCGGATCCCAGCCTGTTTCGCCGAGACGTGCGAGCACTTCACTGTGCGAGAGCGGCATCTCGGCTTCCATGAGCACGCCAAGGACGGCCAGCCGGGGGCCGGTCACCCGGAGGCCGCACTCCTGAAGCCAGTGTCGAGCTTCATCGTTGGTGAGTGTCATGCCATCTCAGCCACGCGACATCGTTCTGAGATTGACCTTAGTGAACGGGACTGGCTTGCGCAAGCTGCTTGCGTGAACTAGCATGCAAGTCGCTTGCAAATGCAAGTCGCTTGCGAAACCTGGAAAGCGATTCAACAAGGCGAACGAGCACTCACGAAGCCTCTTGACCGTCATGGGACCGGACACCGGCATTGAGGCGCCTCGGCCCGGTGGCGGGCATCGCAGAGCCAAGCTCGGTCAATCGAGGTTCCTCGCCTCGTCGGCGGTCTCTTGGAAGGCTCGCCCAGGACCGTTCTCGCTGGGTTCGAGGGACCCGAGCCGTCGACCAACTCCGACGCTGATGGTCGGCGCCAGCTCCTCGGTGCCAGGTCAGGAGCCGCCTGTCGTGGCGGCGAGCGATTGGACCGCCTGCTGACGGGAGACGCATCGGCCTGATCAACACCTGCTTGAGAGATGACCATGCGATCCAACCTCAACCTCCTGCTTGTCCTGGCCTTGCTTCTGGCGTTCTCGGGATGCCGACCTGACGATCCGCCGCCTCCGGATGGTGGAGCGCCGCCAGCGGGCGCAGAGCTTCAGGTCGTCGCCACGTTCAGCATTCTTGGTGATCTGGTCCATCAGGTCGGGGGCGAGCACATTCGGTTGAGAACCCTCGTCGGTCCCGACGGTGACGCCCACACGTTCCAGCCCTCGCCGAAAGACAGCGTCATGCTGCACGAAGCGCGCCTCGTCTTCGAGAACGGCCTGGGCTTTGAAGGGTGGCTGGACGATCTATTCGATGCCAGCGGCTCGACCGCTGAGCGGATCGTCGTCACCCGATCGATTGAAGCGCATCGGATCGATCAAGCAGATCAGCCGGCCGATCGGCAGGGTGACCAGCTCGAAGACGAAGACCGCCGCGACGGACATCGCCATCATGAGCACCACGATCACGCCGAGGGGGATCGCCATGACGAGTCTGCAGACGGTCACGATCACGAGGAGCGTGAGGACGATGCCGATGGCCCACATGACCATGGCCATGACCACGTCGAACACACTCATGCCCACCACCACGGCGAGTTCGACCCGCACGCCTGGCATGCCGTGCCGCACGCGATCGCCATGGTCAGTGAAATTGCCGAGGCGCTGGCGGGCGCGGATCCGGCGAACGCAGCCTCCTACCAAGCCAATCGAGATCGTTCCATCAGCGAGCTCCGCGAGCTGGATGCTTGGGTCCGGACGCAGGTCGACAGGATCCCTGCGGAACGTCGGGTCCTCGTGACCACACATGACACCTTCGGCTATTTCGCGGATCAGTATGGGCTCCGAACGGTGAACGTCCTTGGATCGGTCTCGAGCGAGAGCAGCGATCCTTCGGCCGCCGCGGTTGCGAGGGTGGTGGAGCAGATCAAGGCGACGGGAGTCCCCGCCGTGTTCGCCGAGAACATCCTCAATCCGCGCCTGACCGAGCAGATCGCTCGCCAGGCGGGTGTCCGGGTGGTCGGGCCGCTCTTGACCGACGCGCTCGGCGCGGCGGATCGCGAAGGTTCCAGCTACACCGCAATGATCCGCCACAACGTGCAAACCATCGTCGAAGCGCTTCAGTGAAGCGATCTCTGTTCCGCCGCCTCGGCCGCCTCGGTGATGGCCGTTGGGCACAGAAAGGACGAAGCGGCCGCTTCGTTCTGGAAGCCGATCATTTGGTCGTTCGCTATTCGGGAGCATCGCGGCCGGCGATCGACGAGGTGACCTTCGCCGTCGAGCCTGGCGAGTGTGTGGTGTTGACGGGTGACAACGGAAGCGGAAAGAGCACCCTGCTCAAGACCGCGGCCGGGTTGTTGGAGCCACAGGGCGGGGCGATCCGCGTCTTCGGAAGCGCCGCGGGACGACATCCCGCGCGGGTCAGCTATCTCCCCCAGCGCAGCGAGCTGGCATGGCGCTTTCCGATCGACGTGCATGAGCTGGTGCTGACGGGCCGGTTCGTCCACCTGGGTTGGGTGCGCCGCCCAGGGCGAGAGGACCACCGACTCGTCGAGCAGGCACTCGACCGGCTGGGCATCCGGACGTTGGCTCGTCTCCAGATCGGCGAACTTTCGGGCGGCCAGCAGCAGCGTGTCCTGCTCGCGCGAACGTTGGTGCACGACGCAGATCTGATTCTCCTCGACGAGCCGTTGAACGGAGTGGACGCCGAGACCGTCGAGGTCATCCGCGATGTCTTGGACGGGATGGTCCGTGAGGGCAGGTCGCTCTTGGTGGCCTCGCACGATCATGACCGCCTCCGTCCGCGATCCGATCGAATGATTCGGTTGCGCTCAGGGCGGCTCGTCGAAGACATCCAGCGCGGAACGGTGCCAGGGCGGGGCGTCGCGTCGCTCGCCGGCCGCACCCGCGCGAGAGAGTTCGTGGCGTGAGCTGGCTGTTTGAACCCTTGGCGTATCCGTTCATGCGCCAGGCCGCGCTCGCGATCCTGATGATTGGCACCACCTGCGCGACGCTCGGGGTCTACGTGGTGCTTCGGCGCATGGCGTTCTTCGGCGACGCGGTCGCGCACACCACCTTGCCAGGATTGGTGATCGCCTATCTGAACCGATGGAACCTCCTCGCCGGAGCGGTGATCGCTGCGGTGACCACCGCCTTGGGCATCGGTTGGCTCAGTCGACGCCAGCGGCTGCAGGAAGACACCGCGATCGGCGTGCTGTTCACCGGGATGTTCGCACTGGGCATCGTGCTCATCAGCAGAGTTCAGAGCTTCCGAGATTTTACGCAGATGCTGTTTGGCAACATCCTCGGCGTGACGTCGAGCGACCTCTGGGCGATCGGCGTGGTTGCGGCCGTCGTTCTGGGGATGCTGGCGCTGTTCCACAAAGAGCTGATGCTGTGCAGCGTCGACCCGGATCATGCCCGCACCATCGGACTCGATCCCGACAAGGTGCGCTACCTTCTGCTGGTCCTCATGGCTCTGGCCGTGGTCACCGGAATTCAGGCGGTTGGCGTCGTCCTGACCAGTGCGCTGCTCGTGACGCCAGCAGCGACGGCTGGGCTGCTGACAAAGCGACTCTTGCCGATGATGTTCATCGCGGCGGCGGTCGCCGGTGCCAGCGGCATCTGCGGTCTCTATGCCTCGTACTATCTGTCGATCTCCAGCGGTGGTGCGATCGTGCTGGTTTGCACCGTCGTGTTTGCCTTCGTCTTCACGACGGTCCAGGTCCGCTCGAGCCTGGAGCGGACGGCGCACCCATGAGCGCCGGGACTTGCCGCTCGGCGCGGTGCCCCGGGATCGATCAGGTCGAGTCGTCATGTTCGGCGCGATGGCATCTGGGCAATCCCGGGGATGCTCGTCGGCAGGCTGGACCACCTTCGAAGTCGGTTCGGAGCGCACGCCGCTTGCTTGTCCCTGCAAGTCGCTTGCGTGTACCCTCTCGCAGCTGACCGGCAGACGCCTCCGACGAACCTTCGTCAACCGGTTGCGACCCACGGATATGGGCATCCTCTCCGCCCAGTCAGGTGTCTTGGCGCCGGACGACGACACTGGTCGCGAAGTTGTCGGCGACCGCGAAGGTCGATGAAGCGGGATGATCGAAACCGGCGTGCGCACGATTCGCATCAAGGGCCTCGTGACATCGCTCGACCGCGGCGCGTAGACCCCGGGACAGCTGATCGGCAGGACGGCGGCCCGGCAGGACGGCTGATGAATCGGTGGCCCCGAAGACTGTGGCCGACACCCGCCGGGCCGACGATGAAGCAGGCGAGGGCCTGGCTGGCCGGTCGCTGGACGAGGGCGAAGGTTGATCGGCCGGAGGCCGAACGCCTAAAGGCCGATGACGAAGGGAGCGCCGATCACCCGATGGCACCATGTCGTTCGAGCCACTCTGCGGGATCGCGAAGCTCGCCTCTGTCCGTGTGGCAAGGTACAGAGGGCGGCATCGTGAGTCTCAGAAGCATCACGACAGGCAACCGCGAGTGGTGCTCGGGTCCGTCTCTCGCATCGCCCTCCGCCTCCGGCTCGTTGGCCAAGAGGTGCCTGCCGACTCGATGGATTCCTGCCCAGGAGATTTGGATGCTCCCCCAGCGCGCGCAGTGCCCAGTGAGTTTCTGCCATGGCTGATTTGACCCCTGAGTCTCAGGCGCGCGAGCTTGTGCGCCTCCGACGGTTGACGGGCTGGGTCACACTCGCCGGCTCCGGCCTTTTTGCTGCCAGCGCGTTGGGAGTCGGCCTTTGGTCGGGGCTGCGCGTCCCAATCGCCATCGGGCTGTTCTTCCTCCTGCAGACAGCCGTCATGACCGGCCTCTGGAGCACGCTCCGCTGGCGCCAGAAGGCGTTCGCGCTCCGGCTCGAGGACCCGGCGGCGAATGTCCGGAGTGTCCCGATCCTCTCTCGCGGTCTTCCCTATCTGGCCGGATTGCTGGCGATCGCTCTGCCGTTCCACTCACAGTGGGCGCCGGCCTTGGTTGAGCTCTGGCAGGGGTTCGAGCCGTGGACGACGCTCCCCGAGCCCAGCTCCGAGCGGGCCGAGCCTCAACTCTATGCCTGGGGATTCCTCGCCGTCGCGATCGTGTCGGCACTCTTCGCGCAGTATCTCGCAGCGATCTCTCGGGAGCTGGCGCCGGAAGCGCGCGGGGCCGCGCGCTGGTTCCGAGCGGGCACCTGGCTGGCACTTGCCGGCGCCGTGTCGCTATTCGTTCGCGCTGTTCATCAGCCGTGGGGAGAAGAGGTCACCGCCAAGGTTGTCCTCGGCCTTGTCGTCTTGCTCGGCGTCGAGCTCATGCTGCGCGCGCTCTGGACGAGCTGGCTGAGCTTCTACAACCGTGTGCCGCATCCGGGCGGGCGAATCGGTACGGATCTGTTCTCTCTGCAGCTGCTCTGTTCGCGGTTTAACCCACTGGGTAGCTTGTTCGACGTCTTGGCCGAGGCCTTCGGCATCGACCTGCGTGGCGCCTGGGCGTTGACCTTCATTCGACGCTCGCTCGCGCCGCTCGCCGTGGGATTGGCCGTCGTCGGCTGGCTCTCTACTTCGTTGGTTGTCGTTGAAGCCTCCAGCGTCGGCCTTCTCGAGCGTTTCGGGAAGGTCGACCGTGAGCCCCTGCGCCCTGGACTGCATGTCGTGCTGCCGTGGCCGATGCATCGGGTCACGCGCGTCCCGGTTCATCGAGTGCAAACGATCCCCATCGGGTTCACCGGGGCGCGAGAGGGGGCGAGCATCCTTTGGACTGTCGAGCATGCGGACGAGGAGTACAAGCTCCTCCTCGGCGACGGACGAGATCTCGTCACCATCAACGCTTCGCTGCACTATCGGATCAGCGATCCCTTCGCCTACGCCTACTCGCTGCAGAATCCCGACGAAACCCTAGCCATCTTGGCTGACCGGGTCCTGATGCAACGCACCGTCGGGCGCTCGCTCGACGGGGTTCTGTCGGAGAACCTGGCGGCACTCGGCGCGGAGCTCGAGCAGGCGATTCAAGCGGCGTCGGACGCACGCGCTCTCGGATTCGAGATCGTCGCCTTGACACTCACCGGTCTGCACCCACCCGTGAGCGTGGCGACCGACTATCAGGCGGTGGTCGCTGCACGGGTTGACCAGGTCACCAAGGTGCTCGAGGCAGAGGCGTATCGCGAACGAGAGGAGCCCAGGGCCGATGGGGAAGTCGCGAGTCTCAAGAATGGAGCCCAGACCCATCGCGTGACTCGGCTGGCGACGGCGCGTGGAGAAGCGATCGCATTCCAGGCGCTGCAGGCGAGCCATGCCGCGTCGCCCGAGGTGTTCGGTTTGATCCGGTATCTGCAAAGCGTCGAGGCGCATCTGGCAGGCAAGCAGTTTCACGTGATCGATCACACGATTGAAGAAGATGGAGGAGCGATATGGCTGCTCGATTGACACTCAAGAACCTGCCGATGAATCGCGAGAATCTTCGGATGGCGATCGGAAGCGTGGTGATCCTTGTGATCCTGTTGTCTTCGATCGCGTTCAGCGTGCGAGAGCGCCATACCGGTCTCGTGATGCGTTTCGGAGAGCTCGTGCGCATCGAAGCCGAGCCTGGTCTTCACTGGAAGCTGCCGTGGCCGATCGAGAAGTTGGTGGTCATCGACGGTCGTCAGCGCGTGTTCGACACGCGGCATTCGGAGATGCTGACGAGAGACAAGAAAAACGTCATTCTCCTCTCGTATGCATCGTGGCAAATCAAGGACATCGAGCTCTTTTATAAGGCCGTCGGCACGATCGCGGAGGCCGAGAAGAAGCTCGATGGCATCGTCACCAACGCCAAGATCGGGGTGCTGGGCCGCTACGACCTGTCGTCGCTCGTCTCGACCAACCCCGACGAGCTCCAGACCGAGGCGATCGAGGCGGAGATCCTCGAGTCAGTCAAAGAACTGGCGCTGACGAGATACGGGATCAACGTGGACCAGGTCGGGTTCAAGCGCCTGTCTCTGCCTGAAGGAAATATCGAGTCGGTCTTTGCCCAGATGCGCGCCGAACGTGCCAAGGTCGCCGCGGGGTTCCGCGCGCAGGGAGAGCGGGACGCCGCCGTCTTGCGCTCTGAGACGGACCTTGAGGTTGCCGAAGTGCTGGCCGCTGCGCGGGAAGAGGCGGCGAAGGTGCGCGGCGAGGCTGAGGCGGAGGCGGCGGAGATCTACGCCAGCGCGCACGGTTCCTCACCTGAGCTGTTCAAGATGGTGCGCCAGCTGCAAAGCGTCGAGAAGGTGGTGGGTGAGGGCTCGACCTTGATCATGCGCACCGACAAGGCCCCCTTCAATGTTTTGAACGGTCCGGGAGAGCGCGGCTTCGAGCGCTTGGGCGAGCGAAACTGATGGCCGAGATCGAGGCCACACCTGGCTCGAATGAGGTTCGGCGCATGGCGCAGCCAGCGATCGAAGTCTTCGGCGCGTTGATTCGCAACGCCCACTGGCCGATCGCATTGCTCTTTGTTGCGTACCTTTTTTCCGGCGTCACGGCGGTGAAGCCGGACGAGGTCGCGCTCGTCTTGCGCTTCGGGCGCGTGGTCGGAAACTCGCCCGGTGAGCAGATCCATGAGGCAGGCCTTTTATGGGCTCTGCCTCGGCCGCTCGACGAGGTCGTCCGCGTGCCGATCGGCAAGGTTCATCAGGTCGAGATCGCCGACCTGTGGCCGAGCTCCGCCTGGGTTCGGCAGTCGGCGGTGGAGCTCGGACAGGCGATCGATCCAGAGCGCGAAGGCTATTGCTTGACCGGCGACCGCAATATCGTC
>JBCBCF010000037.1:0-21939 GCA_038530905.1 Acidobacteriota bacterium
GCGAGGGAGCGCTCGGCGTGCTCGGCGTGGCCGGCGGCCACCAGCCCCGGATCCGTGACCACCAGCGGCCGACGCGAGCCGAGGGCGTCGGCGAGCTCGCCGAGGCGATCGAGCGTGCCGGCGCCGAAGACGACGCGGATCGCGCCGAGATCGAGATCGAAGCCTTCGGCCGCAGGGACGTCGGCCGAAGGCGGATGCGATGGATGGGTCACGCGGAGCTCACGAGGCGAGCTGGAAGGCTCGCTGCTGGTAGAGGTGATCGAAGAGGTTGCCCTCGTGCGGCTGATCCCATGAGATCCGGTACGTCGCCATCGCGCCCAGGTTCAGGCGATCGATATGCCTCGCTTCAAGAGCGCGGTGACGGAACGACTCATCGTCGCTTAGCACGCTGCCGATGAGGGTCGGGCCAATGGCGTGGAACAGATCGTCCTCAGCACAATCGACGACGGCGCAGAACGGGAAGCCGTACTCTGTGGCGGCCAGCTCGTGCGTCGGATCGGTGACGTGGACGAGCGTCGGTCGCAGGAAGGTGCAGCCGCCCGTCTCGGCGACCCGCGTCGATCCGTCGGAGTAGAGCGGCGTCGTCAGATCGACGGCTCCATCGCTGTCGAGGCTCTGGTCGAGAGCCTGCGAAATCGCGCGCGCCACCGCGGGATTGGGAAACGCAGCCAGCCGGGCGTCCTCGGCGTCGAGCGGTTGCGGTTCGATGGCGGCCAGCCGTTCCGCCATCGCCTGAGCGATCTCGCGACCGTGGCTCGGCGTCCACACGCTCGAACAGTTGATGCACGAGCGACCGCCGTTCTTGGCCACCGAGTCGACCAAGAGATCGAGATGTTCTTCCCAGCGCTCCGCGGCGTCGGGTCCGAAGATGACCTTCGACCAGCCGGGGCCGTGCACTTGCACTTTGCCGCTGCCGCGCCACGTCTCGACCGTGCGCGCATCGCCGAAGAAGAGGGAGCGGCCGGTGCGCATCAGGATCTCCGGGACGCCGTCGTGAGTCGTCGGATAGAGCGAGAACGCCTCGGGCGGCGCGCCGGCCTCGATCATCGCCATCGCGATCCGATATGGCGTCCATGGCTCGGAGCCGCCTGGCTTCAGCACCAGCGGCACCTTGAGCGGCACGGCCGGGATCCACAGATTGTGCACGCCGGGCGAGTTGTTGGGCAGGATGGCGCCGAGGCCGTCGGTCAGGCGCTGATATGACAGCCGTCGACCGGCCATGGTGCCCCAGCCGCCGTCGAGCACTCCGAGGTCGAGGCCGCGCGTCAACCCGTCGAGGACGTCCTCGACATGCGCCAGCACGTGAACGATCTTCGACAGATTGGCTCGGCCCATCGCGACCGGCATGCCGGTCGTCGCGGCGAGCCGCTCGAGGTAGCCCTCGGGACCGAGCCGGACGTCGGCGCCGGGGAAGAGAGGAAGCTCAGCGTGCTCGAAGAGCTCCGCCGCCCGGTGGCAGACCTCGATCAGCTCGGGCACGGAGTGTGCCTCGAGCGCTCGACGTCGATGGACCAATTCGTGATCGAGGTCGCGGGCGATCAGGCCAGGGATGGCCAGGCTCGTTTCGGCCACGACCGAGCCGTCGCGCACGTCATGCAGGGTTTGCGTCTTCAAGCTGCGGTGCGGCCGCCCGCCACGCAACATCGGCAGATGGAGGATGTCGCTCACGTCGTCTCCTGTCTCAGGACGGTCAGTAGACGCCGACCGCGACCTTGGTCTCAAAGCGCGAGAAAAGGCGCAGATTTGAGACGCCGGTCCACGGATACTCGGGAATCGGCTGGGCCCGTTCCCCTTCGTCGCGCTCGGCGAAGCGCGGCATGAAGAACTCGCGCGTCAGCGTCGTCAGCAACACGCGGCCGGTGGCGCCAAACGGCACCACGCGATCGAGGTCGTCGGGATCGACGATCTCGAAGACGGCACGGGGCAGCGGCGGGTAGTAGGTGATGGTGTGGTCGCCCACTTCAGGATCGAAGGCGGCGCCGCGGGCGAGGCCCATGAGCGTGTTGCCGTAGACCGGCACGAAGTCGGCGCCCGGCACCAGCTCTTCGCGGGCGAAGCGATGAAACTCGGCGTTCATCTCGGTGCCGCCGCAGAAGATGCCGGTGATGCCGGCCTTCACAAGATCGATCTTCGAGGCGAGGTGCTCGAGCAGCTTGGGAGTGCTGAACAGGCAGCGGACATTCGGATGCGCTCGCAGAATCTTGAGCGCCTGATCGGAGACGTGCTCTTTGTAGGCCTCGAGCTCGTCGTAGCGGCGTTTGAGCGCCAGCTGCTTAACCCACCGCGGATCGAGATCAACAAAGAAGCAGATGCCGCCGCGATGGTGCGCCAGATGCTCGATGGCGAGCCGCAGGCGACGCGGTCCGGTTGGGCCGAGCATCAGCCAGTCGGAGCCGGGCGGGAAGGTCGCGTCGTCCAGCGAGTCGCTGAAGATTTCGTAGTCGGTCTCGAAGTCCGAGACGTTGATGCGCGACTTCGGAACACCGGTCGTGCCGCCGGTTTCGAAGACGTACACCGGGCGATCGGCCAGCCCTTTCGGCAGCCACCGCCGCACCGGCCCGCCGCGCAACCACTCGTCGCGAAAGTGGCCGAACTTCTTGAGGTCGTCGAAGCCCTCGACCTCCGTCAACGGATCGAAGTCGAAGGTCTCTGCCTTCTCGAGCCAGAACGGGCAGCCGGTCTCGGGCGAGAAATGCCAGCGCACGATGTCGCGGACATGTGCGTCGAGACGGTGTCGTGCGGCCTGGGCAGCTTCCGCGACCTCGGGTGACAGCACGCCGTCGAGGCGGTCGACGGCAGACGTCGAGGCGGCGGCGGGCGGGGCTGAGGCGGCGGTTTGGGTTTGAGTCACGTCCGCGATCTCCTCGGCAGGGTTCGACGATCCGCCGCCTGCGATGGTCGGCGGTCGTCGTTCAATTCGTCTCCACGCCGCGAGCGGATGGCCCGCGGCGTGACACTCGAGGTCTTGGCGACCGGATGCGGTCGTGCCGGCGGTGGGCTCAGCGAGTCGCCTGCGGCTCAGCGGCATCCGTGCTGGCCGGAGTCGCTCCTTCCTCTAGGGCGAAGAGCCGATTGCGTGACAGCACGAACAGAACCCCGTCGTTGGCGATCGGCGTCGTGTAGACGGCGCTGCCGACATTGGGCTCGGCGAGCATCGTCTGGGTCGTGCCGGCCTCGAGGACGACGATGTCGCCGTCCTCGTCGCCCAGGTAGACCTTGCCGTCGGCGACGAAGGGTGAGCCCCAGACCGCCGCGAACGTGTCGTAGGTCCAATGGTGGGCACCCGTCTTTGCGTCGAGGGCGTAGAGGAAGCCGGAGAGGTCGGAGATGTAGACGATGCCGTCGTGAATGGCGGCGGTCGAGATCGTGCGGTTGAAGTCTTCGCCACCGCGCGTCCACACGAGCCCGGACTCGGTCACATCACCGCTCAGGGTGGCGTCGATGACATAGAAATGTCCCGGCGCCTCGCCGTGCTCCGGATCTTGACCGACGCCGATGTAGACCTTGTCGTCGTACACCACCGGCGTCGAGATGATGTTGTTGCGCGTGCCTGAGCCACCGAGGCGCCAGACCGAGTCCTTCGGATTGCCGTCGAACTTCCACAGCAGCTTGCCGTCGCTCGGCGCGAAGGCGCGGACCCAGCCGTCGCCGCCGGGGAAGATGACTTGCGCCCGACCGTCGATCTCGGCATAGGCGGCGTTCGTCCACGTGCCGTGAAGGATGCCCTCGCCCGGATCGGAGTTTTCCCACACCAGCTCGCCCGTGTTCTTGTCGAGAGCGATGAAGCTCGGCGCGAGCGGCGAAGGCACGTTGATATGACCCTCGTCGACGCCGTTGCCGGTCGACACGAAGACGAGGTCGCCCACCACGATCGGCGAGCTGGTGGCGAGGTTGTGCGGGAACGCGTCGAGCTCGGCCATCATGTCGTAGGACCACAGGATGTCGCCGCCGTGCTCGCTCTGATCGAGCTCGTCCGTCACCTCGCCCTGGTTGCCGTTCGCCAGGCCGTGAAGGTCGGCGGCGACGACTTCGGCGCGATTGGACACGTACCAGAGCCGATCTCCCTCGATCGCCGGCGTCGAGCAGACGCCTTGGAGCGGCCAGTCGTGGAGCTTGGTCTCGGGCAGCTTCGAGTGGACGATCTGCCAGAGGAACTCGCCCGTTTCCTCGTCGAACGCCATGACGACGCCGCGATCGTTCTTTAGTTCGGGATTGCGCTCGCCTTCGTTGTTGGTGCCGATGACGACGATGCCGTTGGCCACGACCGGGCCGGCGTAGCTCTGCGAGCCGACCGGCTGCGACCATTTGACGTTGCGACCGCTCGCCGGATCGAAGTCCGCCGGCAGGCCGGAGGCCGCCGGATCGATCATGTTGCGCTGCCACGTCATGCCGAACATGGCGCGGGTCGGGGCGCCACTTTTGGCCGACGCCGTCTTCGCGACGGCCTTCTCGGCCGTCTTGGTGGTGTCGGTCTTGTGAGCATCTCTGCCTTGGTGCCCGTCGGCGACGGACGGCGGGACCAGAAGGCCGGCGGTGAGCAGCACGGCGGCGGCGAGCCGACCGGTCGGCCGGAACAGAGGAGCGGGAAGCGAGATCGAAGGCATCGGGAAGATCCTCGGGAAGTCGGTCGCAGAGAACGGTAGATCAGGGAGGTCGGTGCGGGCCGCAAGCGACGACCCACACCGATCGCGCGACACCAACCGGCGGCGTCGCGCTGCAGGGTCAGTCGGCGGCCGTCACCTGGACGTTGTCGAAGTAGGACTGCACGGGCGCGAAGGTATAGAGGCCCGGTGCGCCGGTGTCGATCGGCAGTGCGTCCTCGACCTCGACGGTCCAGGCGTCGGGCTCGGGATCGCCGCGCTTCCACACCTTGCCGCGGATGATCGCCTTGGCGGTATCGCCTTCACCTTCGTGGTCGACCCGCAGCTTCATCGTGTACCAGGCGTCGATATCCCACGGGAAGTCGAATTGGCGCATCATGCGCCGCTCTGAGGCCCAGGAAATGACCTGGATGCGCTGATGCGCACCCTGCAGATCGAGGGTGTAGCCGTTGGCGACCACGCCGACGTCGGACAGGCGCCGGCCCTCGCGGGTGCCCTTGACGTCGGCCTGGATCACGTAGTTCCGCATCGACGAAGGGCCGAAGAACATGGTGGCGCGCGGTGCGCCGCGCGGCGCCTTCGGCTGACCGAGCACCTTCTCGCCGGCGAGCTCGACGACCTTGGCGCCTTTGCCAACCCCGAGCCAGCCCGATGGCGGCGCGTCGAGCTTGGCGTCGTCAAAGGAGAAGCTCCACGGCAGCGGCGCCGCGAGTCGCAGGTCGGCGGCGGCGGTCTTGCCGTTCCAGGTCGCGACCGCCTTCGCGTGCGTGGTGCCCGAGAAGCCCTCACCGGTGAAGGTCGCCGTGCCGGCGTCCGTGATCGCTCCGCCGATGCCCTCGAGGCTCCAACCGGCCCCCTCGACCTCACCCAGGGGCATGCCCTTGGCGTCGAACGCGAGAAGGTCGAAGTCGATATCGTCCGCCGCGTGGTCGACGACGACCGCCGGCACCACGCGGAGCGTCGCCACGCGATCCACCGCGTCGGCTGGCAGGGTGCCGGTGCCGCGCATGTCGAGGCCGCCGTCGTCCTCCGCCGCGGTCTTGACGTCGGCGGGGAAGGGGCGCGAGGCATCACCGATGGCGTAGATCCCCTCTTCGGTCGTCAAATAAATGCGACCGTAGGCGATGGCGGGGGAGCCGTAGATCTCGGCGTAGCGACCGCCCGGCACTTCGAGATGGACCTCAGAGAGCTTGACCGATCCCTCTTCGGTATCGACCGCTGGCTTCGTAGCGATGATGACGTTGCCGTTCACCTCAGTGACGTAGATCTTGCCGTCGGCGATGACCGGAGAGCCCTTGCCGACGGTGCCGTAGTTCAACTCCCAGACGTGCTCGCCGGTCTCGACATCGAACGCGACGAGATTGGCGGAGTTGTCGGCTGTGTAGAGGCGGCCCTCGGCGACCGCGGGCGACACGAAGCCGCTCTGGAATCCTTCGACGCGCCACTTCTCGCCTGTCTTGGTGATGTCGCCGCTGCCGCGGGCGTCGATCGCCACCAGTCGTCCCATGACGCCGGTGTCGACGTTTTCTTCGGAGTGGCTCGCAAACACGACGCCGTCTGCGACCACCGGCGACGCGTTGAGACCGCGCTGGCTGAGATGGAAGTGCCAGATCGACTCGCCGGTATGGGCGTCGAACGCATACAGATGGCCGTCGGCGCCGCCGGCGATCATCGTCCGGCGACCATCGATGGTGGTCACCACCGGCGTCGAATAGGTGTTGAGATCTTTCAGATTCGACACCCCCTTCGACACCCAGAGGATGTCGCCGGTGCGCTTGTCGAGCGCCAGCCAGCGATCGGCCGGGCCGCGGTTGGTGCCGAACGAGGCCGACACCGAATGGACCAAGAGTCGATCCCCGTCGATCACCGGCGTGTTGGTGCGGCCGCCATAGCCGGAGAAGCGACCGAAGTCTTCGCCCAGGCGCCACTCCCAAACCAGCTCGCCGTTGGCGTCGAGCGCCACCAGGCGACCGTTGACGAGCTGGGCATAGACGTAGCCTGTCTCGGAGTCGGCCGTGACGTCACCCCAGCCGACCCGATTCCACGGGACGGCGGTCAGGTAGACGTTGAAGTTGCGCTGCCACAGCTTCTCGCCGGTTTTGGCGTCGAAACAGACAATCGTTTCTTGGCGGGTGGCGTCTTCGCCTGAGCGCCCGTTGGCACAAACTCGGCCGTGCACCACCGCAGGCGTCGAGCGACCGACAAAGTCCTGGCGCCAGATCAGGTTCTGACCGTCGGGTGACCAGTCGGAAACCAGCGGGCCGGTGCCGTCGATGACGCCCGTCTGAGCGGGGCCGCGCCAGTGCGTCCAATTCTCGTCGGCTTGGGATGCTGGAGCCGAGAGCAGGGCGATCAGGGCTGTGACAATCAGCGCAAGGCCGATTCGGAGGTCCAGCCGGGGAGCGGCGGCAACGCGGGCGACTGCGTCACGCCGCTGAGCTGCGGCGGCGGGCGGCAAGGGGCGGGGCGAGGCGAGGCGGATTCTCGACATCAATTCCTCGGTTCATGGCATGTGATCGAGAGACGAAGGTCGTGGCGCTGAATGCGGCGAAGCGAGAACCCCGTCGCCGATTTGCGCCTTTGGCATCCTATGTCCCGGCTGACGACGGACCAAACCTCGCTCGCCGCGCCGCGGATGCGCACGTCTCGTAGTTCTTACGTGATCTTCTTCGCCGGTGACCCGACATTGGGGGTAAATGCGCTGTAAATCGCCCCCAGCCTCGCGAGAACCTGCTGGCTGTCTGAGCGGTAGCGGGCGCCTGAGACTGTCGACCGCGGGACCGCGTCAGCCCGGAGCGGCGATCAACAGCGCGGCGGAGGCCTCGTGAAGGGAGCCGCTGAACCGGGGAGCGAGATGATCGGACGCCGGAACTGCCGAGATCCAAACCTCGTGCTCGTCGGGTCCGCTGCCGGCCACAGGGATCTGGCAGCGCTCGATCGCTTCGCCTGTCTGCACCGCCCGGAGGCGCACGCGGTCGATCGCGGCTCCGAAGACGTCGCGGCAGGCGCGCCCCAGAACCTCGCTCGCCGGGCGGCCGGTGGCCCGCTCGGCGCCCCCCGACCAGAAGCGAACGCGGCCTTCGACATCCAGCAGAACCACCAACGCGTCCACGCGGTCGAGCAGCGCCGCGGTGGGTTCGGCGGCGGCCGCGAGCTCCGGCTCGTGGCGCAGATCGAGCGCGATCCACAGAAGATGCTCTTCACCGTCGATGTCGAAGAGCTCGACAGCGATCGAGACGCGCTGCAGCTGCCCGCGCGCGTTGCGAAACTCGAAGCGCAGGTTCTCGACCGGGTCGCCGCGCCGCAGCGCGCGCAGGAGCCCCTGACGGTCACCGGCGTCGTTCCAGATGCCGATCTCGAGTGAGGTCTGGCCGATGAGCTCACTCCGCGGCCGGCCGACGAGGCGGGCGAAGAGATCGTTCATCATCAGATATTGGCCGGTCCGCGCCAGCGACAGCACCACTGGCCGCGGGTAGGAGCGAACCGCCGCGGCAAGGCGTCGACGCCGAGCGTCGAGATCGACCTTCGCCGAGTGCCGGCTGGCTGCCAGGCGTGCGCGTTGGGTGCTGGAGGTGATCCGCGCTTCGAGTCGACGCCGTTCGCTCCACAGGGCGGTCAGCCGACGGTCGAGCAGGCGGCTTTGGATCGCGGCGAGCGAGCCGAGGAGAGCGATCCAGGCCAGGACGATCAGCAGCCGGCGAGCGTGAAGCTCCGGCGGCGGCGTCGCGAAGATCTGGAGCAGCGAGTGGGCCAGAGGGCCGGCCAGCGCGAGCATCATGGTTTGGGTCGCGAGTCCGAAATGCGTCGACTCCCCGCCTCGGCGCGCCGCGCCGGCGCCGCGCCGAGGCACGGTGACGGCGATCACCGCCAGCGGCACAAGGGCCAAGGCGGCAGCGATCCCAGAACCTGTGGAGGCTTCAGCCGAGGCGATCCAAGGGGTGAGAGCAAGCAGGCAGCCCGTTCCGGCGATGAGGAGATAGCCGTCGCGCCACGGATCCGCGGGGCGGCGTAGAGCGCGCCAGGCGGCGCGGGCGACGAGCGCAAGACAGAGGATCGTCGCCACCCGATCGATCGAAGAGCCGGCGACGGCGATGCCCGGCGAGCGCAGACCCAAGGTCATATAGGCAGTCAGCCCGAGGACACCGAGGGTCACGGTCGGTAGAACGAGCTTGCGTTCCAGGCTTCCCTCGCGCATCCAGCCGCGGAGATCCGGCCGCCGCTCGACCGCGAGCAGCAGAAGGGCAGGTGCGGCAAGGACCGCGAGATGCTGTGCTCCCCAGGCGCAAACCGCCGGATCGAACGCGCCGGAGAGAGGGGTGGCAACGTGCTCGATGCGCAGCACCTCAAGCCAGGCCTCGAGCCATGCCGACAGGCCGATCGCAAGCGAAGCGAGGAGCAGATCCAGCCAGAACCCTCGCTCGTCGACGCGCCGAGCCGTCATGCGACGGTCGCGCAGGGATCGGACGGTCCAGGCTCCGACCAAAGCCAAGACGCCGAGATGGAACCAGCCCCAAGGCTCGCTGTCGCCAGCTCCGAGCATCGCTCCAACGAAGAGAGGGACCAGCCCGACCCCCAGAACGAGGGCTCCCAGGCCGACGGTGCGCAGAGAAACGGGGAAGACGCCCCGGCGGCTGTCAGGCATCTCGCCTCGCCTCCGCCGAGAGCGTATGGGGCCGCAAAGTCCCGCTCCTCAGGGGCTTCTCTGTTGACGACTGGCCCGTTGGCGGCCGGCCGGCCGAGTCGGGTGTGCGGAGGACGCGCAGGCGAAGGATCTCCGCCGCATGACGACCGAGATCGGCGGCAGGTGCCGCGCCGGCAACCAGGGAAGGAACCGGCGCGTCGGCAGGGTCAGGTCGGATGGAAAGATCGAGAGTCGATCGGTCGCTGCGGGAGGGGTTCAAGAGCTCGGCATCGGTCAGCTCCCGGGCCGCCGCGTTGCGCGAGAGGATCGTGTCGCCTCGGTCCAAGCCCACGATTGCCCACGGCGTTTCCTCGAACGCGCGCAGGATGTGAACCCGACGCTCGCGTTCGGCGACCTGTTGCGGCACCGGGCGCACCAGAAAAAGAATCGAGACGCTGTCTCCGAACCGGATGCGTTCGAAGCTGAAGTCGAGCGCTCGGGTGTGCTGCGGGTCGTCCCGAGCGAAGCGCTGAATGCCGGCGATGCGAGATCGGCGACTCATCGCCTGCCTCAGCAGCTCGGCGTCATCGGGCTCGATCCACAGGTCGAGCTCGTCCATCGAACGGCCGATGAGGTCGTTGGGCTCCAGGCCATAGAGCTGAGCAAATCGAGGATTTGCCTCTTCGATGACTCCATCCTCGAGATGCACCAACGCCAGACCGTCTGGGCTCAGGTCGAAGATGCGCGCCAGCTTCTCCTCTTCCCAGCGAAGGGCGTCTTCGGTGGTGGCGCGCTCGACCTGCAGGCGCACATCGTGCGGTGCCTCTCGCAGCGAGTCTTGTGTTCGGCGCCGCTCCTCTTCCGCCTCTCGACGCCGCCTCTCGAGCAAGGTCTGTTGAGCGAGCGCCAGCCCGCCGAGAAGAGCGAGTGACGAGGCCACGACGGTCTCGCGCTCAGCGGCCAGCTGCGGAGTCGCCAGGCCCCAAAGCTGGAGCGTCGCATCGACCACAGGAAAGGTCAGGGCCCACAGCAGGGTACCGGCCGGGCGCGCGCGGCGACGCAGCGGATCGTGCCGAAGATCGACCCTCGGAGCGCTGGCGAGCGGAAAGCGCGCCAGAGCCGCCGTCACGGCGACCGCGAGCGCGAGCGCTCCCATGCTGGCGATCTGGCCGAACGTCGACAGCCATGCCGACTGGGCGAATCTTGACAGCCCATAGTCCACGACGTCGCTCAGCGTCATGAACGCGAGGCTGGTCGACAGCGATGCGTAGAGGAGACGCCAGCGCTGTGTCTGGGCGTCGACCGTTAGGAAGAGGAAGCGACCGAGGACATAGAGATCAAGGACCCAATAAAACAGATAGGAATTGACTGGCCAGGCGGGAACGCTGGTTTCCGCACCGATGCCCGACGCGCTCGGCAGCACGACGAAGTAGATCGTCGCACCGAGGACCAGCGTGCCGTGGGCTGCCAGGCGCAGGCGCGCCACCCGCGGCGGCACGGGGTGGCGGCGATGCGGCTGGCGGTCTGAAGCCAGCACCAGGAAGAGGTAGAGCGACGGGTAGGCGAGGTCGCCGAGCAGCTGCAGGAGGTCGGCTTCGACGAACGGCCCGCCGAGCGTCTTGGCGAAGAGAATCAGCCACCACAGGGCGAAGGCGATGGCGAGGTCGCGCCAGAGCGCGCGCTCGGATCGATCGGCGGTCGCCGAGACGGCGCGGCCAAGGGCCCAGATCGTCGGCGGAAGGAGCAGCAGCGTGCTCGCGCTGTGTTGCCACCAAACGCCTGCTGGATTCAGGGCCGCGCCGAAGGCAAGAGCAGAGATCACGCCGACGACGATCTGCACGCCTCGATCGCGCTGGAGGTGGGCGGCGAGGGCACCAGGATTTTCGATCCACCGTCGCCTGCCGGCGCTCCGGGGGGGCCTTCCCGAGCGAATATTGATCACCGATCTCTCCCTACGACACAGGATGCGGTCCGCCGACGCGTCCGCCCGGCGCGCCGGAGCGAGCTGGATCGGCGAAACCGAAAGAAATTGGCCAAATCGTTTCAGAGCGAGGCCTCGAGCGCAATCGAGGCCACCGTGGAATCTGGACGACGCTGATACGCTGAATGAAACGCGACCGCGCCGTCGCCGCCTCATCGTCATGAGAAGTCGACCTCGTCAGCCCCTCGGCGAGCTTCTGATCGCGGAAGGTCGCATCGACCCACAACAGCTCGAACGCGCCCGCCATCTCCAGTCGCTGGCGGGGGCGCGACTGGGCACGAGCCTGCTCGAGCAGGGAGCGATCGACGAGGCGACGCTGCTCGACGCTCTCGGGCGCCAGCGATCGACGCAGACGGTCGGTGCTGACGAGCTGAGAAGGATCGATCCATCGATCCCGAAGCGCATCCCGGCCAAGCTGGCGCGTCGGTTCCGCGTCGTGCCGTTTCGCCTACGCGGGCAGACGCTGTTGGTGGCGTCCGCCGATGGTGGCGACGCGCTGCGCGAGGAAGAAATCGGCTTTCTCACCTCGACGATGGTGCGGACGCTGATCGGCCTCGAAGTGCGCATCGAAGAGGCCCTGGCCCGGTACTACGGCCTGCCGCTGGCGGATCGACTTGCGACGCTGGTCCGCCGCCTCGACGCGCCGGCGATCTCGCCGACCGCCAGCGCCGCAGCGGTCAATGCACCGAGTTCCGCGTTGCCGTCTTCCTCGCCGCCGCCTGCCGTCCCACGCACCTCCGCGTCCGTGTTGCCTCCGACATCATTCGCTGTGCCGCCGGCCTTCGAGCCGGCATCACCTCGAACTGGGTCAGCCCCGTCGCCAACCGAGCATGCCGCGGAATCTTCGAGTTCTCAGCCGTCGCCTCTCCCGCCCGCGCCGCCGCCACCGCGGTCTCCGTCGTCGCCGACAGAGCCCAAGCCGGAGCGTGAGTTCATCGAGCTCGACTTAGAAGACCTCGGCGCCTTGCGCGCGCCAGCCGCGGCGCCCGCGGCCCTCGAGTCGGGGGTCGACCGCTGGCTGGCGGTTCGCTCCGGTCGCGAGCCCGTCGACGCGTCGGCATCGCCAGCCCGCGCCGAGCCGGCCGTCCCGGACGCCACCGGCTTCGAGGGCGTCGAGGATCCGGAAGGTCGTCTCGAGGTGGCGGCGCGGCGGCTGCAGGACGCCGAGATTCGCGACGAGATCGCCGACGTGATTCTGGATTTCGTCGGCCTGTGGCTGCCGCGGCGACTGCTCCTCGTGGCCAAGGACGGGCGTCTCATCGGCTGGGAAGGCGCCGGCCTACCCTCCGAGATCGTCGTGCGCGAGATCGAGCTGGCGACGACCGAACCGTCGCTCTTCTCCGGCTTGGCGAGCGAAGACGACGGCTGGAACGCGCCGATTCCGCGCCTGCCTGGAAACGCCTCGCTGATCGAGCAGCTCGGTGGGCATTGGCCAAGACACGCGATCGCTTTGCCGCTGGTCGTCCGCGGTCGGGTGGTCTGTCATCTCTATGCCGACGACCATGCCGACGATCTCCGCTCCGAGGCCGAGGCGACGCCGGGTGAGGATGTCCCGGCCGGCCCCATGCCGATGCCCTTGCTGCGGCGTCTGCTGCGCAAGGCGGGCGTCGCCTTCGAGGTCTATATCCTCAAGAACAAGATTCGAGTCCTATGAGCCAAGAGCGAAGCAATGCCGGCCAAGAGCCGTCGACCGGCCGTCGGCCGATCGAGACGCAGCAGACGGTCCCATCGAGCACTCCAGCCGTCGCGGCGAGCTGGCGCTGGCCGGTCGTTGTTCTCGGTCTGGCGCTGATCGCGGCGTTGGTCTGGCGCGAAACGCTGGTGCGCGGCGAGCGCGCCGCCGAAGCGATCGGACGCGGCGCCGTCGACAGCGTCGAGCGGGTAGCCGAGGCGTTCTTCACCGGCGACATCACCGAGCGATTTCTTTCGTCGATCCCCGAGATCGAGCGTGCCGGCGGGCGCTTAGAAGTGGCGGCGGCCGAAATCATCGAGACCTTCGAGCGCACCGACGCTCGTCGTGCCTTCTGGGACGCCGTGCCGCTCGGCACCACAGAGGTCAAGATCCAGGTGCCCGTGACCTATCGCTACGTTGTCGGTCTCGACGACGGCTGGGAGATCACCCGGCGCGGCACGGTCTGCGTGGTGCGGGCACCGGAGCTGCAGCCGACCTTGCCGCCGGCGATCCATACCGATCGACTGTTCTCCGAAGCGCGCGCCTCGGGCTTGCGGGGCGATGCCGAGGAACAGCTCGCGCAGCTTCAGCGCAGCCTGACGCCGCGTCTGTCGGTGCGGGCGGCCAGTCCTGGCCACAAGGATCTCGTGCGCGATGAAGCGCGCCGAACGATCGCGACCTTCGTCCGCGCCTGGCTGCTCGCGGAAGACGCCTGGCGCGAAGATCTGTTTCACTCGGTCGTCGTCATCTTTCCCGACGAGGAAGAGCCGACGGAGCCGCTGGGAGCGGCGATCTCGCCGCCGACCGTCCTGGACGAGGGGTCTCCGGTCGGCGCGCGAGGCCCGGACGCCGGCATCTGACGGTCGCTTGTCGGCGATCGACCGTGTCTGCTAGCTTGCGACGGCCGCTCGCCCGCCCAGCCCCCGCTGCGCATCCGCTCGCGTCGACGAAACGTTCCAAGGCTTCGACGCCTCACCCGCCAAGTTCGTCACCTCCGAGATTCCATGGCTCATACGATCGTCCTCGGCATGCAGTGGGGTGACGAGGGCAAAGGCAAGATCGTCGATCTGATCTCGCCTGCCTTCGACGCTGTCGTGCGGTTTCAAGGCGGCCACAACGCCGGCCACACCGTTAAATTCGCCGATCGCCACTTCGCGCTCCACTTCCTGCCGTCCGGCATTGTCCACGACCGGATCCAATGCCTGCTGGGCAACGGGATGGTCCTGTATCCGCAGGCGCTTTTTGACGAGATCGCGGAGGTCGAGGGTGCCGGCATCAAGATCGGTGATCGGCTGCTCGTCTCGGATCGCGCGCAGGTCATTCTGCCCCTGCATGCCGCGCTCGACGGCGCTCGAGAGGCCGCGCGCGGCGAGGCGAAGATCGGCACCACGGTGCGCGGCATCGGCCCTGCCTATGAGACCAAAGCGGCCCGGCTCGGCGTTCGGGTCGGGGATCTGGCGGCCGACGATCTGCCTCAGCGCTTGGAACGGCTGATCGCCTGGGTGCGGCCGCAGCTCGCGGCCCTTGGCGTCGAGGATGACCTCGAGGTCGCGCGCGAAGTCGAGCGCTGTCGGGGCTGGGCTGAGCGCCTGGCGCCGCGGGTAGTCGACGGCTCGTTGACCATCGCGCGTTGGGGCGAGGCGGGGCGCGGCGTGCTGTTCGAGGGCGCGCAGGGAACCCTGCTCGACATCGACCACGGGACCTATCCGTTCGTCACCAGCTCGAACTGCACAGCCGGCGGCGTCGCCACCGGTGCGGGTTTGGCTCCGACTCGGATCGACGGCGTGCTCGGCGTCATCAAGGCCTACGTGACCCGCGTAGGTGCGGGCCCGTTCGTCAGCGAGCTGGACGGTGCCGTGGCCGACCATCTGCGCGCACGCGGCAACGAGTTCGGCACCACGACCGGCCGACCCCGTCGCTGCGGCTGGTTCGACTGCGTGGCCGCCCGCTATGCGCGCCGGATCAACGGCATCGACGCGCTCGCGATCACCAAGCTGGACGTTCTCGACGAGGTCGAAGAGATCGCGCTCTGCGTCGCTTACGACGTCGACGGCGAGCGGGTCGAGGAGTTTCCGTCGAGCCTCGACGTGCTCCGGCGCGCGCGCCCGATCTACGAGACGGTCGAAGGCTGGCAGACCTCGACCGACGGCACGCTCGACCTGTCGGAGCTGCCCGACAAGGCCCGCGCGTACCTGGATCGGCTGGCAACGGAAGTCGGCGCGCCGATCGGTCTGGTCTCGTCGGGGCCTCGGCGCGAGGAGACGGTGGTGCTCGACTCCACCGAGATGCGCCACCTGCTCGGCGATCGTCTCGATGCCGTTCTAGCGCATCGTGACGGCTGATCGAGGCGCGTCGAGCGTCGGTCAGCCGCGTCGAGCGTCGTCTATAATCCGCCGTCCGAGTCGATGGGTCGTTAGCTCAGTTGGCAGAGCAGCGGACTTTTAATCCGCGGGTCCAGGGTTCGAGCCCCTGACGACCCACCATCGCTAAGACTCGACAGCTCAGTCACTTAGGACCAATCTAGAGAATGCGCCAGTAGCATTGGCGCCTCTGGATCCGTTCCTGTGGACAAGCGGTGGACAAATGCGTCCCCTATGCTCTGTCCATGGCCATCGATCCACGCCCCCGTTCTGACGGCACCACCGGCTACCGCGTCCGGGTTATGGTGAATCGCCAATCCCGGACGAAGACGTTCGACAAGTACCGGGACGCGGTGCGCTGGGAGGCCGAGACCCGGGTCGAGCTGGAGCGGAACCGGCATTTCGCCGAGGACGCGCTGCGGGCAGAGCGCACGATCGGCGATCTCGTCGATCGCTACGTCGACCGCCAGCTGCATCGGGATCTGGTCCGCAGTGGGGAGAAGGGGCAGCGCGCGCGCCGCCGGCATCTCGAGTGGTGGCTTGAGGAGCTCGGCCGCGACCTGCAGCTCAACCACCTGCGCCGCGCTCACCTCATGGAGGCCGCCGAGACGATGGAAATCGGCGGCGGCCCGAGCGGCAAGCCGCTCAAGCCTGCGACCATCAACCGAATCGTCGCTGCGCTCGCCGCAGTCCTTCGCTACGGCCGCCGGCTCGAGTGGACCGAGAGTCGAGTCGCCGACGAGCTGCACCTCGAGGAAGACAATGCCCGGATCCGCTACCTCGATGAGGAGGAGCTCCCGCGATTTCTCGACGTCGTCGGATCCGAGGGTCCTCTGCTCGAGAGCCTCGGCCTTCTCGGCCTCCAGACGGGCGCGCGCCGCGGAGAGCTGCTCGCTCGGAAGAGCGGCGATGTCGACCGCGAGCGCCGGCTCTTGTCGATCCCAAGGTCAAAGGGGCGCGTCGCGCGCTCACTCCCGCTCGGCGAGCGGACGATGGAGCTCATCGCTGAGCACACCTCGATCGTCACGAAGGATCGCTGGCTCCATCCGTCGCCGACCGATCCGGCGAAGCCGACGACGTTGCCCTACAAGCGGTGGCACGCTCTCCTCGAGCGGGCGAAGCTCGAGGACTTCAGATTCCACGACCTCCGGCACACGTTCGCGAGCTACCTCATGATGGACGGCGCCTCGCCGGGCGAAGTCGCCGAAGCGCTCGGGCATCGCTCCCTGGCGATGGTGAAGCGGTACGCACACCTCAGCGACGCCCACATGCATCGGGTCGTCAGTGAGATGCAGAGTCGGGTGCTGGCTCGCTGAGGAGGTCGGTGGCCCAGGTGGCCACGACCTCGGCAAGCGCGCGCTGCGCGCCCAGGGTGTCAGGGCCCAGTGCCTTCAAGACCTCGACGATCTCCTGGGCGACCTCCACCACCTCAAGCGCCGCGATCTCTGGCTCGAGCGGGGCCCGGTCGAGCGCCGAGCGGAGTTTCAGCTCCAGCGGTCCGGGCGTCCGCGGCCGGTGCGCACCGTAGGCCGTCGACTCGGCGTCGACGCGGTCGGCTGGGTCGTCTCGGGAGGTGAGCATCGCGCCAGGGTAGCAAGCGCTACCTCAAAGAATCGCGTCACCAAATTTGCTGACTGTCCCGTGCGGCAGCGCCTTGAATGCTCCGAGCACAAGGTGTTCGGCGCCGAGCGAATACGCCTTGTATTTCCTCGACTCGGGGACGGGCAGGCTGTTGCTGGCTGCTTCGAAGAGCCTTGCCGCGGTGCCCCAAAGCCAGCGCCCCCAGGCCCTGTCGGCGTCGTCGGCTTTCAGCTCGAGGCCTGAGAAGAGCGCCTCGAAAAAAACCTCGTCAACTTCTTCGGTGTACCGAGACAGGGTCTGACTGCACCGAGGGTCTTTCAGGTCCAACTTCTCCGGTCCGCCCTGCACGAGACAGCAGATCGCCGATCGGAGGCCCCGGTTCCGCAGGTCTCGCGCCTGCTGGTCCCTGCTCCTCGCGATGCGACCGAGCGAGGATCGACCCGTCGCGCTGCGGAGCATCTGGGCGCCTTTGCGAGAAACGCGGATCTGGCGCTCATGGAATCCGCGAGTCTTCCCCTTGCCTCTCGCGACCGCCTGGGCGCACAGCATTGGCTCGGCGCCGTCTTCGAGGAGCAGCTTCATCGCCGGGGGCGCCTCGTGTGGCCCGAAAAGCACATCAAGGACGACGCGATAAGTGATCCCTTGCGGGGAAATGACGACCGCGGACCGGTCCGCGGTCGTCATTCCGGCAGGCTCTCGATCAGATGATCGCGGACCTCTTCAGGGGTCATCAGGCGGCCATCTGGAGCATGGGCTCCGAGCCAGAAATCGTCGCGCCACTTCTCGAGGATCTGCTCTCTCAGCTGCTCTGTCGTGGCGCAGGGCAGGTAGCTGGCAAAGGCATCCTTTTCCTGCTCTTCTCCGTCAGGCCAGACGATCTTCTCCATCACGGTGTGCCAAACGCGGCCCTCCAGCTCATAAGTGCCGATCCGGAATGATCTCTTCTTGGCCTTTGAGAGAGCTTCGCGCGCCTCTTCGAGAGACGTCCACTCTCCGGTCAGCTCTCCATCTGCCTCGGCAACGCCAGCGCGGAAGCGCATTTCTTGGCTCATCTTTTCCTCCTCCGGTTAGGGTCTGCTGATCAGCCGTTGACCATCTCAAGGGACGCAAGATTCAGGACCAAGATCGTACCCGGCGTGTTCATGCTACCGCCAAGGCCAAAATCGATCGCGTCGTAGCCGCCGTCCTCGGCCAGCTCGACCAGCGCCGGGTCGGTGTCTTCGTACTGCTCGGCCAGCTCGTCGTCGAAGACAAGGACGCGGGCACCGTCGGCGAGGCGGCACTCGATGACCCGGGCAGCGCCGCCGTTGCGCGCCTCGCTCCGCCCGGCGTAGAAATCGGCGTCGGCGCGGTTCGTGGTGAGGAAAACACCCGACTCGACGTTGCCGTCGTACTCATCGGTGTTGAGGCCGGTGCCGGTCTCGAAAGAGTCGAACTCGAAGCTCGTGCCGTGGTGGAGATTGGTGTTCATCGATGTCGTCCTTGTCGCTTTCGGTGTTCCCTCTGACGAAAAGAATCTTGTCACTCCGACCGTCGTCTGTCAACCCCTCGCGACAATTTTTTTGTCGTCTGATACGGTCCACCCATGGATCGGCTCGTCGACCTCCTCCCGCCAAGAGTCATTGCATCGGCATCTCCCGACCGGATCTTCGCTGCACACTGCGGATGGGAGGGGATCTCGCGCCGAGAAGCCGTGCGACGACTGCGCGTTGCGCACCCCTCCGTCGGCCTCGACGAGACGAATCTGGCATCGGCCCTCGCCGGGCGTCGGCCGATGCCCGCCACGGCTCGAGCGGCGATCGAGGCGGAGGTCGGCATCCCGGCCGAGCGCTGGGACGATCTGCGGCCCCACGAGCGGCGCCCGCCGACCACGACGACATAGCACGATGGTTCGGAGAAAAGGTGTACAATCGGCGATGGATGCCATCTGACCATCTCTCGGAGACTCGCATGCTCGGACAGATCGCCTCGCCTCGGTCTACCGCCTACGGCCCTCTCATCGATCCTGGCGACGCGCCTGTCGCATCCAGGCCGCTGGCCGCCTTGAGTAGCGCGCCACAGACGATCGGGCCTTACATCATCTCCGACGGCGGCCCGGTGCCATTTGGGCCAAAGGTCGATCCTGGGTCCGGCTATCTCGCTTTCGGTGCCGGCGTCGACCCGGGCGGTGGGTATTGGACCTTCGACCCGGGCGACGGCCCGGTGGGCGAGCAGGTTCACGGCGCGATGGTGACCGGCCCTGTCGTCGATCCAAATGGCGGCCCCAACGAGGGGGGACCCGTGGTGGATCCGAACGGCGGCCCGGTCCTGGCAGGCGGACCGTATGTCGATCCCGATGGCGGGCCGTCGCCCGTTGATCTGAGTGGCCCGATGATCGACCCGCTGGGGACGTTGTCGGCTGCCAGCGGCCCGATGATTGATCCGGTGGGCACCTGGTCGCTAGGTGGTGGGCCGATGATCGACCCAGTTGGCACCTGGTCGGCGATCGGAGGTCCGATGATCGATCCTGCAGGGACTTGGTCCGCAGTTGGCGGGCCTATGGTGGATCCCCTCGGGGCCCCTCTCGAGAACGGCCCGTTCGTCGATCCCGACGGCGGTCTCGTTGCTGGTGGCGGGCCGATGGTGGATCCCCTTGGCAGACCGCCCGAGATCGAGCCCTTTGCCCCGAGCGATCCTGCCGCCGCGGCCGGCCCATACGTCGACCCGGACGGGGTGTCTCTGCCTACAGAAGCTGGCGGCCCGCTGATCGATCCGAACGGCAAGTCGGTGCCGCAAGAGTCCAGTGGCCCCCTGATCGATCCGAACGGCTGAGCGCTAAGTTCATCCGCTGCAGCGCGGCCGCGCATCGCGAAATGCGCATGAGCACGTTGCTGCGTAGGCAATCTCTCCGATAACGTGGCTGCGCCGCCGACCTCCGGCGACCGTACGCATCTAGAAGGAGAGGCCAATGAGAAGCATTTTCTTGATTGGAGTGGCAGCGCTTGCTTTCTCCGCGCCTCGAGCAGAGTCGCAGGTCGCTGGCGCCGTCGCTCAAGGCCTGGACGTCGCAGAGGCGAGCTCGGGCGAGGCCTATGGGTGCCGGCCGTCGGCTGACGGCACTCTCGAGATCTGCGCCATTAGGGGCCGTCCCGTTGGTCTGCACGGGATCTTCCCAAAATATGCCGAAGGCAAGCCGTCTTCGCTACTGCGTCGTCATATCTACATCGTCGACCCGTCAGCCCCTGTCCGGCCTGATAGGGCAGGTGTCCACGCCGTCGACGGCAAACGCTCCCTGGAGTACAGAGGTCTCGGCGAGGTCCGCGCTGTTGAGCCGATCCTCGCGTGGCATGCGCGGGGCCTGGTCTACGACGCGTTCGGAGACCGGCTGGTCACTGTCGGCGTGCGGAAGGCCGAGGATCTAGCAGCAGGATCGACAGCGAGCCTCAGCGACAGCTCTTGGCGGGCGATCGAAGCGGAGGCCACCGTGGCTCGGACGTCAGTCGTGTACATGGTCCGAGCGATCCGACCCGACGGGTCGATCTGGCAGGCGGACCTGTTGCCGATTCTGGCAGCCATCCGAGAAGAGCTGGGATCATCGGCCGAAATGGAGGGAGAAGGAGACCCGGCCGAGGAGTAGGGGATGGGGCGCTTGCTCTGACGCCTCGCCAGCAGATCAAACCGATGGCTCGTGACCCAGCTCCTGTCACTGTGGCATATTCTCTGCTCAAAGAGGAGGGGACATGGCGCGGAGGATGGTCACTGAGCAGCAGCTCTGGGACGTGAAGGTGCTTGTCGCCGGAGGGCGTAGCTACGTCGATGCATGTCGCCAGGTCTGCGACCAGGACGATCATCGCGAGCGATGCGTCGAGCGGCTCAGGAAAGCCTACCGCCAGCGCCTGATCGAAAACTCACTCCCGTCGGAGAATCCAAAGATTCTGGCGGTTCACGAGGAACTCGCTCGGCGGCGGCGAGACCTCGACAAGGCCAAAGCTGAGTTCAGCCAGTTGAAGGAGCAGCATCCCGAGCTCGCGGAGCTGTCGACCGGAGAGCTGGACGCTCGCTTTAGTGGCGTTGCTGGCCAAGCCCGGCTTGCCCGGGGATTCCTGAACTCCGAACCCGCGGCGCTCGCCACCGCGATCGCCAATGGCACCCTGAGCCTTCAGCAGCTCACCTTCTATCTCACCAACAGCCACGTCCTTGACGACAAAGAGCAGCTCCTCAGACGTTTCATCGAGGCCTCGAGAAAGATCGCCAACCTAGAGGCCATCTCTGTGAACCTGGACGCTTCTCCTGGGAAACCGGAGCGCTCTCCTGGGAGGTAAAGCCCTTAGGAGACAAGAATCTGGGAAATAACCTCCGATCGCTGGGAAGATGAGGATTTCTCTGAGAAGTAGCTCCGTAAGCTGCGCTCTCTCAGGGATTTAGAGGTTGCCAGCCGGCGAACCAACCTTCTAGCCTCAGGGCGCGGGCGAGGCGAATCTCGCCCAAAGAAAAAGAGCCGAGCGCAGTGCTCGGCTCCCAAAACTTCCAGATCTGGCCTTCTGCTTGGCGGCCGGAGTAACCAGACCTGGGATCCACTGCCCGAAGGGCGCGCATGCGCGCCGTAGGGCTCCGTGCGCCTGATCCTACGGCCGAAGGCCCTTCGAATCAAGAGCGCGGCGGCGACGACCGCATGCATTCGGTCGACTGGAGGCCGGATACCGATATGCGCATGGGCGCGTTGCAGCGTGGCCATTTTCTCCGATAGCGTGGCGGCATCGTCGATCCCCGGCGACCACACCTATCCGAAGGAGAGGCTGATGCGACTACTGATCTCGATCGCAGTGGCAGCGCTGTGCGTAGCTCCGATTGCTGCCGAAGAGCAGGTATTTGAAGAGTCTGGGATTGCAGGCCCCATCGTTCTAAAGAACGGCTGTTCGGGCCCTGGGGTAGTTCAGTATGACGATGGGACTGTCGAGAACGGTCAGCGCCCTCTGACTGCGCTTTTTCGCGGCGAGGTCGTTCAGCTCTTCGACCCTCCTGTCCCCGGCGCCTTGATCACCGACGTTTGCGTCTGCTGGCAGACGGTCAATCTTCTGGGTGGCGACTCGCTCTTCTACGACATCCGCGTCTACGATGACGATGGCCCTGGAGGCGCGCCTGGC
>JBCBCF010000038.1:0-21597 GCA_038530905.1 Acidobacteriota bacterium
GCCAAGCGCTGTGCCGTCGCTCTCACGCAGCCTGGATCGGCCGACGCTGCAGGGGCCGCATGACGCGTCCGCGTCGGGATCGAGCCCCGATCCTGTTGTTGACCCGCGACGCCGAAGGCTGTGCACGGTGGGCTCGGAGGCTTCCAGAACTGGGCGCGACCGGACTGGAGTTTCCATGCCTCGACCTCCGCTTCGACACCTCAAACGACACGGTCGCACGCTTGGTTAAGGCGCTCGACCGCGCGACCTGGCTCGCCGTCAGCTCGCGGCATGGTGTCGACGCGGTGAACGCCTGTCTCAGCGCTGCAAGACGGAGTCTGCCTTCGCGTCTCCGGATTGCCGCCGTCGGCCCGGCTTCTGCCGGGCTGGCTCATCGAACATTCGGCCGCGTCGACCTCCAATCGCCCAAGCCGACCGCTCAGGGGCTTGGACTCGCCCTTGCCCAGCGGACAGCGTCGTCTCGAGATCGAGTGGTCATCGCGGTCGCGGATCGCGCGTCGCGCGACATTGAGGAGGCACTGCAAGCCGTCGACGTTTTTGCCGATCGCATCGAGCTCTATCGGACTCTACCTGCCCCGCCAGCTCTGCGACGACGGACACTCGGAGCCTGCCTTCAAGCAGCCGCCATGCCCAATCCCGACGTCGTCACCCTGGCGAGCCCTTCGGCTCTCGAGGGTCTGATGGCCCGTGCCAGGCTCACGCCGGATCTGCGCTTCGCCACCCTTGGCCCGACGACTTCGCGCGCTGTTCAGCGACATGGTTTCCCGATTGCGGCTCAGGCCGCACGGCCGACACTCGAATCGCTTGTCGAGGCCGTCCATGGCCTCCGCCTTCTCTCTATGCCATCAACTGACGCAGCCTCGAGTGAGAAACCGGGTCAGAGCGTGCGTCCGATGCCTCCGATCAGCGCAGCTCGCCGAACCCTCCCGAGTGAGCTCGAGGCCGAATCTCGAGCTAAGGAACGAAGCACATGATCGACGAGACCACCATCAAAGAGCCGCCTCGCTCCGCCGAAGGACTCGACACGGCAGTCGCGCCGCCGCTGCTGCATCGACCCCGCCGGACCCGCCGAACCGCGGCACTGCGCGAGCTGGTGGCCGAAACCGTTGTCCCCGCTTCTTCTCTCGTGCAGCCGCATTTCGTGCTCCCTGCAGAGCGCGGTCGCGAAGAGATCCCGTCGATGCCGGGAATCGAGCGCCTCGGCGTTGAAGGACTGCTGCATCGCGTCGAGGCGGATCTTGGCCTCGGCCTGCGGTCGGTGCTGCTGTTCGGAATCGCTGCCGCCGGAACCAAAGATCACGAAGGTCGGGCTGCTGCGGATGCAGGAGGGGCTGTTCAGCGCGCCGTCAGCCGACTGCGCGCCGCCTTCGGTAAGGACCTGGTGGTGATGACCGACGTCTGTCTGTGCGCCTATACCGAGCACGGCCATTGCGGCTTGCTCAGCGCCGATGGCGAGGTCGACAACGATCCGTCGCTTGCGCGGCTCGCTGCCGCAGCCGTTAGCCATGCTGGCGCAGGCGCCGACATTGTGGCGCCCTCCGACATGATGGACGGCCGGGTGGCGGCGCTTCGCCAAGCACTCGATGTCAACGGCTTCGAATCCGTCGGCATCCTGTCGTATGCAGCCAAATATGCCTCTGCCTACTACGGCCCGTTTCGCGACGCCGCCGCGTCGGCTCCAGGCTGCGGCGACCGACGCGGCTATCAGATGGACTCTCGCAACGTACGGGAGGCGCTGCGTGAAGTGACTCTCGATCTCGAAGAGGGCGCCGATCTAGTGATGGTGAAACCGGGCCTGCCCTACCTCGATGTCGTGCGCCGCGTCGCCGACCTCAGCCCCGTCCCGGTGGCTGCCTACAACGTGTCCGGCGAGTTTTCCTCGGTCAAGGCGGCCGCGGCGCGCGGCTGGCTCGACGAGGCGTCGGTCGTGCGCGAGAACTTGGTCGCGTTGCGCCGGGCCGGAGCCGAGATCCTCGTCACTTATCACGGCCGGGAAGCGCTGGCCGGCGGCTGGTTGGAGCGCGCTTGATGTCCGGCCTCGCGTTCCACGGTCTCGATTTCAGGAGATCCCAATGAGTGCTGGAGCGACCTCCACAGCCTGGTTCGAGCGCGCAAAGGCCGTGCTACCTGGTGGCGTCAACTCCCCGGTCCGCGCCTTCCGTGCGGTGGGCGGGTCCCCGATCGTCGTCGATCGTGCGTCTGGCGTCGAGATCGTGTCGGTCGATGGTCGTCGCTACCTCGACTTCGTTTGCTCCTGGGGGCCGCTGATTCTTGGGCATGCGCACCCGGAAGTCGTCGACGCCGTGCGCCGTGCCGCCCTCGACGGAACCACCTACGGTGCCACCTGTCCGGAAGAGGTCGAGCTGGCGGAGCGCGTGGTCGGCGCCTATCCGGGCATCGAACAGATCCGCTGTGTCTCGTCGGGGACCGAGGCCGTGATGAGCTCCATCCGCCTCGCGCGTGGCGCGACCGGTCGCGATCAGGTCGTCAAGTTCACGGGTTGCTACCACGGGCATTCCGATCATCTGCTGGTCGCCGCCGGATCTGGCCTGGCCACCTTCGGGACGCCGTCGTCAGCCGGAGTCCCGGCCGACGCGGTCCGCCAAACGCGCGTCTTGCCGCTCGACGATGTCGACGCGGCGCGGCAGCTCTTCGCCGAAGACGGTGAGCACATCGCGGCCGTTCTCCTCGAACCCCTGCCGGCCAACAATGGCCTCCTGCCCCAACGTGTCGAGTTTCTCGCGGCCCTTCGACAGCTGACCCAGGAGGCAGGTGCTCTCCTGATTTTCGACGAGGTCATCTCCGGCTTCCGGATCGCGCCCGGCGGTGCAGCGGAGCGCTTCGGCGTCATCCCCGACATCGTGACATTCGGAAAGGTCGTCGGTGGCGGCCTGCCGATGGGTGCCTTCGGCGCCCGCCGAGAGGTCATGCGACATCTTGCTCCTAGCGGCGGCGTCTACCAGGCCGGCACGCTTTCAGGGAACCCTCTCGCGATGACGGCTGGTGCGACGACATTCGACGTGCTGCAGCGCGAGAGCGGATGGGAGACTCTCGAGCGGCTCGGAGAGGCGTTGGAGGTCCGGATGGCGCCGGTGCTCTTGGACGCGCCGATTCCTGTCCAGCTGGTGCGCGTCGGCTCGATTTTCTGGTTCGCTTTCGGCGAAGGACCGGCTCCCCGCACTGCCGAACAGATCGACAGCGCGTCGTCCGAGTTCTATCGCCAGATCTTTCAGCACCTTCTTGAGCGCGGCATTGCGCTAGCACCCTCGATGTACGAAGTCGGATTCCTCTCGACGGCGCATCGACTAGAGCACCTGGATCGGCTCACCGAGGCGATGGCGGAGGCGCTGAACGACGTCGCGGTGATGGAGCCCGCTGTCTGATGAAGCACGAGTCGCTCAAGGATGCGAACGTGCGACGCGTTCAGATTGTCTTCCTCTTCATTTTCGGCATTTCAGCAGCGCAGGTCGTCTGGTGGATCATCGATCAGAGTCTCTACGCCCAGCGAGTGCACGATCGTTGGCAAGCGCTCTATGAGGCCGACATCGTAGCGGCGATCGCGATGCTAAACCGCGGGGCGCGTGAAGAGTCGATCGAGGATCTTTTCCCCCATCTCGATGTCGATTTCGAGACCGGAGTCGCTCTGTCACCCGTTGCTCTCGAGAAACTCGAAGAAGAGCGTCGAGCGCACATTAGCCAGTACGCCTGGGAAGGTCTGTTCTTCTTGGCGGTGATCTTGGCAGGCATGGCGGTCATCTTGCGCGCGGTCCGGCGGGAAGCCCAGCTTCGCCGCTGGCAGACGAACTTCCTCTCGGCCGTCTCCCACGAACTCAAAAGCCCGCTCGCGAGTCTTCAGCTCGCAGCCGAAACGCTCGAGTTTCGCCAGGCGGACTCGCACCATCGACGGCGTCTCGTGCTGCGCATGCTGGCCGATGTTCGGCGATTGAACACCACCGTGACGAACGTCCTCGACACGGACCGCCTCGATCGCGGTGCCTTGAACTCGCAGAGCGTCCAACTGGTCCTCGCCGACGCGGTCGCTGACGCGGTCGCGGAGCAAGAGCTCCGCATCGACGCGAGGGACGTCGAGATCGAGATCGACGTCGGGACCGAGGCGATGATCTTGGCCGATCCGGTCGGCGTCCAGACGGTCCTGCGGAACCTCCTCGACAATGCACTCAAAGCGACCGAGGTCGGAGGACGCATCATCCTCGGTGCGCGCTCTGACGCGCACCGCGTGCAGCTAGAAATCCAGGACGATGGCGTGGGCTTCCCCAGCGGCGAAGCCGAACGCCTCTTCGAGAAGTTCTTCCGCGTCGGAGACGAGCTGCGCCGCACTCAGCCCGGCTCGGGGCTTGGCCTGTATCTGGCGCGGCATCTCGTCGAGCTGGACGGTGGCAGCTTGACGGCGAGCAGCGACGGGGTCGGGCACGGTGCTCGCTTCCTGGCAACATGGCGGCGCGCTTCCGTGCCATCGACGGAGGCTGCGGCGTGACGAGACGCGTCCTCATCGTCGAAGACGAGGAGCATCTGGCCGAGGGCATCGCGGAGAATCTGGAGCTGGAGGGTTACGACGTCGAAGTGGCGCTCGACGGCGAGCGCGGGCTCGACCGGATCCTCAACGGCGGCTTCGATCTGGTGGTGCTCGACCTGATGCTGCCCAAACTCGACGGCTTTGCGATTTGCCGTCAGGTGCGCGAGGCCGGCGACACCACACCGATCCTCATCTTGACGGTCCGGGGCGATCTGGAACACCGTCTCCGGGGACTCGAGCAGGGCGCCGACGACTATCTTTCGAAGCCCTTCCACCTCCGCGAGCTGCTTCTGCGCGTGCGCGCGATCTTGAAACGTGGCCGGCTGCCTGAGTCCCTGATCCGCTTCGGCGGCAACGAAGTCGATTTTCGCGCCTACCAGGCGATGACCTGGGACGAACGGCGAGTGGATCTGAGCGATAAGGAAACTCGCATCCTCCGCTGCCTTGCCGCTCGCGTCGGCGAAGTCGTCACGCGGGAACAGATTCTAGACGAAGTGTGGGGGCACGAGGTCTTTCCTTCCAGTCGCACGATCGACAACTACATCGTCCGCCTCCGCCGCGTCTTCGAGGAAACGCCGGAACGCCCTACTCATTTCCATACGGTTCGCGGCGTCGGCTACAGACTGACGCTCGAACCGACACGAGAGACAGAAGATGGTGTCGCCTCCTGAAGTCGCTGGCCACTCGCCCGGCGGTCTCTCTGAATCGGCGGTCAACGATCCCCTGATCGTTCGCGCCCTGAAGCGCCAGCCGACGCCCCGGCGTCCGGTGTGGATCATGCGCCAGGCCGGTCGGTACCTACCGGAATATCGCCGCCTCAAAGAGCAGCACAGTTTTTTGGAGCTCGCCACGGATCCTCGGCGTGCCGCCGAAGTGACCCTGCTTCCGTTCGAGCGTTTCAGCCTCGACGGCGCCGTGATTTTCGCCGACATCATGAGCCCGATGGCTGCTCTCGGCATCGAGGTGCAGTTCGCACCGGGTCCCGTGATCGAGCAACCGTTGCGTTCGGCGGCCGACGTCGACCGTCTCCCGCGACCGGCCTCGGCCGAGGTCGCACCCGAAGTGGTCGAGGCCTTGAGGCTGGTCCGCGACCAACTGCCGCCGGACGTCGCGACGATCGGCTTTGCCGGCGCTCCTCTCACGCTCGCTGCCTATCTCATCCAGGGCCATGGCAAGAGTGACTTCCCTCGCCTGCGCGCGTTCGCGGCGTCTGACCCTCGCGGATTCTCGCGTCTTCTCGGCCGGTTGGCCCAGGTCGTCGCGGGTTTCCTTCGCCGCCAGATCGAGGTGGGAGGCGCCCAGACGGTGCAGGTGTTCGAGTCCTGGGCTGGCCTCCTCTCAGCCGCCGATTGGCGTGCACTCGTGCGGCCACATCTCTTCGAGCTGCTTCAGGAGGTGGGTCGATCGGCCGCGCCGCGCATCCTATTCATGAATCATGCGGGCCCCGTGCTTGATGGGCTGCTCACCGAGAACGCCTGGCCCTTCGAGGCACTGGCCGTCGACTGGCGTCAGGATCTCGGTTCGTTGGCACAACGGCTCGACGGCCGCTGCGCACTGCAAGGAAATCTCGATCCGGCGATCCTTCTCACCGATCCGGACACCATCGTGACGCAGACCCGACGGCTCCTCCACTCGGTTCCGCCCCTCGGCCATGTGGTCAACCTGGGGCACGGAATCCAGCCGGACACGCCGCTCGAACACGTCGAGGCCTTTCTTCGCAGCGTCCGCACCGAGTCGGGCTCGACTCTCACCTCCGACGCTGAAAGCACTCATGCCCACTGATCTCTTTTCAGTCGAGCGCGACTTCGATCACGGTTCGAAGCCCGCGGTCGGCGTCTTAATCGCCAATCTCGGGACTCCGGAAGCGCCGACCGCGGCGGGCCTTCGGCCCTATTTGCGCCAGTTTCTCGGCGACCCACGCGTGATCGAAGTCTCGCGACCGGTCTGGTGGATGGTTCTCAACCTCGCGATTCTGCCGTTCCGCCCTCGCCGCTCGGCCGAGGCGTACGCGCGCATCTGGACCGACGAGGGCTCGCCGCTCCTCAACACCTCCCGCGAGCTCGTCGACGCGATCTCCGAGCGGCTTGCCGAACGTTTCGGCACCCGGATCATCTGCCGGTTGGCGATGACCTACGGCGAACCGTCCACACCGGGAGCCCTACAAGAGCTCAAGGACGCCGGGTGTCGGAGGATCGTTGTGCTTCCGCTCTACCCGCACTACTCGTCCACTACCGTTGGCTCGGTCTTCGATGCGATCGCCAAAGAGCTGATGACCTGGCGCTGGGTCCCGGAGCTCCGGACGATCCACCAGTACCACGACGAGCCGGCGTTCATTCAAGCACTCGCCGAGCGGATCCGCCGGCTTTGGGACGCAGAAGGTGAACCTGACGTCCTGATGACTTCGTACCACGGCATCCCAAAGCGCTATTTTCTCAACGGCGACCCGTACCACTGCCAGTGTCACAAGACGAGTCGGCTGCTGCGGGAGCATCTCGGACTGCCGCCCGAGCGGATGGTCGTGACCTTCCAAAGCCTGTTTGGCAAGGAGGAGTGGCTGAAGCCCTACACCGAAGACACGCTTCAGGCGATGCCGGGCGGCGGAGTGCGGAATGTCGACGTTGTCTGTCCGGGATTCGCTGTGGACTGTCTCGAGACGACCGACGAGATCGACCACGAATACCGGGAGGTCTTCGAAGAGGCTGGTGGAGAGCGGTTCCGCTATGTGCCGTGTCTGAACGCAGACGGAGATCACGCAGATCTGCTGACCGAGATCGTGGCGAGAAATCTCGTCGGCTGGGCTGATCTCCGCGGCGAGTTCGACGCAGAGAGCGAGACGGAATGCGCGCTCGCGACCTCGCGGCGAGCCAACACTCTGCGTGAACGCCCTGTGCGGGCCGATGCAGGCTACGGATCGGCCGCCGACTGAATCAGCCCGCGGAAAACTCCAGCGCGTCCGCTCGACGCTGGGCCACGCGCTGGGTCAGTGAACCCAGGAAACCTGATCCGGCTCGGCCGGGGGTTGGGGAGTCGAAGGGGCCGGAACGACCCAGCGTGCGCCGCTCGCGAAGACATCCGCGGCGATCTTCAGCTCGTTGGCTCCCAGCGACAGCATGTGCGATTCCGACCCTTCGACCTGGAGGAGAAGCTTCTCGCCCTTCGGGAGCTTCTCCTCCTCCACGAGGTTCTGCAGCCAGGAGCCAAAGCGGATGAAGTCGGAGTGGCTGAAGACGAGATAGCTGGTCCCGAACTCGACGCCGATCTGGTAGCACGACGTGCATTGCGTGACCTTCCCGTGGGGAACATCGAGGCGGCGAACCCCCTCGCACTGGCCTTCGGTTTCACACATGAGACGTCTCCGACCGCACGTCCGGCGGCCCGTGATTCGCGCGGGCGGAGTCCCGCAGCGCCGATAGTGGACTGATTCGGTCCCCATTGTCAATCAGGCCGATCGCGCCATTGCTGATCCTGGCGACGCTCAGACCGATCGACCGCTGACTCGTGCGCCGGCGGCTGTCACCACGATGAGGTGGTCGCCAGCCCGAAGCTCGGTGCCTGCCGCAGGATTGGTCTCGATCATCTCCCCGCGCATCAGCGCGAGCGCCGTCGCGTCGTGCTCCATCTTGAGCTCTCGCAGCGCGTCGAAGAAGGTGCGGCCAACGAGGCTGGGCGCCACCTCGATCCGCTGGAGATCCTGGCCGTCCTTGCCGCTCAGCAGATCGGACAGCACGCGAGTCAGGCCATGGTCACGCGCCGCCGAGGCGATCAGCCGGCTCGAGAGGTCCTGGGCCACCACGATCTCGTCGGCATGAGCGCGCCGACAATGCGCGGCGTTCTCTTCACGCATCAGCTCCACGATGGTGTAGGCCTCGGGCCGCAGCGTCTCGACGGTGAGCGTCGCGAGGACGACCTTGGCATCGCGGGCATTCGGCTGCTCCCGATCGTCGCCGAGCAGGATGACGGTCGCCGCCCGTTCGACGCTCGCTCGCCGGAGAGTCTCCTCCCCGACCTCGCCGCGCACGAAATGCACATCATCGTCGTCCATCGGCCGAGCTTCGATCGCCGACGAGATCAGCGCGATCGGCGTGGTGCGCGTCGCCGGATCTGCGCGCAGCTCCTCGTAGATCGCCTGAGCGCGATCGTTCCATTCGCAAAGGATGATGTGATCGTCGAGGGGTGGCGTCCGCATGCCGCGCTCGCTCTTGAGCTTGAGGTCGATAAAGAAGCTGGCGATCGACGCCGTGAACGCGCTCAGCACGCCGATGCCCGACACCATCAAGACGATGCCGATCATGCGACCGAGTGCCGATGTCGGCGCCACGTCGCCGTAGCCGACGGTGGTGAGCGTGACGACGCTCCACCACATCCAGTCGTCGAGCGCCGTGGCCGGCTCGAGACGCGACAGCGCCAGCGCCGAGAGCAGAGAGAGAACCAGCAGCACCAGCAGGACGCGATGCAGGTTCTCGCGACGCACGAAGCGGGCGAAGGTCGTGATCCAAAGCCTCAGCCTGTGCAGCGGTCTCGACATCTCGCATGATGGCTCGGCGGCATGGTCTGGGGGCGTCTCGAGCCGATGCAAGCTATCACCCGCTGCAGATGCCCGGCTCCCAGGGCCGACGGTCGACACCGCCACCACAGGGGCAGCGGTCGGGCGGAGTGAATCAAACGCCAGAGCGGTTCGTATGGTCGATAGACTGCCGACCGAACTGCATCTGGATTCCGAGGAGCCCTCATGAACGAAGCCGATCTCGTCCTGACGATCTTCCTGGGTCTGGGCTTGGCCGCCTCATGCGGCTTCCGGATCTTCGTCCCGCTGCTCATCGCCGGCCTTGCAGCTCATTCAGGCCATCTCTCGCTCGCCTCTGACTTCGAATGGATGGCGTCGACGCCGGCGCTGTGGGCGTTTGGCATCGCCACCTGTCTCGAAGTGGCGGCCTATTGGGTCCCCTGGGTCGACAATCTCCTCGATGTCGCCGCAACGCCCAGCGCGGTGGTCGCCGGCACGCTCGCCACGATGTCGCAGATCGGCGACATGGAGCCGTTCTTCGCCTGGACGATCGCCGCGATCGGCGGCGGCGGTGCTGCCGGCCTGGTGCAGACCGGCACGGCGGTTCTGCGGCAGATGTCGACGCTGGCGACCGGCGGTCTCGCCAACCCTCTGTTCTCGACCGTGGAAGCCGGAGCCTCGCTTGGCGGCGCACTCCTGGCGATCGCGTTTCCGCTGCTGGCGCTCTTCGCCTTCTTGGCCCTGGGTCTCGCCATCGCCACGTGGGCGGTTCGACGCGCCTCGAGCGACGACGGCGGCGCCGCCATCGTCGACGCCTGACCAAGGCGTCGGCGCGTGGTGCGTGGGAGCAGTCGGTCGGTGCGGCTGGTAAAATCAAGCGCCGCGCATGAGCTCTTCCGACGACTCCTCTCATCTCCGCAAGCAGCTTCTGCGGCAGGCCGTTGCCGACAACGTCGCGACCCGCGATGGCCGGCCGACTGCCGCGCGGCCGCGCCGTGCAGCGACCGCAGCGACTCCTCGTCGCCGCGCGGCGCTGCTCGGATCGCTCATCGTCGGGGTGCTCGCGCTCGGCGCCTACGCTGCGTGGCGCCCGGAGCCGACCGCGCCTGACGCGGCCTCCGCCGCTGGCACTTCCTCAGTCGATTCGGCGTCGGCCGACGCCGTCGAGAACCCAGCGACGTCGACACAGCCGAATTCCCCCCTCGCGCTCGGTGACGACCCGGTCGCCGGCCTGGTCTTCGACGCGCCGAGGCCGATCGATCCGGGCGTCTTCTCTCTCGCCGTCGAGCGCATCGTGCTTGATCCCGGACATGGCGGTCGCGACAGCGGCACGGTCGGATCGGGCCTCGAAGAGAAAGAGATCACCCTCGACATCGCTCTCCGGCTGCGCGACCGCCTGGTGGCCGATGGTTTTGAGGTGCATCTGACCCGCGAAGACGATCGGGCGCTGTCGCTGCGCGAGCGCGCGGAGACGGCCAACGAACTACGCGCCGACCTCTTCGTGTCGATCCACGTCAACTGGATTCCGGGCGTGTCGACCCGCGGCGTCGAGACCTACTTCCTCGGTTCGACTGACGACCCAGAGCTGAACAAGCTGGCTCGATTCGAGAACCGCGACTCGGGCTTCAACCTGGCCGACATGCGCTCGCTGCTCGAGCGGCTGTATACAGACGTCCGCCAGAACGCCAGCCAGGATCTCGCCTCGCAGGTGCAGCGTTCGCTCTTCCTGTCGCTCGCGAGAGAGAATCCCGCGCTCGTCGACCGCGGGGTCAAATCCGCACCATTCGTGGTATTAGTAGCCACTCAAATGCCTGCCATCCTGGCGGAAGTCTCCTGCCTCTCGAACGAGGAAGAGGCCGAGCTGCTGGCGCGTCCGCTCTATCGCGATCACATCGCCGATGCTCTGGCGCGCGGTATCCGCAAATACGCAGATCAAGTCCACCCCACCGAATCGAAGGGAATCGACGCATGAGCGATCAGAACGCCGTCCTCCATGTGGGCATCGACCTCGGCACGTCACGCAGCGCCGTGTCGGCGTCGAACGGCCGTCGACACGTCATCGAGAGCTACGTCGGCTGGCCGCGCGACATGGTGGCCCGCAAGGTGCTGAAAAAGGATCTCCTGATCGGCGAAGAGGCAGTCGGCAATCGTTCGATGCTGGATCTGCGTCGGCCGCTCGAGCGCGGCCTGGTGAAGGAAGGCTCCGACAAGGATCTGCAGGCGGTGCGCGAGATCCTCCAGCACCTGCTGGACCTGGCCGGCACCGGCGAGCCCGCCAAGAAGGGCGGCAAGCCGCCCAAGACCCGAGCCGTGGTCGGCGTTCCGGCGGAGGCGATGCGGGTCAACAAGCAGCAGCTGCGCAAGATCCTCGAGGGTTCGGTGGATGGCCTCTTGATCGTCTCCGAGCCGTTCGCGGTCGCTTACGGCCTCGACGCGCTGCTCCACAGCATGGTGGTCGACATCGGCGCCGGCACGACAGACTTCTGCGTCATGCGCGGCCACTTCCCGACCGAAGAAGATCAGCGGACGCTCGACGCGGCGGGTGACTCGATCGACACCTACCTCCTCAAGCTCATCGGTGATCGGTACCCCGACGCTCAAGTCTCGGTCTACATGGTCCGGGAGTGGAAGGAGAAGCACGGATTCGTTGGCGAGCCGCAGAGCCCTGTAATGGTCACGGCGCCGGTGGCCGGCAAGCCGACGGAATTCGACATCACCGAGCAGATGCGCACCGCCTGCGAGTCGATCGTGGAGCCGATCGCCGAAGCGATGCTCGATCTCCTGCCGCGCATCGATCCCGACTTCCAGGAAGAGGTCCGCAACAACATCATTCTCTCGGGCGGCACGTCCCAGCTGGCCGGCCTGCGCCCGCGCCTTGAGGAGGCTCTGGACGCGATCGGCGGCGGCAAGATCCGCGCCGTCAAAGATCCGGTCTTCGGCGGCTCGGACGGCGGCCTCGCGCTGGCCATCGACGCGCAGGACTCCGATTGGGATCTTCTGACGTGACCTCCGCCGCCGGCGGACCGCCGGCGGACGACGCCCCCGACTCGCTGCGCTCGTTGCGCGACGAGATCTCGGAGGTCGATCGCTCGCTCCTCGAGCTGCTCCATCGGCGCATGGAGCTGGCCGAGCGCGTCGGCCGGGTCAAAATCGCCGGCGATCAACCGATCCTGGTTCCTGAGGTGCACGATCGCGTGCTGAATCGGGCCCGGCGGCACGCCGACGCGTGCGGCGTGTCCGAAGAGGTCATGGAGGCGATCTTCGACGCCGTCATGCGCGGTTCGGTCGAGCGTCAGCATCGCCTCGGCGTCGCCCTTGGCGCGGCGGGCTCGAGTCGGCAGCTCATCATCGGCGGCGCCGGCGGCATGGGCGGCTGGCTGCAGAAGTTCGGACAGCGCCTCGGCCACCGGATCGACGTCGTCGATCCGGCGATGGCGTCGACGCCGGAGCACGGCGGGCGCTATGCCTCGCTCGACGCGATCGATGACCTCGACGCCTACCACGCGATCTTTGTCTCAGTGCCGCTGAGTCGCATGCCGTCGGCGCTGTCGGATCTGGTCGAGCGACGGCCGAAGGGTTTGATTGTCGAGATCGCCTCGATCAAGGACCATCTGCGCCCCGCCCTCGAGCGCGCCGACGCTCTCGGCGTGCGGACGATGTCGCTGCACCCGATGTTCGGACCGGGAAAGTCGCCAACCGAGAAGCTGACGTTCGTCCTCGCGTACCGCCACGACCCTCAGGACGAGAGGCTGGCCCTCGACGCGCTCATTCGCCACCCCTACACGAATATCGTGCCGGTCGCCTGGAGCCATCACGACCGACTGATGGGCTGGCTCTTGGGACTCGCGCATCTCTCCGGCATGGTGTTTGGCTGCGCCCTCACCCGTTCCGGGCTCGGCGCGGCGGAGCTCGCGGCCTGCGCTTCGACGACCTATGACCGCCAGCTCGAGACCGCTGCCTCGGTCCTATCCGAAGATCCTGACCTCTATTACGAGATCCAGAAGCTCAATCCACATCGCGGTGAGGTCTACCGAGCGGCCCGAGCCGCCCTCGACGAGTTGATCGACGCAGTGCAGGAGAACGAGCGCGAGGAGTTCCGCGAGACGCTGCAGGGGGCGCGCCGCTTCCTCGAGCCCCGCGGCTAATCGCCGGCACCGGGTCGAGACTCACCATGGCACTCGGTCGAAGCCAGCATCGCGCCGAGTCCGGCGACCTGCGGCGAGAGCGCCGCCCGTGACGCGGCGCGACCTGCTGTGGATCGACGGCATCGGCGGCCTCGCCGTCGGCCTCGCGATGCTGTTGGCTCTGCCATGGCTACCGCAGCTCTTTCGCCTGCCGCCGGACCTGGTTCGCTTCATCGCGATCGCCAACCTGGTCTATGGCGTGTTCTCGACCACGCTGGCGCGCCGAGCGCGTCGACCGCGGGCAGCGGTGCTCTTCCTAATTGCCGCGAACGTGCTCTGGGGCCTCGCCTGCCTTCGCTGGGCCGTCCTCTTCTTCGGCACCGCCAGCTTTCTGGGCATCGCCCACATGATCGCCGAGGGGATCTACGTCGGCGGGCTCGGTCTGCTCGAGTGGCGATGGCGCCACGAGCTGCTGTGAAAGTGCAGCGAACCGGCAGGTGTCGATCCAGGATCAGGGAGCGAAGGCAGAACCCAAGCTGTTTGCTTGAGCTCAACCACCATAGCTCTTCTTGAGCACATCGCTGCCAGGGGAAGTTCCATTCTTACCCAGCGCTCGAAAGGCCAACAAGCCTGGCAACGCGTTTCCCCGACGGCTGATCTGAGGCTCGAATTCAACCGGAGTCTGGGTTCAGCCCACAGTGACCTAAAAAGATGAAGCCGTCGCGCACAAGACGCGACGGCTTCATCAGGTTCGCTGAGCTGGCAGGCGGCCTAGCCGTCGAGCGGCAAGATAGAGCCCGTAAGGACCGGACGCACATGCTTGCCCTTGACCATCTCCGGTAGCCGAGCCGACACAGATGGGTCCGCCACATAGACTCGAAGCTGTTCCGCTTCTTCTGCGTAGCCCTCGACGCCCTTCACTTGCATCAGTGCGCGAAGGCTCTCGTCGAAGTCAAGCGACTTTGACGCTGCGATGACTTCCACGCTCTCATTCCGAGGCAGACTGGAGAAAAAATCATCCATGGGACAACTCTAGCAAAAAGATGCAAGCAAAGTCAGCGCGTCAACAAGTCGATGTCAAGAGCGTCGAGCACCTGGTCGATCGGATTTGCAAAGGTCACGCCCCCTCCGCCGGCAAATAGGAGGCCAACAGGGCGACGGGCGGCTTCGTCGGACCAGATAAGAGAACCTGAGTCGCCCCCGGCCGAGAACACGCCGTCGCGCCCGATAATCTCGATTTGCTTGGAGAACACGACGACTCTAGAACCGAAGCGAACCTGGAAGGTCGCATTGCAAGCTCTAATCCGCCCTTGGGTCAACCCGGTGGTCCGACCTGTCTTGGCCACCGGCATCCCAGTTCTGCAAGGGGCAGGCTGGTCACTCACGTTGAAATATCGGGGCTTCCCATGCTCCGAGAAGAATAGCTCGGGACGAACCAGAGTCGGATCGGCCCAGGCTGTCGCGCAATCGAGCACATTGTTGCCTCCGGAGAAATCGAGCCTGACGTGCCGCTCTAGAGCGGCGATCTGATCAGCGGCCGTTCCGCTGTCATGGTCTCCCGGCTGCAGGATTGGATCTCCGAAGGAACCACGGTTCTCATCTGCGAGGACGTGGTTGTTGCTCAGAATGAGCACGCGATCTCGGCGATCTCCGGATCGGCCACGGGCCAGACACCCGAGAGTGCCCGCCGTGATGCGGGAATGTCCTACAGAGACCCCGCCAGCAGCCGGTCGCAGCCTGAAGTTGTGCGAAAGCGCTGTGATCTCGCCTGTGATGACGGGATCGATCTCAAGCTCCGGATCTTCGAGTTCTACGAGATCGAGGTGTCGAGCCATCGACCGGCGAAGCTCTCCCTCGTCAGTCGGCCGGGAGAGATAGAGACGAAGCCGATCATCCCCTGCGCCACGTTCAGACTCGCTCCCTGGAACGACACTGGAACCGACTACCGGTCCCAAACGACGATTGCTCACCGAAGCGGTCCGCGCCTGAGCGGTGAACGCTCCGGAGTCAGGAACGGCGCGGATCTCTTGCTCCAGCGCTTGACCGATCTGACTGTGCATCCGCTCTGCCTGGGACGCCACAGAGCTGGCAATGATCATCGATGAACTGGGGGCAGACAACTCGACGGATTCCATCTGTCGGGGACCACCCGCGAATTCGGGGAGAGAGATCTGATCGTTCCATTCCATGTTGGCTCCTTCCGAAATGCGATGAGCAGCAGGGCCATAAACACTGTGGAGTTTCATCGCACGAGCGGTCAGCGGCCCTGTTGCTCAAGTTCGACCAGATAGACGGACAAGCCGCTCAGGATTGCCGCCCAGGACTCAAGCAGGCTGATCGGCGCAATCGGTCGGGACGGCTCAGTCGCTGTTCGGACGACGCTAGCGCTCGTCGCTCAGGTGCTCGGCGAGCCCGATGTAGGACTGATGGAGCCGCTTCCACAATTCCGTGGCTCGGGCGTGGCGGAGCGGATCGGTGGCGAAGCGATCGGGATGGTACGCGCGGGCGAGACGCTTCCACGCGCGGCGGACCGTCTCGAGGTCCGAGCCGTCCGGAATCTCGAGATCCGCGTACCACTGTGCTCGTTGAGCCCTCGGAGTCGCCGCCTGCCGATCGTCGGCCGCTTCGTCACGATCCGGCGGCGGCTCTCCCGCCAGGCCGGCGCGATACGCGTCGCGCGTCTCCTGCCAGGTCCGGCGCGCCGCGCGACCGGCCTCTCGGACAGCGTCCGCGCTCAGACCGGAGGCAAGTTGTGAGACAACCTGTCTCAGCAATCGTTTCGCAGGCATGCCTGTTGAGCTTACCTGGCCGAGAGCCTTCGAGACCTACGCTTTCCTCCGCCGCCGCCGCGAGGGATAATTCCTGAGAACCCGGAAATCGGAGGCCTGCATGCGACTCGTGACCCGCCCCGACCTTGACGGTCTGGCGTGTGCCTTGATGTTGACTGAGAGCGAACGGTTCGACGAGGTCGTGCTCGTGCATCCTCAGGAGATCACCGACAAGACGGTCGAGATCCTTCCCGAAGACACCTTGGCCAACGTCCCGTACCACCCGTCCTGCGGCCGCTGGTTCGATCATCACCTGATCACCGCCTCGAACGAAACGCCGCCGGCGAACTTCAACGGCCTCCACCGCGTGGCACCGAGCGCCGCACAGCTGGTCTGGGAGTTCGTCGGCGAGCCGGAACGCTGGCGGTCGATGGTCGAAGAAACCAATCGCTTCGACTCGGCCCAGCTCTCCGAGAACGACATCCTGAAGCCAACCGGCTGGATCTTGCTCGGCTTCACGGTCGATCCGCGCAGCGGTCTGCACGATCGTCACGGCTACTTCGGCTGGCTGCTCGAGCAGCTCGCCGAGGCGTCGCTTGAAGAGATCCTCCTGCAGCCGGAAGTGCAGGGCCGGATCACGACCATGTTCGAGCACAACGAGAACTTCGCGTGGGAGCTGATGCAGCGCTCGCGACTGCTCGACAACGTCGTCTTCACTGATTTCCGCGGCGCCGAGGCTCCACCGGTCGGCAACCGCTTCTTGATCTACACGCTCTTTCCTGAAGCGAACGTCTCGGTGCGCGCGCAATTCGACAAAGGCAAAGAGAACGTCTGGGTCACCGCCGGCCACTCGATCTTCGATCGCAGCTGCAACGTCTCGATCGGCGAACTGATGTCTGACTTCGGCGGCGGCGGCCATCGCGGTGCCGGTTCCACCCGCTTTCCGGTGCTCGACGCCGAGCTGAGCATTCTGGAGATCCTCGAGCGGCTGCGTCAGCCGGTCGAGGCTGGCGCAGCCGGCGCGAGCTGATCCAGACGTCAGCCGGCCGCGCCGAGCGCTCGCGCGAGCGCGCTGAGCAGGCGGTGCGCAGCTTCCTCGAGAGAGGCTCCAAACGCAAGCACGCCGTCGGGATGGCCCGCCATTGCGACGACGCCGCCCTCGACGACACGGCGATCTGCGAGCAAGCGTCGCATCGACGACACGATCGCTGCCGTGCCGGCCGCCGCGCCGCCGGCCGTCGTCGGCAGACCAAGCGCTGCGCGTGCCTCCCAGATCTCGGGCGCGTGCACGTGGAGAACCGCGCCCGCAGTCGGCAGCCCGTCGTAGATCGCCGCGTGGCTCATCGCTTCCGACGACGGCGGCGCGGCGCCTCGAGCGGTCAGTCGATGCGCCTCGACGTCCCAGCGCGTGACGCTCGACCAGCCACCTCGGCCGAGCCGCGGCCGCTCGCCGGTCCGCGACGCTGAGATGACGAAGGCGCGATGCCCTGGAGCGGCTGCCTCCTTCCGGTTCACCCGACAGCTCAGATTGCCGAAGGCCTCCCCGCCGTAGCGCAGAGGATCGCGGCCGATCAGATCGAGCCGACGCAAGACCGATCGCCAGCCCTCGAGCGCGTCGAGCAGGCGATCCGGCAACGCGTCCGCCGAGAGGTCCGCAACCTCGTCGAACTCCAGATGGTAGAGCCGGACGCCCTCGGCGACGTCGCCCGGCTCGAGGGTCATGTCGAGCTCAGCTCGCTGTCGATGGCGCGCACGGCAGCGGCCAGCTCTTCCGGCACCTCTTCCTGCAGGAAATGGCCGGCCTCCAGCTCGCGCACCGGTGCCTCGGGCCACTGCGCCCGGTGGCGCTTGAGCGCCCGCCCGAGCACCGGATCGCGGATGCCCCACACCAGCCGGACCGGCCCCTTGAACGACTCAGCCCAGCCGGCCGCCGAGCGCATCGCGATGTAGCTGGGGTGTTCGGTCGAGTCCGGGACCATGCGCGCCAGGGCCAGCGGTGCGACCCGATCCCGCAGCCGCCTCAGTGGCCAGCGGTAGGCCCGCGCGACGTCACCTGAAATCGACGAGGCCGCCGCCTGCGTCTTGTGCAGCGAGCGCAGCGGAAAGCCGAGGACACGAAACAGCAGATCGCTGACGACAGGCGTGCGCGCCAGCTGATGAAACTTCGTGCCGCGCGGCTGCTTGGGCAGGGCGACAGCGGTGTTGGCGAAGATCAGACCCGCGAAGCGGTCGGGCTGACGCTCGCCAACCGCGATGCCCACAGGCCCGCCCCAATCCTGAGCAACCAGAATCGCATCCTGCACGTCGAGCGCCTCGATCAGCTCGGCGAAGGCATCCGCGTGCAGCACCACGCTGTGATCGCTGATCCGTCGCGGTTTGTCGGACAGACCGAGGCCCAATAGATCGGGCGCGATGCAGCGAAAGTTCGGCAGCTCGCGGATCACTCGCCGCCACAGGAAGCTCCAGGTGGGATTGCCGTGAAGCAGGAGGACGGTTCGGCCGTCGCGCGGCCCCTCGTCGATGAAATGGATCTTGCTCGAGGCGGCATCGCCGCGGCGTAGCGTGTAGAAGCGGCGGCGAAACGGCAGCTGGCGAGCGATGAACTCAGGCAGCTCGGGCACGCGGTCGTCGAACGTCGCGGTGGACGACATCATGGGCGGCACCTCATCATCTCGCGACATGATCCGCGAGTCGGTCGGAGCGCTGACAGGGTCAGAGTGGTTCTGAGAACGCTATCAGCTCCGGCACCGCCGCGCGGCGGGCTCGACCGGAGGTGAGCGGCGCGAGGACAGCTCAGCTCGTCGGAGATCTTCAGCCCGTCGAGCGCGCCGCCGCGGCATCGGGGTCGTTCGCTGGGCCGCTCATCGTGTCGTGCACGGCGCCGCGCGGCACCAGCACCAGCAGTCGCCCTGGCTGCTGCATGGCGCCGGCCCGATTCGCGGCCTCGTCACCACGCCCCCAGAAAAAATCGACCCGCCCCGCGCCACGGATGGCGCCACCGGTGTCTTGCATCACGACCAGCCGGCGCAGCGTGCCGTCGACCGTGCGGGTTCCGTCGTCGGTCGCCCGGGCGCGCTCGGTGTCGAGAAATGCGATCCCTCCCGGCGGCATCAAGCTCTGGTCGACCGCGATCGAGCGGCCGGGCGTCACCGGCACGCCGAGGTTGCCAACCGGCGGGCCATCGAGAAAGCGAAAGAAAACCACCGATGCGTTGTGCTCAAGCACGCGGCCGACTTCAGCAGGATGCTGGCGCAGCCAGCGTCGCAGCGCCTGCATCGACATCCGTTCACGGGGAATCTCGCCCTCGTCGATCAACAGCTTGCCGATCGAACGATAGGGTCGCCCGTTGGACGCCGCGTAGCCGACGCGCCGGGTCGAGCCGTCCGGCAGGCGCAGCGTTCCCGAGCCCTGGATCTCGAGAAAGAAGAGGTCCACCCGATCCCGGGCCCACGCGATCTCGCGGCCGGCAAGCGGCCCACGATCGCGCCACAGCTCTCCGCGAGTCGGCATCGGGACCAACCGGCCACCGCGCACGAATCCTGCGATGCGCCGACCTGAAAGATCGTCGGCGAAGGCGCCGAGATCCGCTCGCACGACGCCGCCGGGCGGACCGAAGATGGGCGTCGAGTAGCCGTCGCGCCGGCTGAGGCTCGCGTCGAGAATCGGCTCGTAGTAGCCGGTCACGAGGACCTGCCCGCTCTCGCCGCCGATGCTCTCGACCCATGCGAAGCGTTGCGCCAGTTCCGCCCCGAAGCGCTCAGGCGACGGATCTTCATCGAGCAGCGTCAGGATCTCTTGAGTGGTTTCGAGTGCCTGACGGATCGAGGTCCGATAGGGGCCGACCTGCAGCCGACGGCCGGCTGGGCGGCCCGACAACCAGCGGCGATTGCGCTCGAGCGCCTGGCGTAGCGAGGCCCAGCGGTCCCCCGAAGCCTCGGCTCCTGCGAGCGCCCCATCGTCCAGCAGCGGCGGCAGATCTGACGCGTCGATCGGCCGAAGCGCGGTCTCGGCCGTCGGCGGCTCGATCTCGACCGGCTCCACCGCCTCAGGCGTGAGATCCGGCGCCGGAGGCGGCGGCGTCTGGTCGCGACCGCAGGCCGAGATCACGGCAAAAAGCGCGCACGCGGCGAGCCATCCCGCCAGCCGGCGCCGCCGAACACCCCCGATGATCACTGGCGCAGCGCCGCCGGCACGCCGAATCCCATGATCTCCTTCACCTGAACCAACTTGGGCTCGGCCACCTCACGGGCACGCTCGGCACCGACCGCGAGCAAGCGATCCAGCTCGGCGGGGTCGCTCAGGAGGGCCTGATAGCGCTCCCGGATCGGCCGCAGATGCTCGATGGTGACCTCGGCGACGCGCTTCTTGAGATCGCCATAGCCCCGCGCGTCGGCGAAGTCGCGCAGGGTTTCATCGCGCGACCGGCCGGTGATCAGGTGATAGATCGACAGCAGATTGACCACGCCGGCCTTCTCCGGAGCGTCGCTCCAATCGATCTCGCGCCCGGAGTCGGTGACGGCTCGCTTGAAGGCGCGCTCGATCTCGCGATCCTCGTCGGTCATGCGCACAGCGTGACCTCGAGCGGTCGAGCTCTTCGACATCTTGGCGGCGGGGTCGTCGAGACCCATGATGCGCGCCCCGACTTCGGCGATCTTCGGCTCGGGCACGACGAAGGTCTCGCCGTAGAGATGGTTGAAGCGCTGGGCGATGTCGCGGGCTAGCTCGATGTGCTGCTTCTGATCCTCGCCCACCGGCACCTCGTGCGCGTCGTAGAAAAGGATGTCGGCAGCCTGCAGCACCGGATACGTGAGGAGCCCGGTCGAAACGCTCTCTTGTTTCGCAGATTTATCTTTGTATTGCGTCATGCGCTGCAGCCAGCCGAGCGGCGCGATGCAGGAGAGCAGCCAAGAGCCTTCGGCATGAGCCCGCACGTGGCTCTGCACGAAGAGCGTCGTGCGTGCGGGATCGATGCCGGCGGCGAGCAGCATCGCCGTGACATGGCGCACATGCTGGCGCAGCTCCGCTGGCGGCTGATGGATCGTGATCGCGTGCAGATCGACGACGCAGATGAAGTTCTCGCGCGCGTCCTGCCCCTCGACCCAATGCCGGATCGCGCCGAGATAGTTGCCGAGATGCAGATCGCCGGTCGGCTGGATGCCGGAAAAGACGCGACGGGTCGGAGACGAGGCTGCAGTGGAACTCATGGCGGAAGCAACTCGCGGAAGATAGACGGCGGGCGGCCACACGGCGAGACACCGGCGGCCGGCGGCGGCGAAGCGGCGGCAAGGTATCACGCCGCCACAATCGATCCAGCGGTCAGCGCAGGAGCGAGTCCGGCGGCTCCGCGGCCCGCGCCGACAGCCAGTCCATTTGCTCGAGCAGACGGCGAGCGGCGGCGAGCTCGGCGGTGTCGGCGCGCGGCTCGAAATAGAGATCCACCAGGCGTTCGGCGGCTCCACGCTGCCCTTCGCGCGTGTAGAGCACCATCATCTGGAGCGCGATGTCAGGGCCCGGCGGCATCGGACGGTTCTCGAGCCGGCGACCGCTGCCGGCGACCGCTTGCTCGGCCAGCGCATAGGCCTCGGTGAGCTGGACCCAAGCCGGGACGAACGATGGATCGAGCGCCAGGCTGCGATGCAGATGAGCCCGCGCCTTGACCAGCTTGTC
>JBCBCF010000039.1:0-21516 GCA_038530905.1 Acidobacteriota bacterium
GGCGGGGCGCGCGCGGCGCCGACACGTCGTAGATCCGCACGCCGTCCTGCCGCGCAGCCGCGTAGAGCAGCCCGCCGAAGCGGACCGTGTCGTCGAGGAACGGCGTCTCCAGGTCGCCCAGCTCGGCGCCGCCGAGCACCTCGAAGTGGACGTAGATCGGACTGGCCTCGACGTTGCCGGCCAGATCCTCGGGCTGCAGACGGACGCGATAGTCACCCTTCGCCCAGCCGGCGGCGGGCGCGAAGCGGAAGCCCTGACCGGCGTCGAAGGTCGTGAACTCGACCGCCACCGGTCGCCACGCCGTCGCCCCTGGCTCGCGGGTCGACACCGAGAGAATCGACTCCGGCGCCACGACCCGCTCGCTGAAGCGCAGCCACGGCTCGTGCGACGCCGCGAGCGTGTCGCCGTACGCCAGGGCGACGCGGCTTCCCGGCTCGACGTCGTCGAGGGTCAGAAGGAACCCGCCGGCACCGTCACTCTGCTCGACCACGAAGCGACCGGTCGCCATGTCGACCAGCGTCACCCAGACGTCGGGATGGGTCGTGCCCGCCGCTCCGACGACCGTCAGCAGCCGCGTATCGGGCAGCGTCGCCGTCGCGCCGGCCGCGATCTCGAGGCTTCCCTCCGCCGGCAGTCTCCCGATCGACACTGAGAACGGCTCGAACTGCCGAATCGCCGGCGGCGCCTGATCGTCGAAGAGCGCCGGGTCGAGCGGCACGCCCGCCTGGCCGTCGTGCTGCCCCTCGGCCACCTCGAGACCGGTGTTGTCATCGATCACCGTCAGGTCCCACACCTCGTCGGCGACGTACGGCACGACCAGGGCCTCCGCGCCGAGCGGCGCCAGACTGTACGAGGCGATATACGGCGGCACGAACGACGCGTTGTACACCGTGTAGCCGTGTGCGAAGGCACCGAGCGTGGCAAAGACAAACGGCTCGGTGACGTAGGTCAGCGTGTACAGGCCCGGCATCACCACGCCGAGGAACGGCACGTAGAGTTTGAGATCGGCGGTCGGTCGCGTGACCTCGGCGGACCGGGCGGCACGCAAGGCCGACGCCGCTCCGCCCTCGATCGGCGCCGGGCGCACCGGCGGCGTGGCGCGGAACGAGAGCTCGCCCTGGAGACGGCGCTGCATCTCCTCGGCGTCGAGCGTGCGGATCGCGTCCGGGACCGGCAGCTCGGGACGACGCGCCTTCGTCGAGGCGGCAGCGGCCGCCGCGGCTGAAATCGTCGGTTCCTTCGTCTGCAGGATGCCGCTGCCGTCGCCCTGGACCTCCAAGGTCGGCGAGTCGAAGACCATCCAGCCCCGCGTGTCGTGGATCTCCACCAGCCGCGAGAGGACGTAGGTCGCGGTGGGCACCACGTCGGAGGCGGCGATCGGCAGACGCAGACCGAGGGGCTGGCGCATCACCGCCTCGCCGACGTCGATGCGCAGCGCGCCGGCGGTCGCGACGCGCGGATCCCGGTCGAGCGGCACGTCGGCTGGAGCGACCGTTTCCACGCGCGCCCAGGCATCGCGATCGAAGGTGCCGGGAGCGATCGTTACCTCGATCCCCTCGGAGGTCGTGAAGACGACGACGGCATCTTCCGTTGTCGGCGTCCAGACCGCCCGCCGATCCGCCGACACCCACGGCCCGAGCGGCAGCCACTCGCTCGACTGCCCGTCAATCAGCGCCGTCAGAGCGACGCGATCGCCGAGGCTGGCAGCGAGGGTCAGGGTGAACGAGCCGTCGGCTGCCGCCGCAACGCTCTCCTGCGTCGAGAAGGCGGTCTGGTTCTCCACCGTCACCAGACTGCCGGCCGGCACGGCGCCGGCCAAACCGACCACGCGCGCCATGCCGGCGAAGTCCGGCGCCTCGAGCTCGATGCGCGACGGGTCGAGACCGACGATGTCGGGCTCCTCCACCGTTGCGAAGCTCGTCTCGACCGGCGCCGCGAGGCCGTATCCCTGCAAGTCGCGCACGCCATTGCCGGCCCACAGGCGGTACTCCGCGCCGAGATCGAGAGCCTGCAGCGGCATCAGGCGCAGGAGCGCTCCCTGGAGGTCGAAGGTGACGGGAATCGCCGTCGTCGTGCCGTCGACGCCAACGGCGCGCAGCTCGACGTTGCCCTCGAGGCTGGCAGGGTCGATCGTCTCGCTGAAGCGCAGCGTCGGCTCGACGCCAAGCGGCACGCCGGCGGTGCCGTTGATCGGCGACACTTCGATCACGTAGGGCACCAGCGGTTCGATCAGGATGTTGAGGTCGAATCGCGCGTCCGCCGCGTCGACCACGACCGAAACCCCTCGGGCATCGCCGCGGGCATCGCGGGCACGAACCTCGCGCGCGGTGGCGGTCGGTTCGACCGGCAGCACGTAGCGGCCGAGCGCGTCGGTGATCGCCAGCCACTCGGGATCGTCGACCCCGGCGAGCGAACCCTCGACTACCGCGCCGGCCAGCGCGACGCCGTTCTTGGTGACCGTGCCGCGGACGAACGCGGGCGCGGTGGACAGCTCGAGGGCGAGGTAGGTGCCTTCTTCGCGCACACCGGGCCACGGCAGGTCGAGCGCGTCGATCGCCCGCGTCGCCCAACCCGACGCGCTCGGCTCCAGATCGGCGACGGCATGCCAGCGGGTCGACGACAGGCCGTTGGCGTCAGGCACGCTGGCGACATGGAGCAGCAGGCCGCGCGCTCCTGCGGCAGGAGCCGACGGGGTCGCGATGTCGAGACGGGCCGGCGCGGCGAGCCGGCGACCGCCGAGATCGAGCGTGAGGACCTCGATCGCGGTGCCCGCCGTCGGCACGCCAATCGGCAGATCGGCCACCGCGCCACGGGCCAGGCGTACGGCCGCCGGTCCGTCGAGGGCACCCGCCGGCAAGGTCAGCGTGTCGCCGTCCGTCGACACCACCGCGCCGCCGTCGGGACCGAGCACGTTGCCGCGCACCGTCTCGTCGCCGTACGAGCGGACGGTGACGTCTTCAACGCCCTCGCGGAAGGTCGAAGATCGGGCCGCCTCAGACGGCGCGATCCAGAACCGAGAGCTCGGCTGACCGGCGGCGTCGCGGTAGAGCACCACGTCGGCACGGTAGGGCGCCTCCCGCCGCAGCGAACCGTCGAGCAGCTCGAGCTCCTCCTGCACACGAAGGCTGAGCGGCGTCCCGGACGGAGCGGGCGCCGCGCCGAAGACGTAGTCGACCGTCGCTCGGCTGCGCTGGGTCGCCATGACGGTGGCAGGCGAGAAGGACAGCGCCGCACCGGTCACCTCGTCTCCGACCGGCGCGGCGGACGAACCGAGCGGCTGGCCGACGGCGGCGGCCGGCGGGGCCGTGGCGCCGACATCCGCCTCGACCGCGGCGATGGCGCCCCAGTCGGCGACCGACACCGTCACTGCGCCGTCCGCGACCGTCGCCAGGTCGAGCACGGTCCAGCCGAGGGTCGTGAGGTCAAGGGCGACGACCGGCAGAATCGTGCCGTTGGGCGCGGTGACCGGCAGACGCAGGGTCGCCGAGGCGCTCAACGCACCGTCGGCTTCCAGCCAGACGGCGCCCCGCGGCGACCAGCCGTACGGCAGGAGGGCAGGCAGGCCCTGCTCCGACAGCGCCGTCAGCGAGATCGCGGTCGCGCCGGCGAGCGCGCCGGCCGGCAGGTCGAGCTGCGGTCGCTCGGCGGCGATGTCGACCTCCGCCGCGCCACCGAGCAGGCTACCGCCCGCCGCGCCGAGACTCTCGGCCTCGGTGAGCGGAACGAGGCGCGGATGGAAGACGCTGGTGCCGTCGCCGGCCTGCGTCGTGACGACGCGGAAGACCGGCACGAAGTCCGGCCGCGCGAAGGTCAGATCGTGCGTGCCGGCGCCGATCGGCACCAGGAACCGTCCGTCGGGACCGACCGTCTGGCGCGGCAGCGGCTCGCCGAGAGCGACGCCGTCGGTGGCGACGATCTGGACGACGACACCGTCGAGCGGCCGGCCGGTGGCGTCGTCGATCGCAGTTCCGGACACGAAGCTGTCGGCCGCCGCGTTGCCGAAGGCGAGGCGGAACGGATAGGCCAGGGCATTGCCGGCCAGATCACGTGCCGCGGTGCTGACCTCGAGCGCGAGGGCGCCGGACGGCGTCGCGGCGAGCGTCGCCCCGACGGTGGCGCCGGAGGGATCGCCACCGTCGACGGCCGTGGTCGCGGCGAGCGCGCCGGAGGTGTCGATGAGTGCTACCGCGGCAGCGAGCGTCGCTGGGTCGATCGCCTCGGAGAAGACAATCGTGACGTCGAGCGCGCCGTCCCAGGTGGCCGACACAACGGTTGGCGACGTGCAGTCGTGGACGGTGTCGACGATCGTCGGGGCCGACGCGTTGCCGATCGCGTCGACCGCCACCACCTCGAGGCGGTTCGGCCGGTCGGCCAGCAGCTCGACCTCCAGAAGGTAGGTCCCGTCGTCCGCGGCGCGCGTCTCCGCCACCGCCGCCCCGCCGGTCGCGCGCACAACGACGTCGGCCTCCGTCGAGCCCTGCAGCACCAGCGTCGCCCCGCACAGGCGATCCGGCGCAGGAAACGCGAGCGTCGGCGCGCTCGGCGCACCGGTGTCGACGGTCCGCAGCTCGATCGGCGCCGGCACGTCGACCAGCGCGTTGCCGGCTCGATCCACCAGCGCCGCGGTCAGGACGAGGCGCAGATCCGTCTCGGGCGGCAGCGCGGCGTCGGGCGTCACCACCACCAGCTCGCCCTGACGTTCCGTGGTCGCGGCGATCGGCGCGCCGGCTGCCGTTTCGAGGCGCAGTGCGCCGGCAGAAAGGTCGCCCAAGGGCTCGTCGAAGGTCAGGCGGACGACCGACTCGACCGGCACCGCGAGAGCTCCCGACGCCGGCGAGGAGGTGAGGAAGCGCGGCGCCTGCGTGTCGCGATGCACGAAGATCGAGTGCACGCCCTCGTTGCCTTGAGCGTCGGAAGCACGCGCGACGAGACGGTTCTCGCCCTCGTTGAGCGCCACCGCTGCCGCCGTCCACACCCCTTGCTCGACCAGCGCCGCCTGACCGTTGACGGTCACCGTGACCCCGACCTCGTCGTCGACCGAGCCGCGCACCTCGATGGCGTCGTCGGGCAGGAAGACCCCGTCGGACGGCAACGAGATCGAGACCTGGGGCGCCTGCGAGTCGCGCGTCACGCCGACGCTGGCGGTGGCGCGATGGCCGAGCTGATCGATGGCGACGGCCTCGAGCGTGTTGAGGCCGTCGGCCAGCGGCACATCCGCGCTCCAGGTCCCGCCGTCGACCACAGCGCGCACACCGGCAACCTCGACGCGATCGAGGTTCGGATCCTCGACGCTGCCGCGCACGGTCAGCGTCGCGTCGGGCACGATGGAGCCCGGCGCCGGATTGGTGATCGTGATCGTCGGATCGAGCGTATCGACGCGCACCGTGCGCGTTGCCGTCGTCTCGTGGCCGACGACGTCCCGGGCGACGATCTGCAGCAGATTCGAGCCTTCGTCGAGCGCCACGTCGGTGGCGAAGGCCGAGGCCGACAGCGCCGCCTCGACGCCGCGCACGCGGACGCTCTCGAGATGGGCATCGTCGGCGAAGCCGGTCACCTGCACCGAGCGCTCGCCGAGCAGCGACGCGTCGATCGGCCGCGTCACCTGCAGGGTCGGCGCGGTGGCGTCGCGCACCACGCGATGCGAGACGGTGGTCTCGAGGCCGTTGGCTCCGCGCGCCACGATCTGGAAGGTCTTCTGGCCTTCGGCTAGCGACAACGGGCCGGCGCGGAAGCCGCCGCCGACGACGGTCGCCGGCTGCCCGTCGACCGTCACCTCGACGGCGTCACCGACCAAACCGACCAGCGTCACCTCGGCCGCGGCCTGGACAGAACCGTCGACCGGCGCGAGCTCGGTGATCGTCGGCGCCTGGCGATCGATTGTGAAGACCAAGAGCTGCGAGCTCGACAGGCCGGCGGTATCGGTGACCGTGACGGCCAGCTCGTGGACGCCGTCGCCTGCGACTTCGGTGCCGGAGGTGAACGGCGCACCGTCGAGCGTGGCGTCGACGGTCGCCTGCGGATCGTCGATCTGCAGGATCGGCGAGATCGGCGCCGAGAACGAGGCGCCCGACACCAGATCGAGACCGTCGACGAGCACGCGGAAGGTCGGTGCGGCGCTGTCGCGCGTCACCATCACCTGAGCGGTAGTCTCGTTGCCAAGCGTGTCGCGAGCGGTCGCGACGAGCGCGTTGGCGCCCTCAACAATGGGCACGGCGTCGACCTGCCAGGTGGTGCCGACGCGGGTGGCGAGAATGCCGTCGACCCGCACTTCGGCGAGTCGTTCGTCTTCCGCGGTCCCTCGGACGGTGACGGTCGCCGTCGCGACCGCGTCGCCGTCGGAGGGAGCGTCGATCCCGAGCAACGGCGGCGTCGCGTCGAGGATCAGGGCGTGCAGCCTCTCGCTCTGGAGTCCGGCGGCATCGACCGCGACGATCGGGAAGCTCTGCGTGCCCTCGACGAGCGCGCGGTCGATCGTGAAGGTGCCGGCGCCGGCAGCCTGCGCCGCGACGCCGCCGACCAGCACCTGCGTCGCGTCGCCGGCCGTGTCGATTGTCAGGGTCGCCGGCGTGGTCGCCAGCAGCGAGCCCGAGGCCGGCTGCACCGCGACGATCGTCGGCGGCGTCAGGTCGATCGTGAAGTCGAGCTGAGTCTGCGCGAGGTTGCCGGCGGCGTCGGTGGCAGTGACGAGAAGGGTGTGCGGGCCTTCTGTGTCAATCGTCGTGCCTGATGACCACGCCACCCCGTCGAGAGTGAACGACACCTGCTCGAGAGCCACGGCGTCGGACACCTCGACGTCGAGCGTCAGCGGCCGCGCGACCAGACCGCCGGCGAACGGCTGGCCGGCCTCGCGGACGGCGACGGAGGGCGCGACCGAATCGACGACGACCTCGACCGAGCGTCGCGTCTCGCGCCCGAAGACGTCGCGCGCCACCGCCTCGAATGTCACCACGCCATCCGGCAGACCCGTGAACGCGGCGGTCCAGCTCCCCGAGGTAGGTGTCGGCGACAGCGAGGCGCCGGTTGACGCCTCGACCACGAGAGAGGTGAGGTGAGGCTCCTGAAGCCCGCCTGTCACGGTGACGTCGCCGCTCGCCAGATGCACGCCCGCGAGCGGCGCATCGAGATCAAGCGACGGTGCCAGCGTGTCGACGACCAGCGGGTGCGTGATGGGCCCGGTCTCGACGCCCTGAGCATCGATCGCCCAGAGCTGCAGCGTCGAACCGCCTTCCGGCAGGTCGTAGGCGAAGGTGAAGGTGCCGTCGCCGGCGAGCGGGACGACTCCGCCGTCGATGCGCAGCTCAACCGCGTCGCTGACGCTGCCAACGAGCTGACCGGCGCCGATCGGGAGCACCGTCCCGGCGGCAGGCGAGAGCTGGTCGAAGACCGGAGCCGCGAGAGCGGCCGGGGCCGCTGCGACGACGAGCACGAGGCACAAGGCGAGGCAAGAGAACGTTTTCGGGACGGTCGAGAACATGGAGCAGGCTCCGAAGCGCAGAAGCGAGAAAAAGTTCGAGCGAGGCATCAGATCGAGGGACTGAATGTCGAAGCGGTCAAGATGACGACAGGTCGGGGCGCCCATCTCAGCGCCCGCCCCGCGCGGCGATCCGTCGGGCCGACTGAAGACTGCCGACGGTCCACGGTGGATCGGTCGATGGGAGAGGCTGGAACAGGAGCCAGTCCGCCGGAGGACGCATCTCGAGGCCGGCGATCCGTGATGGACCGTCGGGCGATGGAGAGATCAAACCGGACGCCAGCCACGAGTCGCCGGCCTCCAGGCCTGTCTCGACGGATCCAGCCAGAGCCGGCCAGCGACCCGTCGGCCATTGCCTCGTTGGGAAGAGCGCGGCAGAGCTGGTCGAGACCGTGACGGTGGCGGACTTGCAGGCTGCCGCGCGACTGCTGGTCACGCAGACGTCGATCGTGTAGCTGCCGGCGGTGGCGTACAGATGGTCGACGGCCAGAGTGCCCGCCCCACCGGACTCGCTGTCAGGTGCGTGCTCGCTCGAGCTGCCGTCACCCCAGCGCACCACCAGGCGCCAGTCGCTGGCCGGATCGCCGGCGAAGGCGACGTCGAGATCGACCGGCGCGACGTCGGTTCCGTCGACCGTCGTCAGCGTCAGCGCGATGGCGCTGTCGTCGGCGACCTCGAGCAGGTCGTCGAGCGGCGCCAATTCGCTCGAGCCCGCCAGCTCGAGCGCGTCGAGCTTGAGCAGGCCGCGATAGGCGTCGCCGACCGACACCGTGGCGCTCGCGTTCTCGAGCAGGATCCGTCGGCGATCGGCCTGGTCGACGATGCGGTAGTCGACGTCGTCGATGCGCAGCCAGGCGCCGACCGCACCGAGCGCGAAGGTCGCCTGCGCGTCGAGCGGTTCGACCCACAGATCCGCCGGCGTGACGAGATCGGCATCGGCGACGCCGATCGTGCCCTGGCCGAGCGCCGGCAGCCGTGTGTCGGTCGTCGACACGCTCGGCCCGGCGATGCGCAGGAGCCCGTGGGTCGCGGCGGCGTCGACCGCCAACACGGTGCCGGACGCGCCGGCCGATTGCGCCGCGCCGACGTCGTCGACGACCCCACCACCCTCGGCAACGACCTGAGTGGCGAGGTCGATCTGCGACAGATCGTCGATGTAGAGGGCCACTCGGCCGCCACCGCCGGCGCTCTCGCCCGGCGCGGTGCCCTCGTCGGTCGTGCGTCCGCCCGAAGCATCGAGCCTGCCGCCGCCGCGCACGAAGGCAGCCTCGATCAGAATCGAGCCGCCGGCGCCGGAGGCCTGGCGGCCGATCGTCGCGTCGACGTGGTCGGCGTCTTCGCCACGCGCCAGGATCTCGCCGCGCAGATCGAGCGTCGTCGCCGCCAGTCGCACGACGCCCCCGCCGGCCCCTCCGGTGAAGGCGCAACCGTGGCCTCCGCCGCCGGCGTGCTCGGGCAGGAAGAGGCTGCCGAAGGTCTCGCCCTCGCTCCAGGCTTCGGGATGCCATGCACCCGAGCCGCCGTGCGCTCCGCCGCTGCAGCGCGGCGCGGGGTCGACGCCCACCGGCGCAGCGGGAGCGACGCTGTCGTCGCCGCCCGCGTGACCGAGCGCGGTCACGTCGATCGCGCTGCCGCATTCGAGCGTCGCAACGCCGGTGACCTCGAGATCGATCGGCGTGCCGACCGTCGACGTCAGGGTCGCGCCCCGCATGAGGTGAAGCGAGGCCGGTGCCAGCGCCTCGGCAGCGACATGCGCTCCCGCGCCCAGCACCCAATCCGTGCCGTCGATCGCCGCGGCCGAGATCGGATCGCCCGACGCCGTCCAGGCGGTCGGCACGGCCAGCGTGCGGCTGACCTCGGCGATCTGTCCGGCATAGTCAGTCGCCCGCACGGTGACGAGATAGCTCGTCCCGCCGGCCGCTCCCGCCGGCACCGTCCAGAACGCTTCGGTCGTCCGGGAGGCAGCCTGCAGGCCGCTCTCGACGGCGATCGACGTGCCGTCCACCAGCCACTCGACCTCGGCAAGGAGCTGATCGTCCGCGGCGACGAGTTGGAGAGTCTGCTCGACACCCGGCTCGACCAGGGCGCCGTCGGCACCGCATGCCCCGAAGGCCACGGTCGGCGCGGTCGTGTCAGTGCGCGGCTGGATCTGGAGCGTGTGCTCGACCGTCGTCGACTGGCCGTCGAGGTCGGTCACGACCACCCGCGCCAAGAGATCGCTCACCGTCGAGACAATCGGCGCCACGCCGCTCAGCGTCCAGGGCGCCGACGTGAGCATCTGCGTCGTGGAGCCGAGAGTGAGCGTCGCGTCGGCGATGCCGGTGTCGTCGGCGAGCACGGCGACGAGATCGATCGGATCGCCGGAGGTGAAGCTCGCGCCGTCGGCCGGCACGAGCGACGTCACCGTCGGCGGGTCCGACGGCGCCGGCCCCTGCCGGACGAGCACCGGGACGTCGACGCAGGTCGAGAGTCCGGCCGCGTTCTGCGCGCACACGGTCGCGGTGAAGCTGCCGGTCGCCGCATAGACGTGGCTCGCCGTCGCCTGGCCCGATCCCGTGTCGATCGACGCCGCGGCAACCGCCGAGCCGTCGCCCCAGTCGACCGTCGCCGTCAGATTGGCGAGACCTCCAAAGTCCTCGACGTCGGCTTCCAGATCGACCGAGATCCCGGTCGCGGCGATCAGGCCGATCCGACGGAAATCGCGGAACTCGGGCGGTGCCAGGTTCGCGAAGAATGCGAAGCGGTCGCTCCAGTCGCCAGATGTGCTCGAGACCTGAAGGATGTCGTCGACCCAGAGTTTCAGCTCTCCCTGCCCTGATTCGAGACGGAGAAGATGAGCCGTGTCGGTCGACCAGCCGACATCCGACAGGGTGGCAGCCGTCGCCAGGAGAGAAGCGTCCAGATCCTCCCCGAGCGACCACCAATTCGTCGGGTTCCCGTCGATCTCGAAAAGCCGGAGACCGCGCGGTGCGAACCCCAAGGAGCTGTAGTACGACGAGGCGTTCTGCCGCCAGACGAAGACTGCTGCGTCGACCGTCCCGGACGCGAGCTCGCCCGGGTCAAGACCGACCGCCAGGCCCACGTCGTTGTATGGGTCCGGCACGAAGAGCGTGCCCTCGATCCACCATCCCTCGGGAGACTGCGGGCTGATGAAGAAGGTCGGAGCCGAATCGACATTCTCGACGGCCCAGGCTCCGCCGTTCTCGATCGTCCACGAACCTGCCGGACGGCTGTCCGGGTAAGGATTCGGCACACTCTCGGCGGTGAAAGTCGAGAGGTCGATCTCGCCGAACGAGACCTTCGGCGCCTGCGGCGCCCGGACCTTGACGGCGACGTCGGTGCAGCCTACGAGGCCGTCGACGTCCTGGGCGCAGACGGTCGCGGTATAGGTCCCGGCGGTCGCGTAGGCATGAGACCCGCTGACGCTGCCGGTCGCGGGATCGAGCGCGGCCGCAACCGCACCGCTGCCGTCGCCCCAATCGATCGTCGCCGTCGCTCCGGCCAGACCACCGATCGCCTCGGCGGAGGCCTCGAGGCTGGCCGGGGTTCCGGCCGTAGCGAGCACGCCGAGTCGGCGGAAGTGGCGGAACTCGGCCTTCTGCAGATGCGAGTAGAAGCCCAGTCGCTCGCCCCAATTAGGCGTTTCGAGCGAGAACTCCTGCGTGCCGTCGAACCAGGCGTCGAGCTGACCGCCGCCGTATTCGATCTGCACCGGGATCTCGCGATCGTCGTCCCAGCCGGTCGTGCCGACGGTCGTCGCCTCGGCGAGAAGCAGCGCCTCGGGCGCGACCGAAAGCGACCACCAATTCACCGGCGAGGCGACGAGGTCGAACGCCCGGAGGCCGCGCGGTGCCTGTCCCCAGGTCCCGTGGTTCTCGGTCGATCGCTTCCAGACGAGAGCCCCGGCCCGCGCGGCGCCGGTCGCCATCTCCCCGGGCTCGAGGCCCAGAACGAAGCCGACGTCGTCGTTGTCGCCGGTCATGTAGAGCGCACCCTCGACCCACCAGCCCATCGACGACGGCTGGCTCATGAAGAAGGTCGCTTCGGAGTCGGCGCTCTGTACGACCCGGTCGTGGTGCGCCTCGACCGTCCAGACGCCGTCTCCGTGGCTGTTGTAGTTGAAGATCGGACTCTCGGCCGTGAAGGTCGAGAGGTCGATCTCGCCGAAGGTCACCCGCGGCGGCGCGGGCGCGTTGACCGTCACCGACACGTCCAGGCAGCCCGTGGCGCTCTGCGGATCGGTGGCGCAGACGGTGGCCGTGTAGCCGCCCGGCGTCGCATAGGCGTGCGTGGCGGTGAGCCGCCCGTCGAGATCGATCGACGCGCCGGCGAGCGGCGAGCCGTCGCCCCAGTCGACCGTCGCCGTCAGGTCTTGGGGCGCGCTCTCGTCGGTGACGTCCAGCTCGAGCGTCAGCGGCGAGCCCACCCCGCCGACGAAGCCCGTGCGAGCAAAGTCCCGGAACTCCATGCGTTCCTGCGCATTGCCGTAGAACGCGATCCGCTGACCGAGGCTCGAGACGTCGAGATCGAGATCGAACTCGAGGCTGCCGTCGATCCACAGCTTGACGTTCTCGCCACCGGCTTCGAGCCGGAGGTCGTAGACCGCGCCCACCGACCAGCCGAGATCGGCGGAGGTCATCGCCGGGCCCAGGTCGGTCGCTTCGGGAGAGGCACCAAGCGCCCACCAATTCTCCGGCTCGCCGACGACGAGGAAGGCCTCGAGACCCTTAGGCACGATGCCGTAGCCGGAGAGGTTGAGGTTGGCTCGACGCCAGGTAACGAGCAGAAACTCCTCGGCTGGAGGCGCGGAGTCGAGACCGCCGGGATCGAAGCCGACGGCGAATCCGACGACATCGTCGTCGCTCGACATCGTGAGCTGGCCCTCGATCGCCCAGCCGCCTCCCGACGGCGGGCTGGCGAAGAACGTCGGCTTCGAGTTCCGAATCTGGTCGACCGAGGCGCCGCCGTCGATCACGCGCCAGAGACTGCTCGTGCCGCTGTCGAGCTGATCCTCGACCTGCCAGGTCGCGAAGTCGAAGGCCGGCAGCGAGACGACCGGCGGATCGACGGCGATCGCGACCTGCTCGGTGGTGCAGGCGAACGCGGTCGTCCCTTCGACGCAGAGGGAGATCGTGAACGTGCCCGATCCGGTGTATGGATGGCTGGTCGAGAACGACCCGCCGCCAAACCCGTCGTCGATGACCGTCGGCTCGTCGGACGCCCCGTCGCCCCAATCGACCAGCGCCAGGTGCATCGGGTCAGGCGAGCCGGCGAACGTCACAGACAGCGTCGTCGGCGTGCTTTCCGTGCCGGCGACGACGGTCGCAGAGAGCGCGATCGAGGAGCTCGAGACCTCGAGGAGGTCGTCGTCCACGATCACCTCGTCCTGCGGACCCACCTCGAGGCTGTCGAATTTGTAGACGCCGCGATACGCGTCGCCGATGCCTACGGCTCCGACCGCGCCTTCGAGGAGAATCCGCCGGCGATCGACCTGATCGAGGATGCGGTAGTCGACCCCGTCGATCCGCATCCAGGCACCGGTCGCGCCGAGCGCGAATCGGGCGGCCGGGTCAAGCGGCTCGATCCAGAGGTCGGCCGGCACCGTCGTGTCCGCGTCGGCGACGCCGACCGTCCCGGCTCCGAGAGCCGGGAGCCGGGTGGCATGCGTCTGCACGTCGTGACCGACGACCCGCAAGCGGCCGTAGGTCGAGAAGCTGTCGAAGAGGAAGACCGTTCCCGGACCGGCGCTCGCCTCGAGCAAGCCGTCCCAGCTGTAGGCCCCCCCACCGCTGGCCGTCACCTGTGTCGCGACGTCGATCGCCGAGAGATCGTCGACGTGGAGCGCAACGCGACCGCCGCCGCCCGGGCTCTCGCCCGGATAGTTGCTGAAGGAATGACCGGCGCCGCCGCTGGCGTCCAGCCGGCCGCCGCCCGAGAGGCGGTTGGCCTCAAGCAGAATCGAGCCCCCGGCGCCCGAGCCCTGCTGGACATCGAACTCCGTCGCCGGATAGCCCGACGCCTGGCCAAGGGCCACGATGTCGCCCCGCAGCTCGATCTCGTTGGCGGCGAGATGGGCGACGCCGCCGCCACGTCCTCCGGTCAGACTGCACCAGCTGCCGCCGGCGCCTGCATGCTCGGGCAGGGAAACGCTGCCGTAGGTCTCGCCCTCGACCCAATGGCCGAAGTCGTGCCACAGGGCGACGCCGCCATGCGAGCCGCCCGTGCAGCGGCTCGCGGGCGCGACGTCGACAGGCGCGCCGGGAGGCGTGGCGCCGTGACTACCGCCCGCGTATCCGCGCAGGCTGACGTTGACGGTGGAACCGCACTCGAGAATCGCGTCGCCGGTGGTTGTGACCTCGAGCGGCACCCCGGCCGCCGTCGTCAGCGTCGCGCCCTGCATCAGCGTGAGCGAGGCGAGGGCTAGCGGCTGGTCGACCTCGAAGGTTCCAGCGCCGAGTGCGAGGTCGGTGCCCGCGACCGTCGCCGGGTCGATCACGTCGCCGTCGACGAGCCACGTCGGCGGCACCGTCCAGGCCGACATCGCCTCGGTGGCGTTGCCGGCGTAGTCCTCGGCGCGGAGGGTGATCTGATGGACCGTTCCGCCGATGGAGCCGGCCGGGACCGTCCAGGCGAAGTCGAGCGACGCGTTGGTGATGGAGAGATCGAGCCGTTCGTCGACCAGCTGACCGTCGACGAGCAGCGCCACGCGCTCCAGCCGATTCTCGTCCCCCGCGGCCACGGAGACGGCGTGCAGGGCTCCCGGCTCGACGGCCATCGAGCCCGGCACGCAGGCGCCGAAGGCGACGGTCGGAGCGATGGCGTCGATCGTCGGCACGACCTGGATCGAGCGCGTCGCGATCGTCGCGTTGCCTTCGTCGTCGGTCGCCGTCAGGCGCAAGACGAAGTCGGTCGTCGTCGTCACCCGCGGCGCGGCGAGACCCCAGACCCAAGGCGCCTCGGTCAGCGTCACCGACCGTCCGGCGAGCTCGAAGACCGCCGAGACCACCGCCGTGTTGTCGGTCAGGTCGGCCACGATGCCGAGCAGGTCGCCCGAGGCGAAGCTCGATCCGTCGGCCGGCGTCAGCGAGACGATCTCCGGCGCGTTCTGATCGAGCCGGACGACGGTCGACGACGCATCGATCGTCCAGGTATCGACCTGATCGAAGTCGCGGAACTCGAGCTGAGCGCCGCCCGCCGCCTGCACCTCGTCGAAAGCGTGCACGCCGCGGAAGGCGTCGCCGACCGCGACGACGCCGGCCGCGCCCTCGAGCAGGATGCGACGGCGATCGCCGGCCTCGGCAAGCACCCGATAGTCGACCCCGTCGACCCGCACATACATGCCGAAGACGCCGAGCGAGAACATCTGCGCCGGATCCTGAGGCTCGATCCAGGCGTCCGCGGGCACCTGAAGATCCGCCTCGACCAGGCCGATGATGCCGTCGCCGATCTGCGGTAGCGGCGTCGCGCCGACCTCGAGCGATCCCGTCTCCTCGCCATCGACCCGCAACGTGCCGTCGACCGAGCTCTGGTCGAAAACGAAGACCGTGCCGGCGCCGCCACGATGGCTCGGGGTGCCGTTGTCATCGCGCACGCCGCCGGCGGCCCGGGCCTGCGTCGCCACGTCGAAGGCGGAAAGATCGGCCACCTGGAGCGCGATGCGACCGCCGCCACCGCCGCTGGTCCAGCCGTCGGCGCCCGAGGCGTCGATCGCGCCGGTGCCCGCCAGGCTCTGCGCCGCGACGAAGATCGAACCGCCGGCACCGCCGGTGCCCTGGTCGTAGTCGCCACCGTTCAGCACGCCGAGAGCGCGGATCTCACCGTCGAGCTGGATCGAGCCGGCACGAATCTCGAGCGTGCCGCCGCCCGTGCCGCCGGCGTCGCGCGGTCGCCAATTGAAGGTCGGGCCGGAGCCGCCGCCACCGCCGCCGAGAATCGGATGGACGATCGCGTCGTAGATCTCACCCGGGTCGGCGCCCGGATGGCCGACGCCGCCGTGACTGCCGGCGTTGTCCTCGCCGGCGCCCAGAACACCGTCCGGAGCCAGCCCGCGATGACTGAGCGTGACCGTCGGACCGTAGCCCGTGCCGTCGGCTTCGATGACCGCTCCGGCCTCGACGATCAAGTCTTCCGCGATCTCCAGGCGTAGAGGCTGCTCGAGATCGCCGCTGCGCAGATGCGCGCCCGCCGAGAGCGTCAGGCGACGGGCGGTGAGGGGACCCAGCAGCTCGATCTCGGTGCCGAGCGCTGCCGCGCCGAGATCGACGGTGTCGTCGGTGATCAGGCGAACGCCCTCACCCAGATGCACCGCGTCGAAGCGATGCACGCCGCGCCAGGTCGCCGCCGCATCGAAGAGCGCCGCGTTCTCCACCAGGAGGTCGCCGCCGATCACGTCGAGGACGCGTTCGGTCGCCAGCAGACCGCCCTGCGCGTCGAAGAGCTCGATCGAGGCGCCGAGCCAGCGAACGCGGGCCGGCACGTCCAGCGTGAGCTGGAGATCCGCTCCGACCGCCACCGCGGCGACCACCGCTCCAGACCCGAGCCTCGGAAGCGAGGTCGGCACCGCCAAGGTGGCGCCCGCCGGTGCCGGCGCGTTGGCCAGATAGAGCGTGCCGTGAACCGACGACGGCTGTCGCAAGAGCACGGTTCCGGCGGCTGCCGGCGTCGGCACAACCGTGTTGGGCAGGCCGCCGTGCGCCAGCGCCTGCGAAGCGACGTCGAAGCCGTCGAGCAGGTCGACGTCGAGCAGGATGCGCCCACCGCCCCCGGCGCCGGCGTCGTAGCCGATATCGGACGCGCCGCCGCCGACGTCGATCACACCCGAACCCGCCAGCGACCCGGCGCGGACGCGGATCGAGCCGCCGGCACCGCCGGCACCACCCGGCTCGACCCCGAGGCGCCCGCGAGCCGAGATGCGACCGTCTACGACCAGCTCGCCCGCGTCGACGACGATCAGGCCGCCGCCGAAGCCGTCGCGTCCGTCGGCCAGGAGATCGTGGGAATTACCGCCGCCGCCGCCGCCGAGCTCGCTCGGGAAGTAGACGCTGTCGAAGACCTCTCCAGCGCCGTCCCGCGTGCCCTGACCTCCATGGCTGCCGCCTGTAGTCGGCGCCGAGCCCATGAGGCCGGCCGGCACCTCACCAACGAAGCTCGTGGCGCTCGTGCCGTACCAATGGCCCAGACCGTCGGCGTCGAGCGACGCGCCGGCCTCGATGGTCAGACGGCCCGCGACGTCGAGAACCAGCGGCGTCCCAAGGACCGTGCGAAGGGTCGAGCCGGAGCGCAGGGTGAGCGCGTCGGCGACGACCGGCTCCGTGACCGTCAGAACGGCACCGGCGAGCAGCTCGGTCGAGGCGCTTTCGATGTCGGCGTGGATCGTCACCTCCGGACCGACCGAAAGCGTGCCCACTTCGATCGCATCCGCCGCGTCGAAGGTTTGATGGCCGGCCAGAATCAGCTCGTCGAAGCGATAGACGCCTTCGAACGACGCAGCACCGGTGACGCTCGACGCGCCGAGCAGTCGGGCTCGGACGCCGTCGAGGTCGTCGACTTCGAACGTGCCGAGATCACCGCCCGCCCCGTCGAGCAGGCGCATCCAGGCGCCGCGCCAGCGCGGCAGGAAGTCGCTGGCGGAAACCACCCAGAGATCACCACTGTCCTGTTGTGTCGCCGAGACCGAGCCGACGCCCAGTGCCGGCAAGAACGTCGTCGGTGCGCGACGCGGCGAGCCGTCGTCTTGGCGACCGTTGTCGATCCGCAGGGTGCCGAGCGACTGCCCCGGGGTGCGGACGAAGACGGTGCCGGCGCTCGCGAAGTCTCGATCTGGGTTCGGTCCGTCTGCGGTCTGCAGACGGTTGTCGCCGCCGACCGCCTCGACCTGGGTGGCCGGATCGAATCCAGAGAACGCACCGACCACCAGCGACACCCGACCTCCGCCACCGGCACCGCGGGACGAGCGGCCAGCGGAAGCCGAGACGGTTCCAGCGCCCGAGACCGTCGTCGCGTCGATCCAGATCGAACCGCCGGCACCGACGCCGGCGTTGTCATGGATCGCTCCCTCGGGGATGTCGGGCGCGTCGGCGCGGATCGCGCCCTCGAGACGCAGCTCTCCGAGGTCGAGGCGCACGATGCCGCCGCCGGACGGTCCTTCGCGGAAGTAGAAGTCGCGGCCACCGCCGCCGCCGGCGAGCGTCGGTCGGTAGACGCTGTCGTACACCGTCTCGGCGCCGCGATCGCCACCGGCGCCGCCGTGCGAGCCGCCGTCGCGATCGAGGCTTTCCTCCATCCACGGAGGCGCGAAGGGCAGCGACGGGGAGTGATGCCACGCGACGTATCCGAGTTCGGAGGCGTCGAGTGCGGCACCGGCCTCGATCTCGAGGAGGCCGGCCGTCAGATCGAGCGTCTCGAGCTGCAGCGGCGCGAGGACCGATGCCGTCTCCAGCACCACCGTCGGCGCCTCGACGCGGGCCAGCGCCGCGGACGCCCCACACTGCAGCCGCATCTCGCTCGTCGAGTCGAGGAGGGTATTGGGCTGGGCGACCAGCTCGGCGCCGTCGAGCAAGAGAACACCCGCGCGGGAAACGTCGAGCGGCAGAGCGTGCAGCCCGGCGGCAAGGACGACGGCGCCCGGTCCGGTCACGAGATCGACCGGCGTCTCCGCTCCTCCGACCACGATCTCGCCAGTCGGCACGGAGACCGTCAGCGGGATCTGGGTGACGTTGCCGGCGAAGTCTCGCGACTCGAGCACGAGAGCGAAGGTGTCGCCGGCCAGCGCCGCAGCGTCCGGCGTCCAGGCGAGGCCGGCCTCGAGCGCCGCGGCATCGACGGGCGCCTGGCGATCGACCTCGACACCGTCGACCAGCAGACGGACGCGCTCGAGCTTGAGATCGTCCTGCGCCGTAAAGCGCACCACCAGCGGCACGCCCGGCGCGACGAAGTCACCGTCGATCGGACAGCCGGCTGCTGAGGTCGGCGCCGCCGGATCGTCGAGCGGATCGACGACGATCGAGCGCGTCGACGTCGCCACATTGCCATACACGTCAACGGCCTCGACCCGGATGTCGACCGACTCCGAGGCAGCTCGCAGCGGCGCCGGCACGCTCCAGACCCAGGGCTCGGCGTCGAGGGTGACGCTCCACTCATCGATCGTGAACGTGACGCTCGCCGTGCCGCGCAGATCGGTGGTCGTGACCGCGGCCGTGATCTCGTCGCCGGAGGTGAACGCGGCGCCGGCGGTCGGCTGCGTCCAGGCGATCTGCGGTGCCTGCGTATCGAGCGTGCCGAACGTGACCGTCGACTCGACGGTCTGCGTGTTGCCCGAGCCGTCGCGCAGACCGACGACGCTCAGTCGATAGTCCGTGTCGGTGGCGAGCCCGCCAATCGGCGTCAGGACGGCGCGACGATCCTCGTGAGTGAGGAGCGAGGTGACGGGACGCACCTGGCCGGTGGCGAGATCGGTGAGCGTGATCGCCGCGCCGAGCGATGCCGGGTCGATCGGCTCCGTGAAGGTGAGCTCGAGGTTGCGATCCGCCGCTACCTGCAACTCACCCTCAGCGGGCGCGAACGAGAGGACGGCCGGCGGCAGGACGTCGGCCGTGGTGAAGCCACCGACGACCCGGGTGCCGAGCTTCCGGCCGGCGAAGTCTGCGAGACCGGCCTCGACCACGATTTTGTAGGCCCGCGCGCTCTCGAGCGGCTGCTGAGGGACGAGCGACACGGAGCGCCGATCGGCGGCGAAGACGTGGTCGATCGGCGGCCAGCCGTCGGTCTGAAGATCGCGTAGGTTGAGGAGGTTCCAGCAAGCGTCGCCGCAGTCGGCGATCGGCTCGCTGAACTCGATCACGGCCACCACGTCGAGCGGCTGATCGACGGCACCGATCGCCGGCGCGATGGCGACGACGCTCGGATCGACCTCGTCGAGCACCAGCGAGTGATCGTGCACTTCGCCGTCGGTGGCAAGCGCAGCGGACAAGGTGAACGTCCCGGGACCGTCCGGTTCCTCGACCGAGAGCTGATAAGAGCGCAGCGGCAGGCCGTCGAAGCGGAAGCGACCGTCCGCGTCGGTCTCGGCGAATTGCGGCTCCCAGCCGAAGCCGGAGGGGTCGACGACCACCAACATGCCGACGGCGGGCGTCGTGCCGTCGACCTGGAAGACCTGGCCGGCGACCGACCCCGACGGCTGGAGCGCCACCGTCACCGCGACCGTCTCACCCTCGTAGCGCAGACACCCGGACGCCGAGCCCGACAGGCCGGTCGCGAGGTCCTCGACCACGACCGAGAACGGGCCGGCCCCGACGTCGGCCGTCGTTTCGGCAGGCTGTCCGGCGCCAAAGTCATGCGACCAGCGAAGCGGTCCGTTGCCCCATGCGCAGACCTCGTGCCCCTGAAACTCGGGCGTGAACGAGGTGCCGTTCAGCCGCAGGCCCGCACCGTCGAGCGGCTGCCCCGAGGCGTCGACGACGTCGATGTCGAGGGTGCCGCGACCGGGCAGGCGCAGCGTCACGTCGAGCGCGTCGCCCGGTTCGGGACGCCGCGTGTCGTAAACCGTGCGGTCGTCCGCCAGACGCCGCCCTTGGATCCTGGTGAATCCAGGCAGCAGGCCGTCCAGAACGAACGGATTGTCGTTGCTGACCCCGGTCACGAAGCCGCTCGACGTCTGCGACACGACGATCTCGGCATCGTCGACCAGGACATCCGGGCCGTCTGGCGCGTTGACATGACGCGGCGCGTACAGCCGGCCCGTCAGGCGCACCGGTTCTTCCAGGTAGAGATCGACCACCACGACCTCGTCCTCTTCCTGGATCTCGCCCTCGCCCGTCGCCCGCCGGTCGCCGGAGCGCCCGGTCAGGAGGAACTGGCCTTCGGGGATGCCGCCAAAGTCGTAGGCACCTTCAACGTCGGTCGAAGCGAAGACCGTGAACCACTTCAGGCCGCGACTGTCGAGCCGGACGGTCGCACCCGGGATGCCCTCGAGCGACGGCGTGTTGTAGAGATGACCCTCGACCTCACCGCGCACCTCGAGATGTACCGTCGTCTCGAGGTGCTGGCCGTGGGCGTCGAGAACGAGTTGATCCTGGAAACCGTGGCGGCCGCTCGACGGATCGAAAATCGTCAGGCTGTAGGTGCCCAGGGCAAGGAGGTCGAAGTGGAATCGGCCTTCGGCATCGGTCGCGAGGCTGTCGACCAGACCGCCGCGCGACAGCTCGATGCGGGCGCTGGCGGCCGGCAGACCGTCGCCCGGATCGATGACGACGCCCGAGATCGCGCCGGCCCCCTCGAGGACGATCGGCAACTCGACGTCGAGACCTTCGTCGATGACCTCGCCCGTCGCCTTGCCGCCGAGACCGCCGAGCTGCGGTGCCTGCGCCGACACGTGGACGGCGCCGGCGAAGATGTTGTGGAATTGGTAGTTGCCCTCGCCGTCGGCGTTGGCGGTCAGCGTGCGCCACGGGAACGCGCGCTCGCGCAGCGTCACGACCGCACCGGCGACCGGCTGGCTCGAGGCATCCTCGACCCGGCCGACGACGCGCGCCTGCGTCGGGAGCGACAGGTCGACGTCGACTTCGTCGCCCGGCTCGCGCACGGAGACCCAGACGCGCTTCTGGCGGAAGATCAGCCCATCGCGCCACTCGGCGGTCAGCGAGTAATAGCCGGGCGGTACTAACTCGAACGTGAAGGCGCCCTCGGCGTCGGCGACCACCTCGTAGTCGTCGAAGGCGCCGCCCCGCAGGCTCAGCGTCGTGCCCGCGGCCGGCGTCGCGTCGTCGGGCAACGTGACGAGACCGCGGATCTCACCGGTCGGCTGGAAAGCGAAGGTGAGCTCGTCCGAGAACTCGTCGATCTCGCCCCGCAGGCTCACCGAACCGTGGAAGGCGTTGTGGGCGTAAATCTCGTACGGCCCCGGGTGCACGTCCGGGATCTCGAAGCGGCCGTCGCCGTCGGTCACGAGCGTCCGCCACTCGGGGATGAGGGCCACCAGACCCCACGCCGGATACGGCTCGACGTGGCGATAGACGACCGTCGCCGACACCGGCTGGCCGCCGAGCGGG
>JBCBCF010000040.1:0-21287 GCA_038530905.1 Acidobacteriota bacterium
CAATCGCCTTCGGCGGGGTGAAGCCAGACCCGCCGTACACCGAGAGTGCACGCCAAACGCGCACGCAGGGCGTGGTGATCCTGTCGGCGATCATCGACGGCGAAGGCAACGTGCGCAACCTCGAGGCGGTCAAGGGCCTGCCGGGCGGTCTCACGGAGTCAGCACTCGAGACCGTGGCGCAGTGGAAGTTCGAGCCGGCCCTGCGCGCCGGCGAGCCGGTGGCAGTGCGCTATTACATCACCATCGGTTTCTGGCTTCAGTAGCAGGAGACGCGCCCGAGCGTCTTGCCCGGTGCCAGGACATCGCGTAGGGTCCGGCGGCCTTGTCGTCGCCCACCCATCGCCTTTCGCGCGCCTCCTCCTGCGAGCCTTCGATGTCCGATTCTCCACCTTCCGCGCCCGCCGATCTCGCCGCTCGATCCGACACGACGCATCCTCTGCGCGTCGACGCCTACCACGCACTGACCGGCCTGGCGATGGGGGCCGCTGACGTCGTCCCGGGAGTCAGCGGCGGCACGATGGCGTTCATCATGGGCGTCTACGAGGATCTGATCGGCGGCATCCGCAGCTTCGACCTCGATCTGGCGCGCGATCTCTTCGCCGGCCGCCTGCGGAGCGTCGCGACGCGGGTGCCGTGGCGCTTCCTGATCGTCCTCGGCGCTGGGATCTTGACGTCGCTTCTGACGCTCGCACACCTTGTATCGTGGCTGCTCGAACATCGGCAGACCGAGCTTTACGCCTTCTTCTTCGGCCTGGTGGTCGCCTCGATCGTCGCCGTGGCGGCCGATCTGCGCTGGACGCCGTGGCGCGCCGCAGCTCTGGCCGCTGGCGCAGCCGGCGCCTGGGCCATCGTCGGCATGGTGCCGCAGGAGGCGCCCAACACGCCGATCATCCTCTTCTTGAGCGGCATCGTCGCCATCTCGGCAATGATCCTGCCCGGCATCTCGGGATCGTTCCTGCTGCTCATCCTGGGGCAATACGCCTTCGTCCTCGCCAGCCTCAAGGCACTCGACGTGGTCGCCATCCTGCCGCTGGCGCTCGGCTGCGCGGTCGGGCTGCCGCTCATGGCGCGCGGTCTCGGCTGGCTCTTCGCACGCGCGCACGACCTGACGATCGCCCTCCTCGTCGGCTTCATGCTCGGCTCATTGCGCAAGATCTGGCCGTTCAAGGAGGTCACCCCGTCTCCCGCTGACGACAAGCTGGCGTCGGTCGTCGAGCGCAATGTGCTGCCGGCTCTAGGCGACGCGACGACCTGGATCGCCCTCGCCCTGGCGCTCGTCGGCTTCGCCGTGATCTTCGGCCTCGACCGCCTGCGCCGGCGCCTGCTCGACGACCGCGACGCGCGCGGCCCAGGCCGACCATCGCACGCCCTTCACTGAGCGAGCAGCTCGGACTCTAGGCTGGCGGTCCGCCGGGCGGCGATCCGCCGGGCGGCGTTCCGCCCGATGCAGCAGTGCCGAGGAGCTGAAGACGCAGCCGGGTCGTCTCATCGAGCTCACCCAGGTGGCGCTCGAAGCGAGTCGTCAACTCGCCGAGCGAGCCGGCGTCGAGGCGCAGCGCCCGCGGATCGATGCCGGCGAGCAGATCGGCAGCGCGCTCGGCTGCCTCGCGAGCCGTCGCCTCCTCGCCGAGTCGACTTGCCACTTCCGCGAGATCAAGCGCAACGAGCGGTGCCGCGGGATGCGGCGGCTGTGAGAGCAGCGCCGGCAACGCTCGCTCCAAGGTGTCGCGTGCCGCCTCGAGTTCACCGATCTCGGCCAGCAGCGAGGCCAGAGTGCGGCGATGCAGCGCCGTCTCGGGACGGCCGGAGCCGTGGATCGCCTCGGCCCGGAGAACGGCCTCCTCGAGAGGCGCCCGCGCCGCCCGCAGCTCGCCCATCGCCCGCATCGTCTCGCCGAGGCTCGCTTCCAGAACGATTCGCCGCGGATCGTCGGCCGGCAGCAGCTCGCGGCCCAGGTCTCGGGCCTCACGCAGAAGATCCCGCGCGGCGCCACCCGGCGCCACCTCGGCCGACAGCTGCCCGGAGAGATGGGCCGCCGCTAGGTACTCCACGGAGCGTCGGCCGTGCCGAGCGATCGCCGCGTCGCGCGCCTCGCGCGCCGAAGCGGCCGCTTCGTCGGCCCGACCTTCCCGCCGCGCGAGCTCGGCGCCGACGAGAGCGTGCGCCACTTGCAGGTCGTCCGGCAGCCCGCCGGCACGCCGCGCGATCGCCAGCCAGGCGACCCGTCGACGGCCAGTGGGCCAGTGTTCGGCCCGCTCCATCGCAAACCACAGACCCCGGGGATCGAGCTGTCCCGCGTCGAGCTCTTCCGCGAGCGCCTCGACCGCCTCCTGAGCCTCGCCGCGCGTCGCCCAGCCAGCGAGCATCGCCCACCAGCGGCCGGCATCCGACGCCTCGCCCGCGCGTCGCGCGAGCCGAGCCAGGGTCGCCACCGCAGCCCGCGTCGGAGACAGTCGGCGGGCCAGGGCCGCATGCAGCTCGCCGGCTCGACGCGCGCGGTCTTCTGGCGGCCGCAGAGAACGCAGCGCCACCGCCAGGCCCGGCGCCGCCAGTCGATAGACAGCGCTGCGAAACCCCGGATGCAGGTACTCGAGATCGACCAGCAGCCCGAGGCGCTCGACGAGCACTTCGTCGAGGAAGTCGATGACAGCGTCGCGCTGCTCGAGATCGAGACCGCCCGCAGCGAGAAGTGGATCGATCGGCAGGCGGCCGTCGGCAAGGGCGATGGCGTCGAGCAGCCCGCGGGCGACCGCCCCGACCTCGCCCGCAGCGTCGAAGATCGCGTCGAGTCGCGATTGCTCGAGCGCGCGCGGCGGCTCGGTCAACTCCGGCAGGCGAATCGCCGCGAAGTCGGAAGCTCCGGCCGCCGCATCGGCCATGGACGATCGATCGTCGTGGAGAATCAGGCGGACGTGGTGGCCGACGGCCCCCTTGAGGCGGCGGCGAAGCGAGGCCGGTAGCTCGGCGACCTGCGGCACGAAGACGATCGATTCGTCGAGCCGTCCGAGAGCAGTCTCGAGATCGGCCGCCTCAGCGCCGGACCAGCCGTCGAAGCCGAGAGCGATTCCCGCGGCCCGGACGGCGGAGATCGGCGGCTCGTCGGACGGCGGCGCGGCGGCGCCTTCTTCGATGGAGGTTCCTGCCTCGGCAGAGTCGTCATCGTCGACGGAGTCGCCTGCGAGGGCACGGCAGAGACGGGCGAAGGGTTCGAGTGAGCCCAGGTCGGGCTCGTATCCGTCGAGAGCGAGAACGACGAGCGGCCGACCGAGAACCGATGCCGCGCGCTCGACGGTGAGCCGCGCCAGACCGACATCGCCTTCGAGACGCCGAAGGCCCGGCTCGACCAGCTCCGCCGTGAGCTCTTCGCACGCCGCCCTCGCGGCCCGATGCAGCTCCTGCGTCAGTGCGGCGAGGCGCGCCGCGCCGCCGTCAGCCATGAACCACCACCATCAGTCGACCGAGCCTTCGCGGCGCGACTCGCCGGCTTCCGCAGGATCGGCGCCGACGACCTCGACCTCGCGCGCCATGCGGCGGGCGCGCCAGCGACCGAGGAGCAGCGTCGCAACCGCCAGCACCGCCTCGTCGATGAATGGCAACGGGTCGGGAATCGCCAAGTCCAGAAGAAAGAGGGCGCCGAGGATGGTCACCAGGTGACGCGTCGCGAAGCGCTCGAAGGCAGCGCCGAATGGGAGTCTGGTCAACCTTCGCCTCTCAGCCGCCAACCAGCTCGGTAACCAGCGCCGCGACGCGACGCTCGATCTCGTCCCGCACCTGCCGATAGCCCGCGTCATCGAGATGCTTCGGATCGTCGAGACCCCAATCCTGGCGCCGCGCGGCCGGGAGCCACGGGCAAGCATCGCCGCAGCCCATCGTGACGACGACATCGAAGGCTCGCGACGGCAGAGCGTCGGTAGCGATCGAGCGCTGGGCCGCGATGTCGATGCCGCGCTCCGCCATGGCCTCAACGGCGCGCGGGTTGATCTCGCCCGAAGCGGCGGAACCGGCGCTGTAGACCTCGAGCCGATCGGCCGCCAGCGCGCGGGCGAAACCTTCCGCCATCTGACTGCGGTTGGCGTTCTCGGTGCACAAGAAGACAACGGCGGGCAGCCGTGAAGAGTCGGTCATGGTCCGAAGATTTTATGTCGACATGCTACGCTGCTGACGTCTTCATGAAGGTCGATTTCGTTTCTGCTCCAGGCTCCGAACCATCCTCAGGGCCGGGCTGGCGCGTTCGATGACCCTCGCCGATCTCGGGACCTACCGCCTCCACGCGCCCATCGGCCAGGGTGCTACGGGTCTCGTCTTCCGCGCCGAGACCTCGAGCGGCCGACCGATCGCTCTCAAAGTGATGCGCCCGGCGCTGGCAGCGGACGACGAGCGGCGGCGACGTTTCGTGCGCGAGGCGCGCGCCGCCGCGGCGCTCGATCATCCGCAGATCGCGGCGGTGCACGACATCGAATCGGCGGTGGTGGATCCGGCGACCGCGTCGGCGCTCGGGCTGACGATCGACGCTCCGTGTGATCTCCCCTTCCTGACCATGGAGCTGGTGGAGGGTGTCGACATCGACGCTCTGATCGCCGAGGGTCCGATGGCGATGGATCTGGCCTTCGATCTCGCCGACCAGATCCTGGCCGCTCTGGGTGCCGCCCACGGTCGCAGCGTCGTGCATCGTGATCTGAAGCCGGCCAATATTCGCGTGACGTCAGATCTTCAGGTCAAGCTGCTCGATTTCGGTCTGGCCAAGATTCTCGAAGAGGCGGATGAGCCCGTCACCAGCGTCGGCACGGACCTGACGCTCGACGGCATGGTCCTGGGCTCGCTGCCGTACCTGTCGCCAGAGCAGCTCCAAGGGCTGCCCGTCGACGGACGATCCGATCTCTTCTCGTTCGGCATCCTGTTCTACGAGATGCTGACCGGCGTTCTGCCGTATCCCAACGAGACCATGGTCGACTACGCCCGTGCGCTCATGCTCGGGCGCCTGCGGCCTGCGAGCGAGCACCGCCAAGACCTCTCGCCTGAAATCGACGACTTCGTCGAACGCTTGCTCGACACCGATCCTGACGGCCGATTTCCGACCGCCGTCGCCACGCGCAAGGCGTTGCAGGCCCTTCGGCTGGCCCAGCAGGCGCAGCCGACAATCGATGGCGAGCGACCGGCGAACGAGCGCAGCGACGACGCGATCGCCGGGCTCCACGCGGCGCCCCAGCTTCAGGAGAGGGACCCATCCGACACGATCGCTCGAGACGCGACGACAACGGGATGGATTGCGTCTCATCGAGTGTCGACTATCTTCTTGGTCATTTTCGTTGCCGCCCTCTTGATGCTGCTCCTGCTCTGACAACCTCGGCCATCCTGGACCCCAAGACGAGGCCGCCCACCTGCGTGCTAGGGTCCTCCGAGCACCTCTCCGACCGCATCGCTCGGTCGTTCGAATGTCTCGGAGCTTTCGGGTCGTCCGGCTCTGCGGGCGGGTCCGGTCTCGGCAGGCGAACCGACGATTGAGCCCCCAATCGTTCGCGTCGCCGGCCCTGCGAAAGGTCCGCTTCGACATGAGCTCGACACTCGCCGACTCCAGCCTCGGCCACCGGGAGCTTCTCGCTCTCCACGACTTGGCTCGCGAGCTCCTTCAGCTCGACGACTACGATCGAATGCTCGATGCTGTCGTCCGCCATGCGCTCGACGCCTTGCGCGGAGAGCGCGGCTTCTTGGTGCTCGTGCGCGGCGAAGATCTCGCCTTCAAAGTCGTCCGCAACTGGAGTCGCGACGAGCTCGAGGGCGACGGTGAGCCTGTGAGCCGCTCGATCGTCGCGCGCGTCCTGGAAGAGCGACACCCGGTGCTGATCGAGGACGCTCTCGCGGACCGGCGCTTTTCGAATGCCGAGAGCATCCTGCGCATGCGCATCCGCTCGGTGCTGGCGGTCCGCTGGAGGTCGACGGCGAGGTCGTCGGTGCGCTCTATCTCGAAGCGCGCTCGCTCGACCGACTCTTCGCCGAACCGCAGCTGGCACTCTTCCGCAGCATCTTGGAACTCTCGTCGCGGGCGCTCGAGCAATGCCTCAAGCGGCTGGTTCTCGAGCAGCGCAACAGCCTGCTCGAAGCCGACTTCCTGGCCCGCCACCGTTTCCCTGGCATCGTCACCCGCGATCCGGGCTTCCTCAAGATCCTCGAGACGGTGGCGCAGGTCGCCACGTCGGACCTGCCGGTTCTCGTTCAGGGCCCCTCGGGCACGGGCAAGGAGCTGGTGGTGCGGGCGCTGCACCTCAACAGCCCGCGAGCGAAGCAGAAATTCGTGACGGTCAACTGCGGCGCGATCTCGCCGGCGCTGCTCGAGTCCGAGCTATTCGGCCACCTGCGCGGCTCGTTCACCGGCGCCACACGCGACAAAGCCGGCGTCATCGCAGCGGCCGACGGCGGCTCGATCTTTCTCGACGAGGTCGGAGAGCTGCCGCTCGAGCTGCAGGTCAAATTGCTCCGCACCCTCCAGTTCGGCGAGGTGCAGAAGGTCGGCGCGACCCGGCCGACGCAGGTCGACGTGCGCTTCCTTGCCGCCACCAACCGCAACCTCGAGGAAGAGGTCGCGAACGGCAACTTCCGCGAGGACCTTCTCTATCGCCTCAACGTCGTCACGCTCGAGCTGCCGCCGCTCGCGGAGCGCCCGGACGACATCCTGCCGCTCTTCTTCCACTTCCTTCGCCAGACGTGCGAGAAGCTCGGCCGCGCCGTGCCGCAGCTGTCCCCGCGGCTCGAGCGGGTGCTCGAGAACTACGCCTGGCCCGGCAACGTCCGAGAGCTGGAGAATGAGGCAAAGCGCCTGATCGCGGTCACCGCCGAGGGCATGCCGCTGACCGTCGATCGTCTGTCGCCGCGCCTGACCCGCGCCTCGGCCAAAGCACCAACCGCACCACAGAGCCTCGCCGAGCAGGAGAAAGAGCTGATCGAGCTGCACCTGCGCCTGGCCGGCGGCAACCGCACCAAGACGGCGCAGAGCCTCGGCATCAGCCGCGAAGGCTTGCGCAAGAAGATGAAGCGACTCGGCTTGAGCTGAGCCAACGCCGACCTCCGCGCGAGCGGAGGCTTGGCATAAAATTCGGTCAACCGCGGCTCCTGCCCGTCGTGCCGACTCCGTTGATTGTCATGCCCTCTCTCAATCGCTACCCCCTGCTCATGCGACTCGAGCACCTGGTGCGCCAGGCGCAGAGCATCACCTTCATCGTTCCGGACGACACGGGGTTCTTCTCGATCGAGGACGACCTGGTGCATCGCGTTCGCAGACTCGTCGAGAAAACGCTCGAGCTGTTGCGCGACATCATGGCCTACTACGAAGAGGTCCAGGCGCCGATCGTGCCGTTCGAGAGCAGCGAGGAAGATGCATTTTTGCGCGAGATCGGCGCCGCGATCTCGAGCGAGCTGGCGGCGCGCGAGATCTCGGACATGGCGTTCGTCAGCCGCACACAGCTTCTCGAGGGATACGAAGGTCTGATGTCGGCGCTCGAGAACGACTTCGTCTGGGTCGTCGCGTCGCACGCCGACACGAGCCTGCGGCGCGTCGGCAAGAGCTTGATCAGCATCGAGTCCGCCGTGCGCGACTTCGAAGGCCTCCCGCCGGTCGAACGACGATGGAGCGACCTCGCGGACTCGCTCGAGATCCGGCGTCTCTACGGTCAGTTTCGTCGCTCGATCCTGCGCGGCGAGGAAACGCTCGACGGCGAGAGTCTGCAGCGGCGCCTGCGCGCCGCCTCGAACCGCATCGCCATCCTGCGCGACCTCAAGATCTACCCCTTCTTGCGCATCTACGATCGTGTCCCGATTCGCCGGCTGCAGAAGCGCATCCTCGCCTGGCTCGAGCGCAGCCCGGCCGATCCAGAGACCGAGTCGGAAGGTCGGCGCCTGTGGAGCGACCTACGCTCGTTCGCCGAGCTGCTGAGGCAGATCAACAATCGCGAGGAGCTGAGGGAGCACGACCGGCGAACGGTCAATCGCATCTACCGGCTTCTCTTCGAGCCCGCCTCGCCGCCGGAGCGCCCGCTGCCCGCCCACGTCGAGGATCTCGAGAAGCTGCTCGGTCGCGACGACGAGCTCGATCTGCTGGTCCTCGATGCGGCACGTCAGAGCTCCACCGCCTTCCAGGCGCCCCTCGAGCGACTGCGGCGCCATCTCGACCAGACGCCGCTGACCAACGACGACACGCTCGGCGTGGCCGGCGCGCGCCTGGCCGAGTGATCGACCGCGGCGCGCCTCAGCGAGGCTCGCGGCCGACCGGATACAGCTCAAAGCGCTCGTCGGCGTACGGCGTCCGCTCATAGAACCAGCGCAGTCGCCGCTCCGCATTCGACGCCAGCTCGCCGTCGGCCCGGAGGGCGGCATCCCACTCGGCGCGCAGCGCGGGATCGTCGCGCAGCATCCGCTCGGCAGTCGGCGCCATCACGTAGCCTTCGATGTACTCGGTCCGCTGCAGGATGCCGAGGAAGAACCCCCATTGGAAGAGCGAGTCCGGGGCCGTCGGCTCGAGAAGAAGCGCCGCCAGCTTGCCGAGGGGCTGATCCACCGGCACGCGCACCGAGCCCGGTGGCATCGTCATGCGCTGGCGCTCGACGGCTGGAGGATCCGGCAGCTCGACGCGAGCGCGGCCCTCGAACGGCGCCTCGGCAAGTCGGGCGCCCCGCAGACGGTAAAAATCGAGCTCGACATCGCGGGCGGTCTCCAGGCGTTCGAACTCGATGCCGTGAAGCGCCAGACGCTCGATCACCTCCGTCCACGGCGCCGGCACCCAATAGGCCGACGGCAGGTCGAAGCCGACGGCCTCGAGCGTCGGTTCGAAGCGAGGCAAAGTCACGGACTCGGGCTCGCCGAGCCACTCGACCTCTTCTCGGTTGCTGATCTCGGACATGGAGCGTCGCCAGCGCACGCCGAGAAAGTCGACCTGCTCTGGCGGCGCCTGGCGATCGACCTCCCAGCGGGCGACGAGGCGCTCTGGGCGGCGCGCGCGGTCGGCCGCGATCGCTCGTCGCAGCGCAACCTGGTCGGCCGCGACGGTCTCGAGAACGCCGACGAGGAACACATAGGTTCCGAGCACGCGCTGATCGTAGGGCTTGAGCGAGTGGTTCTCGACCAGCACGGTCGGCAAATGGCGCGCCGCACCATAGCCGTCCGAGTAGCGCGGCGTGGACGTCGTCCAGTGGAAGAGCCCGGCGTCGGGTTGCCGACCGTCGATGGCAAAGACGAGATCACCCGGGACGTGGCCCTGAGCGCGCAGACGGTCGGACACCCGCGGCCGCAGCGTTCCCTCGAGCCAGCCGGCGATCGCCGGTGAAGGCGAACGCTCGCCGCCGCCGCCCCAGGTGATGTCGTATTGATAGTCGATGCCGTCCGTGACGTGCAGATCAAGGTAGAGCTCCGGCCGCCAGCGCTCGATCACCTGCAGAATCGCCTGCACCTCGCGCGAATCGGCCTTCGCGTAGTCACGGTTGAGGTTGAGGTTCCGGCCGTTCGTCCGCCAGCCCATGACGCGCGGCCCGCGCTGGTTGGGCCGCCCGAAGCGCGAGGCGTGCTCATGCCCGTCGACGTTCAGGATCGGCACGAAGAGAAGCTGGACGTTCTCAAGCAGCCCGGTCAGCTCGCCGCGCACGGTCAGATCTCTCAGCAGCATCAGCCCGGCGTCCTTGGCGTCGATCTCGCCGGCGTGGATGCCGGCCTGTGCCAGGACGATCGGCTTGCCGCGACTCAGCATCTTGGCGGGCGTGAAATCGCCGTCAGCCGAGGCGACGACCATCGGAATGTCGCGCCCCTCGCCGCTGCGGCCGATCGACAGCAGGTGCAGCTCCGGCGCCGCCGACACGAGACGCTGGAGGTAGTCCATCGTCTCGTCGTAGCTCGGCGAGTCGACGAGACCGGACGCCTCGGAGGGAGTCAGCCATGGATCGTCGCTGTCGGGCGGCAGCGCCAGCGCGCGGCTGGCGCCGTCCCACGGCAGCGCGGGCGGCAGCAGCGCCGTGACGGCAGCGTCCGACGCGTCGGCGGACGACGGCGCCTGGGCCAGGAGCGGTGCGACGAGCGTCAGAACGGCAAGGCCGACGAGCAACGAGCGGAGACCTGGGAACGCAGACATGACGACTCCTTTCGAGCGAGTCGCCGAGTCTATGCCGCCGGAGCGATTGCTGCGCGGCGCCCGCTGCACGGCGCCCGCCTCTCCGGCCGAGCCGCTAGAGCGTCTCGGCGACCAGCTCGGCGACCTGCCGCGCGAAGCGCGCCGGATCAGGCAGCTCGGCGCCCTCGGCGAGGAGCGCCTGACCGTAGAGCACCTCGGCGACCTCGGCAACGCGCGCGTCTTCGGCGTCGGCCTCATGGCGCGCCCGCAGCTTGGTCAGAAGCGCATGGTCGGGATTGATCTCGAGCACGCGCTTCTGCTTCGGCACGTCCATTCCCTCGCTTTGGCGCAAGAGCCGCTCCAGGTGCGGGCTCATGTCGCCGTCGGCCGCGACCAGGCAGGCCGGCGAGGAGGTCAGACGACGCGACAGACGAACCTCTTTCACGTGGTCGTCAAGCGCCGAGCGCAGCCGCTCCATCAGGCTGTCCCAGGCCTCTTGGTCAGGCGCTGCGGCGTCCTTCGCTTCGTCGCCCTCTGCCTCGCCGAGGCCCTCCAGGTCGACTTCGCCGCGGGCGATCGAACGGAGCGGCTTGCCTTCGACCTCGGGCAACGCCTCGGCAAGGAACTCGTCGACCGGGTCGAGCAAGAAGAGCACCTCGACGCCACGCGCTCGGAAGGCCTCCAGCAGCGGCGAGCCCTCGACCTGAGCGCGACTGTCGCCGGCGAGGTAGTAGACCTCAGTCTGCGTCTCGGGCATGCGCTCGAGATAGTCGGCAAACGACACCAGCGCCTCGCCGTCGTGAGTCGACGGGAAGAGCATCAGCGGCACCAGGCGGTCCCGCGACTCGTGGTCGGTCGCGACGCCTTCTTTCAGCACGCGACCGAGCTCGCGCCAGAACGTCGCGTAATCCTCGGGACGGTCGTCTTTCAGTCCCTTCAGATGCTCGAGGATCTTCTTGGTCAACCACCGACGCATCTGCGCGATGTGACGATCGTGCTGAACCATCTCGCGCGAGACGTTGAGCGGCAGATCGCTCGATTCGACGACGCCGCGAACAAAACGCAAGTAGGGCGGCAGCAGCTCTTCGGCGCGCTCCTGAATCATCACGCGGCGCACGTAGAGGCGCAGGCCCCAGGCGGCGTCGCGGTAATAGAGGTCGTAGGGCGCCTTGCTCGGCACGAAGAGCAGCGCCTTGTATTCGATGCGCCCCTCGGCCGAGAGCCAGACGCTATCGAGCGGCTCCTGCCAGTCATGCGACACGTGGCGGTAAAGCTCGGCCAGCTCTTCGTCGCTGACTTCGGCGCGCGGGCGGGTCCACAGTGGCCGTCGGGAGTTGAGCACCCGCTCGCCGCCGTCGGCGGATGCGTCGCCGTCGCCATCGGCGCCCGAGGCCGGCTGCTGAAGAACGATCGAATAGTGGACGAAGTCGCTGTGCCGCTTGACGACCCGCTCCAGCACCGCGGCGTCGGCGAAGTCGGGTAGGCCGTTCTCCTCGTCCACCGGCTTGAGATGGAGCACGACATCGGTTCCGTGGTGGAAGCGGTTGGCGTCTTCGACCGCGTAGCTACCGTCGCCGCTCGAGACCCACCGCGTGGCGCGCTCGTCGGAGGCGCGGCGCGTCACCACTTCCACCCGGTCGGCGACCATGAACGCCGAGTAGAAACCGACGCCGAATTGACCGATCAGCTCCGCGGCCGCCTCCGCGTTCTCCGCTTCGCGGATCGACGCGGCGAGCTCGCGGGTTCCTGACTTGGCGATCGTGCCAAGATTCTCGAGCACCTCGTCGCGCGACATGCCGACGCCGTTGTCCGAGACGCGCAGGGTGCGCCCGTCGCCCTCGGTCGACGGTGCGAGCTCGATCCGGAGGGCGTCTTCCTCGACCGTTTCTCCAGCCACCAGCACCTCGTGGCGATGACGGTCGAGCGCGTCGGAGGCGTTCGAGATCAGCTCACGCAAAAAGATTTCTTTGTTCGAATACAGCGAGTGGATGACGATATCGAGCAGCTGCCGCGTCTCGGCGCGGAACTCGAACGTCTCCTGTCGCGAAGCCTCGCTCATCACCAAATCCTCCATCGGGCGCCGCGCGCCAAAGATGCCATCGGGGGCGCCACCGGTCGCAGGACCGCGGCGCGAGGCCGAAGCTTGCCCGAATCAGCCGCCGGCTTCAATGTCACCGACGTCGAGGAGCGCGGTCGACGCCTCAGACAGGGACGAGGGAGAGAAGAATCGCCTCGAGCTCGCGCGTCAGACTCGCCGCGTCATCGCCGTCGACCGCGTGCACCAAGCGTGCGGCACCGGCGGCCAGCTGGAAGAGCAGCAAGCACCGCGCGTGCAGCCGCAGGCGGTCGGCAGGCGGCACGACCGAGGCGAGCGAGTCGTGCAGCAGGGCCGCGTTGCGACGACTGTCGTCGACGTGGATGCGACCGAGGCGCGGATCGGCGTCGAGCGCAGCGAGCGCCTCCAGCAGACCCGGCGTCTCGCGGAGCCGAACCAGGAAGAGCTGCAGCGCGGCGCGTAGGGCTTCGCGCGCGGTGCCGGGAGATCGGACCAGCGCCAGAATCTCGACCAGCTCGCGATGCAGAGCGTCGAGCCCGCGCAGCGCGACCGCGGCGACCAGATCCCGCGTGTCGGCGACGTACTCGTAGACGCTCCCTGGAGGAAGCTCGGTGCGCACGGCGACCGCGGTGATGGTCAGCCCCTCGATACCGCGCGCCTCGAGGATGTCCGCGGCGGCGTCGAGGAGACTTTCCAGGCGCTCGCGGCTGCGCGCCTGACGCGGTAACTTTCGCAGATGCGGTGCCATGACGGCGAAGGGCTCGGTCGCGGGTCGGACGAACGGCATGAGTCGGACCTCCTGGCGTGAGAGCTCGAGAGCGAACGCGCATCTCGGCGTCGGCGGATCGTGGACGAGAGATGGCCAGCCAGCGCGTCGAAACCATCAATTGCCCGAACGGGCCGACCGGGTCGCCAACGGATCGAGAGGAAATCTACCACAAGCTTAGTCTAATGAGTGATTTCCTGACACATCTTCGGAGTTTCACTCTTGGCCGCTCTTGCGGGCAGGTCAGACGAGAAAACGCTCAGGGCGCTCTTCGATGCACGACGCCGCCGGAGTTCTCACCATGAAGGATCGCTTGGCGCTGCTCGCCCTCGCTCCTCTCCTCGTGCAGCAGGGGCGTCGCGTCCGCGCGACCGTACCGATGCTCCCGGAGCCGCCGGGTGACCGTCGAGGCACGATCGGCGACGGCGCGCCGCTCAAGCTGCTGGTGCTGGGTGATTCGGCGGCCGCCGGCGTCGGAGCACCGACTCTCGAAGATGCCCTCGTCGGCCAGGTGGTCGCCCGGCTGGCGCAGCGCTTTCGAGTCGCCTGGCGTCTCGAGGCGGCCACCGGGCGCACGACCCGCGGCGCGCTCGAACGGCTCGACGAGCTCGACGGCTATCCGCTCGAGGTGGTGATCGTCTCTCTCGGCATCAACGACCTGACGAGCGGCATCCCGAGCGCGCTCTTCGGCCGCCGGCAGCGACGACTCCAGCGCGCCCTGCGAGCGCGGGGCGCCCGGCACCTCGTGATCTCCGGGCTGCCGCCGATCGGCGGGTTCCCGGCGTTGCCTCAACCGCTGCGGACCGTCCTCGGCGCCCGGCGAACGCGCTTCGATCGCGTGCTGCGCCGCCAGACTGAGCGGATCGACGGCGCCGAGCATCTGCCGATCGAAGGTCTCGGCAACGCGTCGATGATGGCGACCGACGGCTTCCATCCCGGGCCGCCGATCTATGCTTTGTGGGCGGCGGAAGTGGCCCGCCGCGTCGAAGCCGCCCGCACACGACGGGACGCCGATCCGGCGCACGATCCGATCTCCACCCGCTCACCCCTCCAGGGCAGCGAAGGGTGACACCGTGAATGACGAGGTTCGGCGAGCCGGCACCGAGGCGCCCTTCTCTGCTCGCGGTCGGCGCCGGCGGGGCGGCCCGCTCGATCTCGGCCCGCCGGACGACGAAACGCCGGCGCCTGAGCGCTCTCCTGCCGTCGCCACCCCCGGCGGCTGCGCGCTGGCGACGGCGGCTTTTGTCATCGCCTTCGTGGCCCTGCTGTTCGGACTGGCCGAGCGCCTCGACGGGCCGTGGTGGCCAGCGCTCTCGCTGGTCGGCGCTGCCGGTGCCGCCATCGCGCTCTCGACGCACCGGCCGCTGCGCCCGCGGTCGCTCCTCACCGCGTTGATCGGGGTCGTCCTCGTCGGCATCGCTCTCCTCCCCTTGGGTCCGCGGCACTGGTCGACACCTCTGCCGTTTCACGCGGCGATGCTCGACGCGCAGGCTCGGCAGGTCGCGCAGGCGATCGCGGCGGGCGATGCCGATCGGATCGGCCGCCTGGTGGATGGTGTCGCCGACCGCATCAGCCAGCGCGACGCCTTCGATCGACCGCTCATCGAAGGCAGCGACGACCTCGATCTCGTCGAGGCCCTTCTCGCGGCAGGTTTCGACCCGGACCTACGCAACGCGCGCGGACAGACGCCGACGATGACCGCGCTGGAGCCGCGACGGCTCGAGCTGCTGCTCGCGGCTGGCGCCGATCCGAATGCGCGTGATCCGCTCGGACGCACGCCGCTGGTCTACGCAGCAAGCGGCGATCCGGAGCGCGTGCGACTGCTTCTCGACGCCGGCGCCGACGCCGAGGCACGAGACGATCTCGGCCGCTGGACGGCGGACGCGTTCTCTCGCCAGTCCGCGGCCTGGGACCTGCTCGAGACGACGCTCGGGCGTCCACCGCGCCGGTCGCCAGCCGAGGCGCCGCCGCCGCTCGGCACCACCGATTGGCTCGTCGAGCGCGATCTGACTGCCACCTCCGATCAGCTCGTCTCGTCGACGAGCTGGCGGCCGGAGCGCTTCGGCTTCGGAGAGGTCGCGACGCTGGTCGTGCGCATCGCCAACGCTGGCGATCAGGAACGACTCGACGCCCTGGAGGTTTCGCTCGGTCGTGGCGTGCTCTTCGTCGGCGCCAGCCACGGCGGTCGGATCGCGCTTCCCGACGTCGCACCGATCGAGCGGGCGATCCGCTGGCCGAACACGTTGCTGCCGCCACGATCGATCGGTGAGGTCGAGATCGATGTCGTGCTCGATCCGCGAGACCGCGGCGAGGTCGATGCCACCGTTCAGGTCAGCCCGCTGCGCGCCGATGAAGCGATTCAGCTCGACGTGCCGCCGCCGCTTTTCGTCGACGCATCGACCGACGATCCGGCCACCGGGAGCGACGCGACCTGGCGGTGCACCGCGCTCTTCGGCCTCCTCGCGGCCCTGGCGGCCGGCCTGCTCGTCGCGTTCGCTCTCGCACGCCGACGCCTGCCAACGGAGCATCGGGCGCGCCGAACTCTTCTCGTTGCGCTGCTGGCGGTCAGCGGCGTCGCCCTGGGGCTTGTTGCTGTCTCGCTCGCCACCTCTGCGGCCCAGCCGTGGACGAGCACCGAGCCCACAACCTGCGAAGTCCTCGATCGACGCGCGCGTCTCAGCAGCTTCAACCCGGCGAGCAGCGCGTCGACGGCCAGCGGCCGACCCAGCCGTCGCCAGACGCTGCGCAGCGATCCTGTTCTCGCGCTGCGCGTCGAGGGCGGGCGCATCGCCAGCGGTTTCGCCTCCGACGCGGCCGACGCCACCATGAGGGATCTCGAGGCGTTCACCATCGGCGACGAGGTCACCTGCTGGATCGATCCGAATCGGCCCCATCGCGCCGTGGTGACCCGCGGCCTCGGCGTCATCTCGCTGCTCTTAATGCTCGCCATCGCGGGCGCAGGGCTCGGCCTTCTCGCGCTCGCGCTCGTGCTCGCGCGCCGCTAGCCGATCGCGGAGCGAGGGCCTGCGGATCGCACGGCCGCGCTGAGGCTCGGCAACCTCCCGCGCGGGACCTGCCGACTGTACCCAGGGAGCTGCTCTACGCCGCCGGGGCGATCGCAGCGCGCGCTGCCTCGCGCAGGGTCTCCAACGCCGCACGCAGCGGGAACGGTCCGTGGCTGATGCGCGCGACACCGCACGCCGCCAGCACGTCGCGCGACGGCCCGTCCGGAACCGCCATGATGTTGATCGGCAGCTCGACCGCCGCGCACAAGCGCTCGATGAGAGCCGGCGTCAGCAGGCCCGGCACGAAAAGGCCGCTCGCGCCGGCGCGACGATACGTCTCGGCCCGAGCGATCGCCGCGTCGAGAAGGCCTTCGTGACGATCCGGCGGCGCGCCCTGGAAGAAAACATCGGTGCGGGCGTTGATGAAGAATTCCCTCTCGTGCCGATCGGCGGCCGCGCGCGCCGCGCCCAGCCGCTCCGCCTGGTCGTCGGCGGTTCGAAGGGAGCTCCGATCGAGGAGCCGATCCTCGAGATTGACGCCGACGACGCCGAGGTCGACCAAGGCACCGACGCGCTCTCCAACCGCCTCGGCGCTCGCGCCGTAGCCGGTCTCGAGATCGACAGTCACCGGGAGGTCGACCGCCCCCACGATGCGTTCGGCGATCCGGTGCAGCACCTCGAACGGCAGATCTTCGCCGTCGGCATGCCCCTGAGAGGCCGCCACCGCCGAGCTGCTCGTGGCTACGGCCCGCGCCCCCGCTTCCGCGATGGCGACGGCGCTCGCCACATCCCACGCGTTGTAGAGCACGAGCGGTCGTCCCGGGACGTGGAGGGAAGCGAAGGTTTCTGGCGAGGAAGACGATGACATCGCAGAACTCCTTGAGATCAGTCTGACGGGCCGGACGTTCCCCGGCAGCCGCATCGGGAGCAAGAATCGGCCTCGGCTGCAGCAGCCGAGGCACCTGAGAAATGCGCCGCCTCGTGATCGATCAGCCAGCGCTTGCGCCACAAGCCCCCGCCGTAGCCCGTGAGCGAGCCGTCGGCTCCGACGACGCGATGGCAGGGGATGAGGATCGCCAGCCGGTTGGCGCCATTCGCCCGCGCGACGGCACGCACCGCGGTCGGCCGATCGATCGCTCGCGCCAGCTCACCATAGGAAGACGTCGCGGCCGGTGGAATCGCGCGCAAGCGCTCCCACACGGAGCACGCGAACGCGCTTCCGGCCGGCTCGATCGGCGTGTCGAAGCGCGCCGAAGTCCCCTCGAAATAGGCACGAAGCTCGGCGCCCACCTGCTCGGCCGGAGCCGCCAACCCAAGGCCGACCGACGCCTTACGCTGGCGCTGCAGAACCTCCAGCTCTCGCGGCAGCGCCCGGCGATCGAGAAACTCGAGAAGGAACAGATGACGCTCGTCGGCCACCGCGAGCATCGGACCGAGTGGCGTCTCGAGATTGGTGGCCAAGAGCGCCTCAGAACCGTCGATCGCCGCGGGTGGTCGACCGAGGAGTCGAGCGACCGCCGCGCGGAAACCGCTGCCCGACGCGAAGCCGGCATCGAGCTGCGCATCGATCACGGCCCGGCCTCTCGCCCGAGCCGAGGCGCCGGCAAGCAGTCGACGGCGCCGGGCCAGCGCCAAAAAGGTCATCCCCAACTGGCGCTGAAACGCCCGCCGCACCGTCGACGGATCGAACCCCTCCAGCCGCAGGTCGTGCTCGCTCCATCGGCGGGCCGGCTCGGCGTCCAGCGCCTCGAGAAGGCGGGTCACGATCGGCTCTGCACCCGCGATCGAGTCCAACGGTCGGCAACGCAGACAGGGGCGAAACCCAGCCTCGAGGCACGCCGCGGCGGACGGAAAGAAACGGCAGTTCTCGCGCTTCGGCTTGCGCGCCGGACACGTCAGGCGGCAAAACACGCCGGTGCTCGTCACACCGACAAACGCGCGCCCATCGAACCGATCATCGCGATCCAGCAGCGCTTGATACAGCGCATCGTCGCTTGGGAACGGATCGAGACTCCCGATCATGGCCCCCGTCGGCGCCCCGTCATTGAAGAGCGAAGTCTGCCTCGTCATGCGACAAGCCTATGGCGAGACGATACCCGGCGCCGCCGAGAATCGGGCGCGGATTCTCGAGAGTGCCCGCAACGCTCATCAGCTGCCGATCGCTGCTCGAACGGCCTTAAGCTTCGACAGATCAGAGGGCCTATCGAATCAATCCGACCCTGAGACTTAGGATGACCATGCGCATCGATGTTGAACCATCTGCGGAAGCTGCAGGTCGACATCATCACCGATCACCGTCGCCCACTCACGCGCGAAGAAAGGTTCGCAGGTGCACCTCCTCGACAACGCGATCTTCTTCATGTTCCTGTCCTTCGTCGTCGGAGTTCTCGTCGATCCGATCCTGCGACGGGCAAAACCGTATGGCTCGCTCAGCTCAAGATATCTGTTCAAGACATCCGAGACCTACGAAAAGCTGGGGGTTCTCTGGTTCCGACGGCTCCTCCGCATCACGCCGTTCGGGAGCTTCAACCCCAACATCCGTTTCACGACCACGCGCGACCTCAACACGCTGAGGTCGATTCGAAGCCATATGGCGACCGCCGAGATGTCGCATTGGGTCGGCTTCGTCTTCATGCTCGGGATGACCGTCGTCGCCTGGTGGTCGCGCGGCGCCCTCGTCGGTCTGAGCTATGTGACACTCAACATCGTGGGCAATCTCTATCCCTGCATGTTGCAACAATACAATAAACGGCGACTGCAACATCTGATCGAAAAGATCGAAGATCGCTTCCGCAATGATCGCTCGCCTGCTTCGTCAGGCTAGCTTGGAGAGAACGCAAGAACATCTCATGATCTCTTTCTCGAGCTCGCAGCAAGGAATGGGCTCGTCGACGTCGAACCCTGTGCTGTCGAACCTGGTGCGAATGATGAACCAAGGCACGAAGGTTCGAAACCTGACAGACGTTGGCATGATCGATCGAGAGCAACAGAAGGAAAATCGAAGAAAGACGGCTCCGCGGCAGCCGGGGTCGCTCCTGCGGCCACGGACGATCGGCCAGCGAGAGGAGTGAGACCGCCCGCGAGCCATCCCAACGGAACGCGACTCAAAGACTTTCGTCGACCGGGCCAGCACCGGCCCCTTCCATGCTCAATGCTTTCTAAGCCGCTCCACACTCGAGGGTCTTCGCCCGGCACGGACGTCCGATGCCACCCTCGACAGGAGCGACTGGTTCGCAAACGACCGAATCACGAACCGGCCCGGGATTCCAACGCCGACGCGCGAGAGCTCTTTCTCGACTCGATACGGGCCAAGCATTTTACGCCCCGCGAGCGACCTGCCGCCGTGCGAACCCTGCACGCAGCGAGCCACCTCTGGTCCCGGCGGTCACAACGTCCTCAGATTGTGGCCAAGTGTCATGCCGCCTTCGTCCACTCCTGCAAAGACCCGGGCGAACAATTCGCCGGCCTTCGAGCTCCTTGGCATGGTGGTCCGGGTCGTCCGCCTTTTCGAAATGGCTAGCGGTCGGACACCGCTAGCCTCGCCTCTAAATTGCGATACACGCCACGATCGTGACAACCGACACACTCCCGATCACTGCCACTGACCGAGGCTCGGGGCTCAGGAGAAGGATCCAGACCTCAGACCACATCAAATGATGGTTGATGAAAACGGATTTTGACGTGCGGTGCGTAGTGCTGGAAGTCGGCCTCGGCGGTAAAGATTGGCACGTCGCAGCGGTGTGCAACAGCGCAGATCAGTAGGTCGACTGCGGTGCCCGTGATGCCGTGGCTGCGGCATCGGTTGAAGAATCGTGCCGCCTGGTCATAGTCGGGCGGAATGATCTCCAGATACCGGAAGTCTCCGAGGCTTTCCTGGATCGAGGTGAAAATACCATCGCTGCGGATCCCGGAGAGGATCTCCTGGCGGATCGGGCCGATGAGGACCGCCTCGCCGGAGCGTACAAACCGAGCCCACTCCTCGACCAGCAGAGACTCTTGGTCATTCAAGCTCCGAGGACGACGACGCAAAGCGAAAGACCAGATCATCGTGTCGACAAGAACGATCAAGTCAAACTGGCCCGTCGAAGGTTCTTATGATCGTAGTCGTCGTAGTAGTCGACCTTCCCCATCCAGTCGAGAATTTTCAGGCGCCGACGAGCCTTGATGTACTCTTCGAGGGCTGCGTTCACTGCCGCTTTCTTGGACGGGTGGTGCCCGATCTCGACAGCTTCTTCGATCAACCGGTCGTCCAAGGCAAGGTTGGTTGCCATCTATCGTCCTCCCATGTGCCAACTTACACAGTTCAATGTGTGGACGGCAACTGAAGGGACTTGCCCGGCCAAAGATGCGGTCGACGCTGATCCGAGGCCAAGGCTGAGCTTTCTCGGAGAACCAGTGGACCCTGTTTGCTCAGTTTCCAATGATGGTTAGAGGAGTCTAAAGCGAGAACCGACATCGATTCGATGCCGGCCCTTTTTCGCTCTCAAGCGGAGCCAGTCAACCGTCGCGAGAGATCACGCTGATTGCTAAGTCGCGTTCTACCAGCACTTGAACCGTCGCCGGGTACTGGCCACAACGTGCTGAGATGCGAGCCGCCTAGGAAAGCGACCTATTCCGCAGAGATCGCCGACGTCAGCGACGCGTCGACCGCGGCGGACCACACCTGATCATCCGCCAGATCGCAGTTGCGCGGTGACTTCGGGTCATCTCCAGGATGGCAGCGTCGGCCGAATTGGTAGTCCGCCGATGAGCCATCGGTCGGCCACAGCGGGCAGGCGCACGTGGTGTATTCGTTGCCGTCGGCGTCGATCTCCGAGCCAGTGCACGGCGCGGTCATGCAGCCAGCGTACTGGCCGTTGGCATCGTTGCTGGCAATCGAGAACGTGCCCCGGCCGTCCGGAACCGAGACCGTCGCCAGGCTAAAGGTCGAGATCACGTCGGCAGCAGGATTGAATGTGCCATCAGCAACGTAGTCGCAAGCCGGCGCGACACGCGAAGTAGACGTCGCGCTGCAGCCCGGAATCGAGGGATGGTCGGTGCAGATGTTCTGGCAGCCTGCACCGTTGGCGCCGCACTGCTCGACCGTCTCCGCGTAGACACAGGCGTTGAGAATGCCGCCGATCTCGATGTACATCGGCGCCTCTGCCGAGGCGGTGAAGACCTGGCATTGGCAATCGCCGGTTTCGTCGGTCGACAGATCGCAGGGCAACGGATCCGCACCGGAGTAATAGCAAAGCGCATACTCTCCGCTGTCGCAACGCAGGAAGTTCGTGGGGCTGGAATAGGAGTCTCGAGCCGCCGCAGGGCGCTGCTCATAGGGTTGAGACGCGCAGTTGCCTGCCTCGGCCTGCGCAAGGTCGACCGCTTCTGGAGCTG
>JBCBCF010000041.1:0-21228 GCA_038530905.1 Acidobacteriota bacterium
TCTCGCCGCGCAGCCCGAATCAATTCCGCTATCTGCGCGCCATGCTCGACCACGACATCGTTTTGTCGACGGGGCCGGCGGGCACCGGCAAGACCTTCATGGCGGTGGCGATGGCGGCGGCGGCGCTCACCGACAAGAAGGTGCGGCGTATTGTGCTCGCGCGCCCCGCGGTGGAGGCCGGAGAGAAGCTCGGTTTCCTGCCCGGTGACCTGGCCGAGAAGGTCAATCCGTACCTGCGGCCGCTCTACGACTCGCTGTACGACATTCTGGGCGTCGAGAAAGTCGGGCGTCTGCTCGAGCGGCAGATCATCGAAGTGGCGCCGATCGCCTTCATGCGCGGGCGCACGCTCAATGACGCCTTCGTCATCCTCGACGAGGCGCAGAACACCACGCCCGAGCAGATGAAGATGTTCCTGACCCGCATCGGCTTCAACTCGAAGGCGGTGATCAACGGCGACACGACGCAGATCGACCTGCCGTCGGCCCGCGACTCCGGACTGCGCCAGGCGCTCGAGATCCTGCGCGACGTCCCGGGCATCGGCTTCGTCCGCTTCGAAAAGGCCGACGTCGTCCGTCATCCGCTGGTGCAGAAGATCGTTGCGGCGTACGAGCGCCACGACGCCCGCCGCGAAGGCGTGGGCGACGGGAACGCGCCCGACGCGCCCCGCTCGCCGCGCTGAGGCGCCGCCGCTTCGCGGCGAACCGGCACGCCCCGGAGCGTGCGGTAAGCTCTTTCTTTCCGCTTTCCTCAGCTCATGGCCCGTCCGAAGAACACACCGAACGCCAAGCCTCGCGGCGGCGGGAAGAACGGCTCGAGCCGGCGCGCCTCGCGCAGCGCCGTCTTGCGTCGCCCGCCGACCGGTCGGTGGGCGCTCGCGAAGCACCGCGCTCGCCGCCAATGGCGTGAGCTGCTCGAGCTGCCCGTGCTGTGGACGACCCTTTTCGTCTTGGTCGTCATGTGGGTTCTGCTGCCGCAGCGCATGGTCTTGGTGCCGGAGGTGTCGGTGGGCGAGATCGCCGGCCGCACCTACGTCGCCGATCGCGACCTGACGCTCACCGACGACGCCGCCACCCGCGAGCTGCGCGAGCGTGCGCGCCAGGAGAGCTTGCCGGTCTTCGATCTCGATCGTGGCGTCGCGGCCGAGGTGCGGCGCGAGCTGGCACGTCTCTTCGAGGCCGGCCGCCAGCTGACGGCGCCGGTCGAAGCCGACGAACCGGCTGTCGGTGCGTCCTCTGCGGCCGCACCGGTCTCGGTCACCGCGCCCGAACCGACCCTCGAAGAGCGCGCGAGCCAGCTGGCCCTCGCCTCGAGTTTCCGCACCGAGCCGGAGCAGCTCGAGCTGTTGATTGCCGATGGCTTCACGCCGAAGATGGAGGAGCGTCTGGCCTCGGGGCTCGAAGGCGCCCTGCGTCAGGGCGTGGTTTCGGACCGTGATCTGCTGCTCGAGCATCGCGAGCGCGGCATCACTCTGCGCGAGCTGCCGAGCAATCGGGCGGTCAAGCAGCTCGACCTGTACCGCTATCTCGACTATCCCGAGCAGGTACGCGACGTGATCGCCCAGGATCTGCGCGCCTGGGACGATCTGCGCGCGGCGGATCGCAGCGCGCTGGTCGACATGTTGGTGTCGAACGTGACGCCGAATCTGACCTTCAACTCGAGCGCCACGCTGGCGCGCCGCGAGGCCACTGCCGCCGAGACCGGCGCCGTGACGCGGACCTTCGAACGCGGCGAGGTGATCGTTCGCAAGGGCGGCCGGATCGATGCGGTGCGCGCCCAGGCGCTGCGCGAGCTGCGGGGCTCGCGAGATGTCGGTGGGCTGGCACTGACCGCTGTCGGCAGTCTCGGGCTGGCGCTTGCTGCGGTGCTTCTGCTTTGGCTGGCGAGCGCGCAGGACGCGCGACCCGACCGTTCGCGCTCGCGCATCCTCGGCGAGTCGCTCTTCCTGCTCTGCCTGGCGCTCGTCGGGGCGAGGTTCTCTCGCTTCGTGGGCGGCGCCGTCGCCGCGGCCGTCGAGCGCGAGCCGTTCGTGTCGGCGGTGAGCTACGGCTACGCGATTCCCTACGCGGCGCTGGCGATGATGGCGGTGTTGCTGTACCGCCGCGACCAGGCGCTGGTGCTGTCGCTGGTCTACTCGCTGCTCGCCGGTCAGATCGCCGGTGGCGAGTCCGGCTGGACGGTCACCGTCTTCTGCCTCGCGAGCTGCCTGACCGCGGTCTTCGCGCTCGACAGTCGGCACTATCGCCAGCGCTCGATGCTGACGCGCGCTGCCTTCGTGGTCGGCCTCGTCAACATCGCCGCGGTTCTGGTCTTGAGCACGCTGTCCGGCAGCCTCGAGGGCGGCGCGCCGCAGCTCCTGCTCGATATCGGGCTCGGCTTCGCCGGCGGCTGGCTGGCGGCGGCGGTGACCAGCTTCACCCTACCGATCCTCGAGTCGCTCTTCCGTCTGACCACCTCGATCAAGCTGGTCGAGCTCGCCAATCCCAACCTGCCGCTTCTGCGGCGCCTCGCGTTCGAGGCGCCGGGGACTTTCCAGCACTCGCTGGCGGTGGCCAACCTCGCGAAAGCGGGGGTCGAGGCGATCGATGGCGACTCGGTCTTGGTGCACACCGGGGCGCTCTACCACGACATCGGCAAGATCTACCGGCCGCAGTACTTCATCGAAAACCAGCCGCTGGGTCAGAACCCGCACGACAAGATCCAGCCCTCGATGAGTGCCCTGATCCTGATCAACCACGTGAAGGAAGGGCTGGAGATGGCGGAGAAGGAGGCTCTGCCGGATCCGATCATCGACGCCATCGAGCAGCATCACGGCACCCGACTGATCAAATTCTTCTATGCGCGCGCCCAGGACCGGTGCGATCGCGACACCAAAGAGGTCCGAGAGGAAGAGTTCCGCTACCCGGGTCCCAAGCCGCAGTCGAAGGAGATGGGCGTCCTGATGCTCGCCGACGCCGTCGAGGCGGCCAGCCGCACGCTGGTGCAGCCGAGTCGGCAGAAGCTGCGCGGCGTGGTCGATGCGATCGTCGACGATTGCCTGCAGGACGGTCAGCTCGACGACGCCGAGCTGACTCTCGGCGACCTACGCAAGATCGCCGACGCGTTTCTTCGCATCCTTGCCAACGTTTACCACCGCCGCGTCGACTATCCGGGCTTCGATTTCAACCGCACCGAGCAGGATCGAACGGAAAGCGGATCGCAGCCGGCGGCGACAACCGACGAGTCGGCGGCGGACGAAGCGGGCGTCGACGAGCCGGCCGTCGAGGAAGAGTTCGACGACGGCGCGGCTGAACGACAGCCTCTTGGCCCGCGCCCGGCGCCGGCGGTCGAAGACGTCGAGACACGCGAGGTCCCAGCCGCCCGCGCAGCGGGTTCGCGACGAGCGATCTGAACCTCGGCAACCGGCTGGATCGGATAGGATCGCGCGGGGCGCCCGCGAGCGCCTTACCGTCGCCCATGACCGCAGCTCGGTTTTGCAAAGCGAAGACCCTCCCCCTCGACACGACGAGGAGCCTGACGGCACCTCGTCGCGCGCCGCGAGCCCTCCGGCTCTTCATCTCCAGAATCCCTGCCGTTACCGCGACGTGCGGCTGCGCGAGCTCCGCCCGTGGCTGACCCGACTCGTCGTCGAGTTGGCTCCAGGAGTCTCGAGTTTCACTGCCCGCTTCGTCAGCGACGTCGAGATGCGGCGGCTGAACGGCGCCTATCGCGACAAGCCGAGGCCGACCGACGTCCTGAGCTTCGTCGGTGATCTGGTCGAAGGCGACGATGCGTTTCCAACGCCCGATCTGCCGAGGCATCTCGGCGATGTCGTGATTTCCGTGCCGACCGCCCGGCGTCAAGCTGCGGCGCACGGGCACCCGCTGCCGACGGAGCTGCGCGTACTGCTGCTCCATGGCGTCCTCCACTGCCTCGGCTACGACCATGAGACGGACGACGGCGAGATGGAGTCGCTCGAAAGGGATCTCCGACAGCGCTGGATTCCGCAGCCGGCGCCCGCCGAGGTCGCGTCGTGAGCTCGGTCGTGATGACGGTGGCGTGGGCGGTGGCCACGATCGGTTTGGGCGTCGCCTCGGCGGTGCTCGAGCGCTCCAGCCATATTCGGCTGCGGCATTGGGCGGAAGAGGCGAGCGAGCGGCTGCGCCGTTTGCATGACTCGCCGAGCGAATTCGAGGCGTTTCGTTGGATTCTCGCCGTTCTGGCGCGCGTCGCGCCCCTCGGCCTGCTGGTGTCGACGAGTGGCCTCCTGCTGCGCGTCGGCGCCGCCGAGCCGGTGTGGATCGCGGTCGGCGTGGTGACGGTTCTGCTCATCACGATCGAATGGCTCAACCGCCTGCTGGTCCAGCTGCGTGCAGAGGCGGCGCTGCGCGCTCTGACCCTGCCGCTGCGCCTTGCCACGCTCCTGCTGTGGCCGGCGGTCTGGGTCGCGGCGCGGCTCGTGCGTTTCGGCCAGATCGAGGCGGAAGAAGATGAGGAAGAGGCGACCGACGGCGAGATCGATGCCTTCATCGACGTCGGCCGCCGCGAGGGGATTCTCGAGCCGGAAGAGGAGCTGCTCGTGCGCAGCGTGGTCGACTTCGGCGACACCCAGGCGCGCGAAGTGATGACGCCGCGGGTCGATGTGTTCGCCGCCGCGGTCGATGCCGAACCGGAAGCGGTGGCGCAGGTCTTTCTCGATTCGAAGAACACCCGGCTGCCGATCTACAAGGGATCGATCGATCACACCGTCGGTGTGTTGCATATTCGCGACTTCTTCGCCGCGCAGCATTCCAACGAGACCTTCGACCTCGAGTCGATCGCGAAGCGACCGCACTTCGTGCCAGACGACAAGCCCCTACCCGAGTTGCTGACCGAGATGCAGGCGCGGCATCTGCAGATGGCGATCGTCGTCGATGCCTTCGGCGGCGTTGCCGGCCTCGTTACCGTCGAGGATCTGGTCGAGGAGATCGTCGGCGACATCCGCGACGAACACGAGGAGGCTGAAGAACCGACGCCGATCGAAGGCGGCGGCTACGAGATCTCAGGCCAGTCGCGGCTCGAAGATGTCGAGGACCTTTTCGCCATCGACCTTCAGCTCGACACGGTTCCCTACGGCACCCTGTCGGGGCTGGTCTGCGGCACGATCGGACAGGTTCCGGCGTCTGGGCGCGAGGTCGATCTGCCGTCCCTTCGGGTGCGAGTGGAGGAGGCGGATGATCGACGCATCTTGCGTGCCGCGGTCTGGCCGATCGAGTCCGTCGAGAAGTTTGCCGATCGTGCGACCGCCTAACAGCGGATCGCCAGCGACCCCCGATGAACGTATCTGAGTCTCACACCGCGCTCGAACCCCGCGCTGGCATCGTGGCGCTCGTCGGCCGTCCGAACGCCGGCAAGTCGACCCTGCTCAACCGGCTCTTGCCCGAGAAGCTGGCCATCGTTTCGGACAAGCCGCAGACGACGCGGCATCGTCTGGTCGGCATCCTTTCGGAGCCGCGCGGGCAGATCGTCTTCTACGACACGCCGGGTGTGCACAAGCCACAGCATCGGATGAATCGGCAAATGCTCAAGGCGGCACAAGAGGCGCTGAATGAAGCCGACATCGTGTGTCTGTTGGTCGATGTCTCGGAGCCGTTCGGCGGTGGCGATCGCTACCTCCTCGACTGGGTGGCGCAGGCGGCGGCACCGAAGCTGGCACTGCTGAACAAGGTGGATAAGGTCGCGAAACCGTCGCTTCTGCCGCGCATGGGGCGCTATGCCGAACGCGGCGCGTTCGAAGAGATCATCCCCATCAGCGCCCGACGTGCCGATGGCCTCGATCGAGTGCTCGACGTCTTGTGGCGGCTCCTGCCCGCGGGCCAGCCGAGCTACGATCCCGACCTCCTGACGATCCACCCTGAGCGGTTCCTGGTCGCCGAGCGCATTCGCGAAAAGGTCCTCGAACAAACCAAGGACGAGCTGCCGTTCGCCACCGCGGTCGTCGTCGATCGCTGGGAGGACCGCGGCGACGGCCTGGCGGTGATTCATGCCTCGATTCTGGTCGAGCGCCAGGGCCAGAAGAAGATCGTTGTCGGGGCCGGCGGCCGGCAGGTGAAGTCGATCGGCGCCGCTGCACGCCACGATCTTGAGGCCTACCTCGAGCGCCGCGTTTACCTCGATCTCAAGGTCCGAGTCGAGGACAACTGGCGCGAGAACCGCCGCATCCTCTCCGACCTCGATCGCGCGCCGTGGGAGGCGAAGCTGACGGACGACTGAGATTGAGCCAGCGGGAAGGGTTCTTGCGCGTTGTTTCAGGCGTAGGAACCGTCACGAATCCCCGGAGGTTGTCCCATGTCCGATCCGTCGGCAATTCAGTGCTCGAACGAAGTCGCCCGTCAGGTCGTCCAGCCGAACTCCAGCTCAGATGAGACCTATCGAGTGGGTCTCGTGTTCGCCGGCGCCGTGTCGGCCGGCGCGTACACGGCCGGAGTCCTGGACTTTCTGATCCAGGCTCTCGATACCTGGGAAGCCGCGAAGGCGACCGGTGACGAGGACGTGCCGCCGCACCGAGTTCTGCTCAAGGTGATGTCGGGCGCGTCCGCAGGGGCGATGACCGCTGGGCTTGCTGCCATGACGCTGCATCATGAGCTCGAGCACGTCCAATCGCCGGTTGCCGGAACGACGGGAAACGTTCTCTACGACACTTGGGTCCGGGGAATCGATCTTACGAATCTGCTGAAGCGTCGTGATCGCAAGACTGCTCACCTCGCCTCTCTTCTCGACTCCACGGCCATCGACAGGATGGCCAGGCAACTCAGCAAGCGGCGCTGGTCGCCTCGACAGCGACGGGCGTGGGTTGGAGACCCAGTCGACCTCTATCTCAGTGTGACCAATCTGAGAGGCGTGCCGTACGAGATCGTTTTCCAGGGAGAAGGTGCCACCGGCTACTCGATGGCGGCGCACGCCGACTATCTTCACTACCAGGTGGGCCCGACTGTTCTGGATGAAGAGGAAGGAGCCGTCGGGCTCGTGCCGGGAACGACGACCGTTGCCGGACGGGGGAAGTGGAACTCGATGATCGCGGCGTCGATCGCCTCGGGGGCCTTTCCGATCGGCCTCGCGCCGCGAAGTCTCCGTCGAGACCGCTCTCAGTACGACTTTCGGAGTTGGGACGTCGCTCTGGATCACGAAGAGGCACAGCGGCGGAAGAGCTGCACGAAATCCACCGCGCTCGTTCCCAGCTGGGCCGACTCCGACAGACACTACGAATTTCTCAGCGTCGACGGTGGCCTGATGGACAACGAGCCGCTGGAGCTCGCTCGGCGGTCGTTGTCGGGTGGCGGGCGAAACCCGCGCGACGTGATCCGCTCGGATCGAGGAGTGATTCTGATCGATCCCTTCCCAGAGCCCGTGGGAATCGAGGAGATCGACGCGACGATCCCGAAGGTCCTGCTCGGGATGTTCATGGCCCTGAAACGGCAGGCCCGCTTCAAGCCCGAAGAACTAGCACTCGCGCTCTCGAATCAGGTGGGAAGCCGGTTCTTGATCGCTCCGTCTCGCGAGCTCGATGAGCGACCTATAGCTGTCTCGGACGTCCTTGCCTGCGGCACGATCGGCGCCTTCGGCGGCTTCTTGTCCGAAGCTTATCGACGTCACGACTTCCTCTTGGGCCGCCGCAACTGTCAGAAATTCCTGAGAGATCACTTCGTTCTCCACCCGTGCAATCCACTGTTCAGTCGCTGGAGCGAATCGGCAAGAGCGAGCCAAGCTTCGAAGCAGCGGAACGGTTTCTTGCGTGTGATCCCACTCCTTGGCGACTGTGCGAGAGAGCTTGACCAGCCGCGGTGGCCCAGCGAGAGGGGTTGGTCCGACCGAAAGGTCCGAACCTTCCGTCGCCGTGACCTGAATCGCCTTCACTGCAAGGTGAGCGCGCGCCTGAACTACGTGGCTCGGCGACTCATCAAGGAAGAGCTGCATTTGAAAGCCCGCCTACCTGCGAGGCTTGCCTGGCGACTACAGCGCGGGAGGGTCTTCGATTGGATCCAGAGCCAGATCGAACATGACTTGGTCCGCGTGGGTCTTCTGGAACGGCGCTGAGCGCGTCGCAGTTCAGCTCCCCCGGCCTCCGGTAGGATGCCTTTATGAGCGCGCCTTTGTCGGAGACCATCTCGACCGACGGCGACCAGCCGTCGGTCGCCCTTGCGGACGAACCGACGATTGCGCGAGCCGAGGCTGGGTGGCGGGAGCGACTCGACCGGATTTTCGAGCTCCAGCGCGACCATCGCTGGGCGATGGCCAATTCGGGTCCCGAGCAGCGCATCGCGCGGATCGAGCGGATCTCCGCCTGGGTCGACACGCATCGAGATGAGATCCGCGCGGCCGGACGCACCGACTTCTCGAAGCCGGCATTCGAAGTCGATCTGACCGAGATCTGGCCCGTGCTCCAGGAGGCGCGGCACGCCATGCGTCACGTCGAGGAGTGGATGCGCCCGGAGCGCGTGCGTGCGTCGCCCGCCCTCGCCACGACCCGCTCCTGGATCGTGCCCGAAGCCCGCGGTCAGGCGCTCGTCATCGCGCCCTGGAACTATCCGATCAACTTGACGCTGATTCCGCTGATCTCAGCGCTGGCCGCCGGCTGCTGCGTCGTGTTGAAGCCCTCCGAGCTGGTGCCCGCGCATTCGGCGCTGCTGCGGCAGATGATCGAGGAGCTCTTCGACCCGTCGGAAGTGGCACTCTTCGAAGGCGACGCCGAGGTTGCGCAGGCGCTTCTCGAGCGGCCGTTCGAGCATGTCTTCTTCACCGGCTCGACGTCGATCGGTCGACGGGTGATGCAAAGCGCAGCCGATCACCTGGCGACCGTCACGCTGGAGCTGGGCGGCAAGTCTCCGGTGGTGCTCGGCGACGACGCCCAGCTGCGCGACACCGCGGCCAAGACGGTCTGGGGCAAGTTTGTGAACGCCGGGCAGACCTGCATCGCGCCCGATTACGTGCTCGTTCCGCGGGCGCGCTTCGACGAGACGGTGCGCGTCTTCTCGCGGGCGATCGGCAAGGCCTACGGTGCCACCGACGCCGCGCGCCGCCGATCCAGGGATCTGGCGCGGATCGTCAATCAGCGACACTTCGATCGCCTCGAGGGCCTGCTGGCGCGCACGCGCGATGCTGGTGCCCAGGTCGTCTTCGGCGGTGAGACGGACAGGGCTTCGCGCTACGTCGCACCGACGCTCCTGGTCGATGTCCCGCTCGACTCCCCGGCGATGCAGGAAGAGATCTTTGGCCCGATCCTGCCGCTGCTGCCCTACGACCGGCTCGAGGATGCCCTCGAGATCATTCGCGCGCGACCGAAGCCGCTGGCGCTGTATGTGTTCGGGTCGCGAAGATTCGCCCGCGACGTCATCGGCAAGACGTCAGCCGGGGGCACCTGCATCAACGACGTCGCGCTGCACTTCCTGCATCCGCGGCTGCCGTTCGGCGGGGTCAATCACAGCGGTCACGGTGCGTCGCACGGACGCGCTGGCTTCGACGCGTTCAGCCACCGGCGGGCGGTCCTCAAGCATCACCGCTGGAGCGCCCTCAAGCTGATGGCACCGCCGTACGGCCGCTTGGCGCGACTGCTCGGCAAGGCAACGCTGCGCTTTTTGCGCTGAAGCGTCGAGAGCCGCGGCGACCGCTGCTCAGGCGTCGCCGAGCAGCGGTTCGATGCAGCGCGGCACGTCGTTGCGCGGGTTGTTCACCAGCCGAGACACGGGCGTGAACGTCAGCTCGCCGGTGAACGGGCCGGCGAGCGACTCGAGCTCCGACCGGTCGGCGTCGTCGCTCAGCCAGCGGTCGCGCGCCGCGCCTTCAAGCACCACGGGCATGCGATGGTGGTACGGCGTCATCGCTTCGGAGGCGGCGGTGGTCAAGATCGTGCAGCTTTCGACGGCCGCCTCGCCCTTGTCCCAGCGCTCCCAGAGACCGGCGAAGGCGAACGGCGTTCGATCTGGCCGATGGATGTGGAACGGCTGTTTCGGACCGCGCTCGCGAGCGACCCATTCGAAGAAACCGTCGGCGAGCAGAAGGCACCGCCGTCGTGCAAAGGCGGCGCGGAAGGCCGGTTTGCTCGCCGCCGTTTCGCTGCGCGCGTTGATCATGCGGTTGCCGATCGCCAGGTCGTCGGCCCAAAAAGGGACCAGCCCCCAACGGAGCGCGACGAGCCGACGGGCTCCGTCACCGTCGGCCCGCACGGCAGGTACCGACTGCGTTGGTGCGATGTTGTAGCGCGGCTCGAGCTCGTGGTCGAGAGCGTCGACCACGGCGAGCTGCTCCAGCATCTCGCCCGGATGGCTCAGCGTGTAGCGACCGCACATAGCTTGCCCTCCGCTCAGGCGTCGGCCGCGGGTCGATCGAGAGAAGGCGGTTCGAGAGACGGCTGATCGAGATCGAGCGCGTTCGCGGCCCCGGCCGCGTCGCTGGCGAGGGCGAAGTCGCGATCGATCGGGCCGCGCAGCTCATCGAGGCTGAAGTCGTCGACCCGCGTCGCCTCGCGTCGCGCCGCGGCGGCCCGCTCGACCGCACGGCGCTGCTCGGTCGTCAGGAGGCCTCGACGCTCACCCTCGGCTGCCAGACTCGCGGAACCGTCGACCGTCAGGCGTCCGGCGCGCATCGCTCGGCGCAGGATCGCTTCGGCGGGCTCGGCGGTGACGGTGGCGCGCAGCGCATCATCGAGGCGGGCGAGCGGCGTCTCGTTGAGGATCGCCAGGCCGGCCGTCAGCCGATCGCGCTGTTGGCCGGGCTTCTGCACGAGGGCCGCCACGCGCCCTCCGAGGCGATCCGAAGGCGGTCGCCCGACGGGCGACAGACGTGCCAGCGTCAGCAGAGGACCGCGGGCCACCGGGCCGAGGAGCGGCGCCTCGAAATTCGCCAGGAGCCCTTCGAAGCCCTGCTGGATCCGCCACAGGCCCTCCTCTGCTGCCCACTGCATCAGCGGCAGATCTTCGGTCCGCCGTCCTTCTGCCTCGAAGCGCCGGAGGGTGGCGAGGGTGAGAACCATCCAGGCCAAGATGTCGGCGAAGCGCCCGCTCAGTTTGCCGCGCCGCTTGAGGCTGGGGCCGTTGGCGACCAACGCAAGATCGGTCCACAGCGCGAAGAGCGCCGATGCCCAGACGAGTCGCCGCGCGTAGGGCGCGATCGGGCCGTCGATCGGTGTCCGTGCCGCGCGCCCGCGGCTCAGGCTCAAGACGAACGCTCGGCCGACATTAGTTGCCAGGCCGCGCGCCTGGGCGACGAGCGCGCGGCAGAGCCCGACGGCGTCCCCCGCGCGCATCGCCTCGAGCAAGCGCTGCGCGTGCGGATGGCTCCGGATCGCGCCTTGGCCGAAGACGATGAGCGAACGCGTGAGGATGTTGGCGCCCTCCACCGTCACGCCGATCGGCGCCGCGATGTAGCCATCGGCGACCAGGTTGCGTGGCCCACGCGACAGTCCGGCGCCGCCGAGGACGTCCATGACGTCGAGCGCGCGAGCTCGGCCGAGCTCGGTGGCGGTGTATTTCAGTGCCGCCGACAGCACGGCCGGTCGCCGACCGGAGTCGATCGCGCCGCACATCAAAACCCGCGCTGCTTCGAGTTGATACGCCGTGCCGCCCAGGCGCGCCAGCGGCTCCTGGACGCCTTCGAAGCGACCGATCGACGTGTCGAACTGCCGACGCACGCGAGCGTAGGCGCCGGCCACGCGAGCCGCATGCTTGACGCCAGCCGTGGCCTGCGCCGGCAGCGAGATCGCGCGACCGCCCGAGAGGGCCTCCATCAACATCGTCCAGCCGCGCCCGGCCTGGCGCGGACCGCCGATGATCTGATCGATCGACACCTCGACGTCGCGCCCGCGAATCGGCCCGTTGGGGAAGGGCACTCCCATGGGGTCGTGGTAGCGGCCGATCTCGACGCCGTCGGCGTCCGCCGGCACCAGAGCGCAGGTGATCCCGACATCGGCCTTGCCGCCCAGCAGCCCGTCGGGATCCTCGAGGCGGAACGCGAGACCGATCAGGGTCGCGATCGGCGCCAGCGTGATGTAGCGCTTTTCCCACGTCAGGCGCAGGCCCAGCGAGCCGTCGTCGCGACGCACCACGCGGCCGTGAGAGCGCATGGAGGCGGCGTCGGAGCCGGCATCCGGCTCCGTGAGGGCGAAGCAGGGGATCTCGTCGCCGCGCGCCAGGCGCGGCAGGTACCAGGCCTTCTGAGCGTCGGTGCCAACCTCGGCGAGCAGCTCTGCCGGACCGACCGAATTCGGAATCAGGACAATCGACGAGAGAGGCATCGAATGCGAACCCAACTTGCCGAAGATCGCGCTCTGCGCCAGGGCGGAGAAGCCGTGACCGCCGAATTCAGGCGCGATGCCGAGGCCGAAGAAACGGTGTGTCCGCAGCAGCTCCCACACCTTCGGTCCGAGCTCTCGTGTCCGGCTCTGGCGCTCGATGTCGAGGGCTTGGCAGACCTCCTCGACCGGCCCGTCGAGGAATGCTTGCTCGGCCTCGCTGAGCTGTGGGTAGGCAAGACGGAGAAGGGCGGCGAGATCGGGGGCGCCCGAGAAAAAGTCGCCGTCGATCCACACGTCGCCCGCCTCGAGCGCGGCGCGCTCGGTGTCGGAGATGCGCGGCGTCAGGCCGAAGCGGTCGAGGAGAGTCGCAAGTCGAGGCGCCATGAAGAATCTCAATTCGAAGTCAGCGATCGGTCGCGTCGCGGCCGTCCCGGCGCCCACGCGCATGCATCGGCGGTCTCGGAAGACCTCAGATCCCGACGTTCGAGGCGACGAAGCTCAAGATTACAGGGTCGAGCGCCTGGGCGCCGTGCTCACACCTTCGACCTACTTGGTGGCGGAGGGTTCGTCGGGCGTCGCGGAGGCAGCCATCAAGCGTCGGGCCTCCTGCCGCCCTCCGTCGAGGTCTTCGAAGACGCCGTCGAGCTGGCGCTCGAAGAGAGCAGCGAGGGCCCGGCCCAGCGCGGGCCCGGGCGCGAAGCCCATCTCGAGCAGGTGCCGGCCGAGCACGATCGGCTTGGGCGCTTGGGCCTCGAGTGCCAGCTCGGCGGCGCGTGCTTCGAGCCAGTCCACGGCCGGGAACGGCTCGGCGGGCAGCGGCGGTCGTCCGGCGTGGTCGGCGCGCGCGACGCGCGCCAGTCGATCGATGCGGCCGACCCGCCGCGCCAGCCGACGGATGGCCGCCGGGCCGGCCGCGGCGTCGAAGAGCTGGAACGGCTTGAGGTGCTCGCGCACGAGAGGCACCACGGAGTCGATCAGGCGGCGCTCGGACGTCATGCGTCCAAGGAAGCGGCGGGTCGGCATGTCGCCGTCGGCTTCATGGCCGGGCGAGCGCCACCGCCCGTCGGCGAAGCGCGTCGTCGCGGGCTTTCCGAGATCGTGACAGAGGCAGGCGAGGCCCACGATCAGATCCTCGCGGGGCTCGCCGAGGCGGCGGGCGGCGAACGCGTCCATGACGTGCAGGGTGTGGCGCCAGACATCGCCCTCGGGGTGCCAGGTCGGATCCTGTGGACAATCGACGAGAGCCGCCAGCTCAGGGAAGTACCGCAGCCACCGCGTGCGACGCAGCACGTCGAGACCACGTGAGATCTCACGGCCGGCGAGGACCAGCTTCCGCCATTCCTCGAAGATCCGCTCGCTCGCCAGCCCCTCGATGTCGATCGTGCGGCATCGGTCGATCGTCTCGTTGGCGACCTCAAAGCAGAGACGGGCGGCGAATTGCATGGCGCGCAGCACCCGCAGTGGGTCTTCAGCGAAGGCCTCCGACACGTGCCGAAGCACGCCACGACGTAGGTCTCGGCGGCCGCCGTGCGCGTCGAGCACCTCGCCGCTCCGCGGATCGAGACCGAGGGCGTTGATCGTGAAATCGCGCCGGCGCGCCGCCTCGGCAAAGGGCAGGTTTGGATCTGAATGAATCTCGAAACCGCGATGTCCGAGGCCGCGCTTCGATTCCCGCCGGGGCAGAGCGACGTCGATCGGCAGGCCGCGCAGCTTGAGAACACCGAAGCTCTGGCCGACACGATCCAACTCGAATCTTCGCGCTAAGACGGCCTCCAGCCGCGTCGGTTCGAGTCCATAGACCTCGAGGTCGAGATCTTCAACCGGTCGGCCGAGCAGGCCGTCGCGGATCGAGCCGCCGACCACGAGGAGCCGGCCGCCAGCGCGTCGAACGTCTGCAGCGATGTGCTGCAGCTGCTCGGGGAATGGAAGCTCGAGGTCGAGTGCGGAGCGAAGCATCCCGACGATTCTAGGCCCGTTGGTCTCCGGTGAGCCGCGCGCCTCGATCCGCCGGTCGACATGCTGTCTCGGCTTGCTGCGCTGCTGTGTCATGCGAATAAAACATGGGAAAAGCTCTGAGTCTTTGACCTTCGTCGCCGGGCATTCTTCTGCGGTGACGTTGCGTTGACAGCAAGGAAGCGCGGCTCTACCATGAACGTTCGCTCGATTCACTGGGTTGCAGCTTCGTCAAGTCGGCTGCATCGACCCACTGTGCGGAGGTCGGGTGTGCCGCGCGCTGCGTCCGGCATCGCTGACGATCCGCTCGATCAGGCCCGCGCGCGATCATTCGGACTCGGAGAGACCGATGGACATCACCCAGGTCAAAATCTTCCCGGTCGGCGAAGACAAGCTGAAGGCCTTCGTATCGATCGTCTTCGACCACTGCTTCATGGTCAACGACATCAAGGTGATTCAGGGCAAGGACGGTCTCTTCCTCAGCATGCCCAGCCGCCGCAAGCGGACCGGTGAGTTCAAGGATGTGGCCCATCCGTTGAACAACGAAACGCGACGCGGGATCGAGGAACGGGTGTTGGGTGAATATCGCCGCATGGTCGATGATCCGACACCTCGCCGGCCTGACCGAGCCGATGAGGGTGACATCGGTGAGCCGACTCAGGCCGCGAGCGGTCCGCCAGCCGACCCTGCCGGCGACGAGCTGGCGACGCTCAACGGTCACCGCAAGGCGCCTCCCGGCGCCTCGAATGACGACCAGACCCTCGAAGAAGTGCAAGAGATGCACCTGCGCGAGTCGTTTTGGACCGTCAGCTGAGCGGCGAGACTCGACGCCGCGTTGAAGTGCGATGTTCGACGGCTGCTGCTTGACGCGGCAGGCATCGAACGTCGAAGATAGCGCCCCCGAGGCCGCCGCGCGCGGTGGCGATGCCGTGCGCGGCCCGACCAGCCCGCGTCGCGCCCGCCAAGATCCAGGCGTTCTGCGCGAATCGACGCCGGCTTCCGAGAGCTTTTCGATACGAACATGTACGGCGAATTGATCATTTTCAGCGGTCGTGCGCACCGCTCGCTCGCTCGCGAGATCTCCGAGTACCTCAGCATTCCGCTGGGGAAGGTCGAGCTTTACAATTTCTCCGACGGCGAGGTCTTTTGCCAGCTCCAGGAGAACGTGCGCGGCGCCGACGTCTATCTGATCCAGCCCACCTGCTCGCCGGTGAACGACAACTTGCTCGAGCTGCTGGTGATGCTCGACGCCATCAAGCGCTCGTCGGCCAGCCGCGTGACCGCCGTGCTCCCGTATTACGGCTACGCTCGGCAGGATAAGAAGGACGCGCCTCGCGTTCCGATCACCGCGAAGCTCGTGGCCGATCTCATCTCGCAAGCCGGCGCCGACCGCATCTTGACCATGGACCTGCACGCGCCGCAGATCCAAGCGTTCTTCGACGAGCCGGTGGACCACCTTTTCGCCGCGCCGGTTCTGCTCGAGGCGATCCGCGAGCTCGACATTCCCGACCTCGTGATCGTCTCGCCGGATGCGGGCGGCGTCGAGCGGGCGCGGGCGATCGCCAAGCGCCTCGACGCCGATCTCGCCATCGTTGACAAACGTCGGACGGCGCCCAACGAGGCGTCGGTGATGCACATCATCGGCGAGGTCGAGGGACGGGCGGTGCTGATCCTCGACGACATCATCGATACCGCGGGCACGCTGACTCACACCGTGTCCGCGCTCAAGGAGCACGGTGCCGAAGCGGTCTACGCCGCCGGGGTACACGGCGTGCTCTCGGGCCCGGCTCTCGATCGACTCACCGAGTCGCCGATCGAGCGGGTCCTGATCACCAACACGACGCCTCTCGAAGAGAAGCTCGAACGCTGCTCGAAGCTCGAGCCCTTGACGGTCGCGCCCCTTCTCGGCGAGGCGATCATCCGCATCCATCGCAACAGCTCGGTCAGCTCGCTCTTCGTCTGAGCGAGCTTCCGCAGCCAAGGAGTTCTCATGAGCGATCTCACCCTCGAAGTCGAGCGGCGCGAGGCGGGAGGCAAGAATGCCAACCGTCGGCTGCGTGCCGCCGGCAAAGTCCCGGCCGTGGTCTACGGCATCGGTCTCGAACCCGCCACCATCCAGTTGTCGCGTACGAAGATCGAAGAGTTTCTGCGCAAAAGCGCCGACGACAATCCGGTGTTCCTGCTCAAGCTGGAAGGCACGGATCAGGCGCGCCACGCCATGATCCGTGAGCTGACGGTCGATCCGATCACCGGCAAGGCGCAGCACATCGACTTCCAGCGCGTCGACATGGAGAAGGCGGTTCAGGTCAGCGTGGCGCTCGAGCTCACGGGGGTCCCGGCCGGCGTCAAGAACGACGGTGGCCTGCTCGATCAGGTGCTGCGCGAGCTGGAGATTTCTTGCCTGCCGGGCAACATTCCCGGTCACCTCGAGTTCGACGTGAGCGACCTGTCGATCGGCGACCACGTCGAGGCTGGCCAGGTCGAGCTGCCCGAAGGTGTCGAGCTGCTGGACGATCCGCAGCGCACCGTCGCGTCGGTTCAGGCGAAGAAGATCGAAGCCGAGTCGGTTCCGGGTCTCGAGGGCGAAGAGCCGGACGAGATCGAAGCGACCGGCCAGGAATAGACGTCGGCGGACGCGGCGAGGATGGCCGATCGAGCGCCGACGTGCGCCGTGGTCGGGCTCGGCAATCCGGGCTCGCGCTACGTGGGGACGCGTCATAACGTCGGCTTCCGGGTCGTTGAGGAGTTGGCGTCGCGTCACGATGCGCAGCTCGGTGGCGAGGCCTGCCGCTGTCGCGCAGCGCACGCCGGGGACGTCCTGCTGGTCGCACCGCAGACCTTCATGAACCGCAGCGGCTGGGCGGCGCGATGTCTCGCCGATCGTCACGACTTGGCGGCTGAGGCGTTCCTGATCGTTTACGACGACGTTCATCTTCCCCTCGGGACCCTGCGGCTGCGACCGCAAGGTCGGCCGGCCGGCCATCGCGGCCTCGAGTCGGTGATCGAGAATCTCGGCACCGCCGAGGTGCCGCGTTTGCGTCTCGGCGTCGGACCGCGCGACGGCGAGGCGATCGCGGGCGAGACGCTGGCGGACTTTGTGCTCGAGGCGTTCGAGCCAAACGAGCAGCAAGACGTCGACCGCATGATCCGTCGCGCCGCCGATGCCTGCTCGACATGGGCATCGGAGGGCGCGGACGCCGCGATGCAGCGGTTCAACGGCCCGCTGCCCGCCGACGCCGCAGCGCCCATCGATCAGCCGACGGTGGACGCCGCCGGCTGACGCGAGGCCAGCCGATCGGTAGAATCGGCCGCCCTCGCGCTCCGAGTCATTCGTTTGAGCCCTCCGTCGGCGTTCGCCAAGCGACGCATACGCCAACGGAGCCAGGCGCCGTTCATCCGGGCGCCGCCATCATTCGCAGCCTTCGATCGAAGCTTCTCAGAGGAGACCCAGAGTGGACACTCAGACTTTGCTCTACATCGTGCCCGTGTGCGGCGTGCTGGCGTTGATCTACGCCTTTGTGCGCAGCTCGTGGATCAACCGCCAGGACGTCGGTGACGCAACCATGGCCAGGATCGCCGGCCATATCCGCGATGGCGCCATGGCGTTCCTGAGCCGCGAGTACCGCGTGCTCGCCATCTTCGTGGTGGTGGTCGCCGGCCTGCTCGCCTTCGCCAATGCCGGCAACGAAGAGAGCTCGGCGCTGATCGGTGTTTCGGTGCTGGTCGGCGCGTTCTGCTCGGGGCTGGCCGGCTTCTTCGGCATGCGAGTGGCCACCGCCGCCAACGTGCGCACCGCGGCGGCCGCCCGGACCAGTCTGAACGATGCCCTGCGCGTGTCGTTCTCCGGCGGCGCGGTCATGGGTTTCTGCGTCGTCGGCCTCGGGGTCCTCGGCCTGTCTGGGTTGATGCTCCTCTATCTGGGCCTCTTCGAGGGTGACCTGTCGCGCGTGATCAACGTGCTGACCGGCTTCTCCTTCGGCGCGAGCTCGATCGCGCTCTTCGCGCGCGTTGGCGGCGGCATCTACACCAAGGCGGCCGACGTTGGCGCCGATCTCGTTGGCAAGGTCGAGGCCGGGATCCCCGAGGACGATCCGCGCAACCCCGCGACGATCGCCGACAACGTCGGCGACAACGTCGGCGATGTCGCCGGCATGGGCGCCGATCTCTTCGAGTCCTACGTCGGCGCCATCATCGGCTCGCTGGTGCTCGGCGCGGCGGCGGCAGGCACCGTGGAAGGCGTGCCGGCGCTGGTCGTTCTGCCGCTTGTGCTCGCCGGTCTCGGCATTCTGATTTCGCTCGGCGCCACCGCCCTGGTGCGCACTCGTGAGGGCGGCAACCCAAGCCACGCTCTGCACCGCGGCACATTCGCCGCCGCGGGCGTCATGCTGGTCGCGACGTTCCTCGTCTGTCATTGGCTGCTGCCCGACACCTACGTTCTCGAGGGTTCCGAGTTTGGCGCCATGGGAGTCTTCCTCGCCACGCTTGCCGGCCTGGCTGCCGGTGTCGCCATCGGCATGATCACCGAGTACTACACCTCGGAGGCCAAGGCGCCGGCGCAGGGCATCGCGCGCGAGTCGGAGACGGGCTCGGCGACGAACATCATCGCGGGCCTCGCTCTCGGCATGAAGTCAACCGCCTGGCCGGTTGTCGTCCTGGTCGCCGCGATTCTCATCGCTTATGACCAGGCCGGTCTCTACGGCATCGCCATCGCCGCCCTCGGCATGTTGTCGACCACGGGCATCCAGCTTGCCGTGGATGCCTACGGTCCGATCGCCGACAACGCGGGCGGCATCGCCGAAATGAGCCACCTCGGGCCGGACGTGCGCGCTCGCACCGACCAGCTCGACGCGGTCGGCAACACGACGGCGGCGATCGGCAAGGGCTTCGCGATCGGCTCAGCGGCGTTGACCGCCCTGGCGCTGTTCTCGGCCTATCGCACCACCGTCGGCCTGGAGACGATCAACGTCGCCAGCCCGCTCGTGATGGGCGGCATCTTCATCGGCGCCATGCTGCCGTTCCTCTTCTCGTCGCTGTCGATGCAGGCGGTCGGCCGTGCCGCGCGCGACATGATCGAAGAGGTCCGCCGTCAGTTCCGCGAGATTCCGGGTCTGATGGAGGGAGAGGCCGAGGCCGAGTACGCCAAATGCGTCGACATCTCGACCTCCGCCGCGATCAAAGAGATGGTGCTCCCCGGCACGCTGGCGGTGGTCGTGCCGGTTGCCGTCGGCTTTGCTTTCGGCACCGAGGCGCTCGGTGGCCTGCTAGCCGGCGTGACCGCCTCCGGCGTCATGATGGCGATCTTCCAGTCCAACGCCGGCGGCGCTTGGGACAACGCCAAGAAATACGTCGAGGCCGGCAATCACGGCGGCAAGGGCTCCGAGGCGCATAAGGCGGCGGTGGTTGGTGACACGGTCGGCGATCCCTTCAAGGACACCTCGGGCCCGAGCCTCAACATTCTGCTCAAGCTGATGTCGGTGGTGGCGCTGGTCATCGCGCCGCTGCTCGTCTGAGGCTCTCGGCGCTCGCCCCCTGGCGCTGGCAGTCGGCGCCAGGCCTTGCGATCGAACGCTCGATCGTCTAAAGTCTGCGACTTCGCACCGCCGCTGGCGGAGCGATCCAACACAACCTGCTCTCTCTGTTCCGGCGCGCGTAGGAATCAGACGCCGGGACCGCACGAGGCCAAAGGGAGAAACCGATGCTCCGCACCTACGAGCTGGGGATCGTCGTCGAGCCGCGTCAAACCGACGACGACGTCCAGGCCATCGCCGAACGCTTCCATACGATGATCGAAGAGGTGGGCGCCCGCGTCACCGAGATCGATCATTGGGGCAAGCGCAAGCTGGCGTACCCGATCGAGAAGTTCAACGAAGGTCGCTACGTCTTTCTGTACGTTACGACCGACGGTCCCGTGCCGCCGTGGCCTGAGATCGAGCGCTTGCTGCAGCAAGACGAGCGCGTGCTGCGCCACCTGGTGGTGCGCACTGACGAGGATCTCAAGCGCGCGATGCGCAAGGGCAAAGTGAAGCCGACACAGGTCGCCAACGCTGAGCTCTTCGCCGACGAAGAGACCAAGAAGCAGCTCGCCGCCGAGAAGGCGGAGAAGGAGCGGCAGGACGCTGAGAAGGCGGCCAAAAAGGCAGCGGCGGAGGCGCCGCCCGCCGAGGGTGAAGCGAGCGCAGAGAAGGGAGACAACTAATGGCTCGTCGTCGTCGCACGTTTTACCGTCGCCGCAAGGTCTGCAAGTTCACCGCCGAGGGGATCGAGTACATCGATTACAAGGACACCAAGACCCTCCAGGCCTACGTCCTGGAGCGGGCGAAGATCCTGCCTCGACGGATTTCCGGCACCTCGTCGCGCCATCAGCGCATGCTGGCGGCAGCGATCAAGCGGGCGCGCCACCTGGCGCTCCTCCCTTTCACCGCCGACTGAGGCATCGCGAGGACACCCCGTGGAAATCATTCTGCTCCAGGACCTCCGCAATCTCGGGCAGCGCGGTGAGGTCGTGGATGTCAAGCCGGGCTACGCCCGCAACTACCTGCTGCCCCAGGGCGTCGCGCTCGAGGCGACGCGGGGCAATCTCGCCTACTTCGAGCAGCAGCGCGAGAAAATCGACGCCGCACACACCAAGGCCCGAGATGAGGCAGAGGCGATCGCCGCCAAGATCGGCGAAACCCGCATCGAGATCCGCAAGCGTGTCGGCGAGAAGAGCACTCTCTACGGCTCGGTCACCGCGCTCGACGTGGTGCATGAGCTGGCGGAGCATGGCATCGAGGTGGAGAAGCGCCAACTCGATCTCGGCACGCCGACGCTCAAGACGGTCGGCGAGCATCCGGTGACCGTCGACCTTTACGCCGACGTGGTCGCCGAGCTCGTGGTGGCGATCGTTCCCGCCGAGTGAGCGAGAGCGATCCCGCGACCGCGGAGACGACGGAGCCCGGCACGCCGCCGCGCTCCGTCGATCTCTTTTTGGGCAATCCAACGCGCGAGCTCGAGGCCTGGGCGTGGTTGTTCACCCATGACGTAGCGTTTCCGG